>QJWC01000003.1 GCA_003235475.1 Acidimicrobiia bacterium | reverse complement strand
GCGTCGTCGAGTTCGAGGTCGGACAGGAGATCAGCAGCGCCGCCCTCATCGATGGCCTCGAGGATGTCAGCTGCGTCGTGCGGGCTGCGCTCTGCGAGGTCCTCCCACTCGTCGTGATGCGAGTCGAGGTATGCCTCGGCCTCGCCGGGGCTCCGGCGAGCGAGTTCGCGGATCATCGATCCGAACTGGCGAGGGCGCGGAAGGGGAATCTTCATCGGTGCGCAGCATATTCGCTCCGGGATGCCCTACGGCTTCAGACGGATCCGTCCAGAAGGCCCGTGGTCGAAGGTCCTCGCCTCGATTGCACCGATCACGAAGCCGTGCACCCCTTCGTCGTCGAGCGCTTGGAGGAGCGCCGCGGTCAGCGCGCCATCAACAGCGAGCAGGAGGCCCCCGGACGTCTGTGCGTCGGCGGCGATGAACACGCCGACCTCGTCGACGCCGGTGGAGTCGAGGATCGGGGACACAGCCTTCAGGTTCCGCTTCGTTCCACCGGCGATGTATCCGTTTGCTGCGAGGTCGCGCACATCCGGCAGGAGTTCGAATGCCGACGACTCGATCGTTGCCGAGACCGACGACGCTCGGATGACTTCTGAGAGATGGCCGAGGAGGCCGAAGCCCGTGACATCCGTTGCGGCGCGCACTCCGACCCGCCTCGCCGCCGCTGCGGCGCCGCGATTGAGCGCCGCCATGGACTCGACCGCTGCGTACACCGTGTCATCGGACGCGGCTCCGGCCTTGTGCGCAGTCGCGATCACGCCGGTGCCGAGCGGTTTGGTGAGGACGAGCGTCTGACCGGGCTCCGCCGCCGCGTTGGTGAGCATCTCGGCCTCTGGCACCCTCCCGGTCACCGAGAAACCGTACTTCGGTTCCTGGTCATCGATCGAATGGCCGCCGACGATGACGCACCCTGCCTCTGCCATCACATCGGCTCCGCCGGCGATCACATCGTGGAGGAGTTCCATCGGGAGGCCCGAGCGCGGCCAGCCGACGAGTTGCAGGGCGGTGAACGGGTCGCCGCCCATCGCGTACACGTCGGACAGCGCATTAGCAGCAGCAATCCGCCCCCAGTCATACGGGTTGTCGACGATCGGCGTGAAGAAGTCGACCGTCTGCACGAGGGCATCCCCGCCATCGAGGCGAATGACCCCGGCGTCGTCCGACCCGGCGAATCCCACCAGGAGATCCGGGTGTCGGGTGGCTTGGTGATCGTGCAGGGGACGCAGGACCTGCGTCAGCTCGTCAGGGCCGAGCTTGCACGCTCAACCGGCGCCGTGCGAATACGCCGTGAGGCGGATGTCGTTCATGCGGCGGACAGTAGGACTGAATCCGTACGGATCGCGGCGTCGCCTACGCTGGCCCCGTGACGAACACGGTGCCTCCGCGCGAACGAGCAATGGCCGTCATCGGCGCGGGCACGATGGGTATCGGGATCTCGCATCGCTTCGCGGCAAGAGGGTTCACGGTCCATGTGGTCGATGTCGATCTGGCGACTGCGAAGGAGGCCGTTGAGCGCATCGAGGAAACGCTCCGCACGGCTGTCGAGCGGGGCAAACTGGATACCGACGAGGCTGACGCTGCCGTTGCTCGGCTGCAGCCGGCATCGGGGGTGGACGCCCTCCCCGTGGGGCTCGACGTCATTGTCGAAGCGGTCATCGAGGATGTTCCCCTCAAGCGCGGCATCCTCGCTGCCGCCGAGGCGAGGCAGCCAAGGATTCTGGCCACCAACACATCGAGCATCTCGATCGACCAACTCGCCGAGGGACTCTCGTCTCCCGCGACCTTCGCTGGCATGCACTTCTTCAACCCCGTTTGGGCGATGCCGCTCGTCGAGGTGGTCAGGGGGAGCGCGACGAGCGCCGAAACGCTGAAGGAGATCGGTGCCCTCGTCGACGCGCTCGGCATGGAGCAGGCCGTGGTGAACGACGCGCCTGGCTTCGCCACGTCACGCCTCGGGGTGCTCGTCGGCATCGAGGCGATCCGCATGGTCGAACAGGGCGTTGCGTCGCCGCAGGACATCGACACCGCGATGCGTCTGGGATATCGCCATCCGATGGGCCCGCTGATGCTCGGCGACCTCGTCGGGCTCGACGTCCGCTTGAAGATCGCTGACCACCTCGCATCGGTTTACGGGGATCGATTCGAGCCGCCTGCCCTGCTCAGGGAGATGGTCGCCCGGGGTGATCTGGGGAGGAAGTCAGGTCGAGGCTTCTATGACTGGTCGTCCGGCTCACCGCTCCCCATCGAGGAAACCTGAGACCAATTCGGCGGTGATGTCCGGCTGAGCGAGGAGCGGACCGTGTCCGCTCTCGGGGACGATCCTCAGGGTCGCGTTCGGGAGTGACTCCTGGAGCCGTTCCGCGATCGCGGTGTACCTCGCGTCCCTCTCACCGGCAACGACGAGCGCGGGCACGCGGACGTCGTAGAGGTGATCCCACAAGACGGGTTGCGATCCCTGGCCGTACCCACGGATCGCCGACGCGAGGCCCTGGGCCGTGTTCTCTCGGCGGACGTCGAGGTCGCGTCGGCGTACTTCGGGCGGGAGCGAAGCGGTGGACGTTAAGCCATCGGCTGTCCACCAATCGAGGAAGGCCTCCAACCCAAGTTCGACGATCCGATCGGCGAGGGCGATGTCGTCCGCCTTCCTCGTGGCCCGTACATCGTCATCGTCGATGCCTGCGGTTGCGGAGATGAGGATCAGGTGTGAGACAAGCTCTGGTCTTCGAACGGCGACTCCGAGCGCGACACGACCGCCCTGGCTGTGTCCGAGGAGCGGCGGGGGTTCGCCGAATGACTCGAGATGTGCGACCACCGAATCGACCACGGCCGTGAAGTCGCTTGGCTCGGTAGCGCTGCCCCCATGCCCGGCTAGGTCGGGGGCGGAGATGGTTCGGCGAATCCGTGCGGCGAGCGATTCGAAGTGCGCGCCGGTCAGCGTGAACCCGTGGAGCGCCACCAGCGGGGGTCCTTCGCCGAAGGATCGGATGTGCACGGTGTCAGGATTCTTCGAGCGGGATCTCGGTGGTGAGAACGCGGTACACGACCGCGGCGATGGCGGCGAGAGCGGCCAGGAAGAGGAGCTTCTTCATCCGCTCGATGGTACCGACCCGCCCACGGCCCCAATCCGTCGATCCGAGGGGAGTGGCCATGGGTGGACAGGTACCCTGCGCCCATGCCGGAACTCAGCGACAGCAGGCGAAAGGTGTTCGCGTTCGTGGCGTGGGCCACCGTCGCCTACAGCGTCTTCGTGATCCTGTTCGGCACCTTCGTCAGGGCCACGGGCTCGGGCGACGGCTGCGGCGAGACGTGGCCGAAATGCGGGGACTTCTTCATTCCCCAAAGCGCCGGCGCGGAGATGGTGATCGAGTTCACCCACCGCGCAACCTCCGCGCTGGCAGGGGTCCTCGTGATATCGCTCATCGTCATGGCGCTTCGGTGGTTCGACAGGGGAAGCCCGACGCGTCGGGCGGCGCTCCTGGCGGTCGTCCTCGTTGTCGTGGAGGGACTGTTGGGCGCGGCCCTCGTGCTCTTCGGGTGGGTCGACGCCGACGTGTCGCTCGGGAGGACCATCGTCGTTCCGTTGCATCTCGTGAACACCTTCCTCCTCCTCGCCGCACTCACCCTCACCGCCTGGTGGGGATCCGGTCATGCGACACCGAGGCGTTCCCTTCGCTCGCATGACGGCCGCTGGCTGTTGCTGGGCGCTGCCATCCTCGTCCTCATCGGCACATCCGGAGCCCTGAACGCCCTCGCCGACACCGTGTTCCCTTCCGAGTCCGTCGTCGGAGGCCTTGCAGCGAAGTTCGGGCCGACAGCTCCCGTCCTCAGCAAGCTGCGGATTCTGCATCCCCTCATCGCCGTGCTCGGCGGCCTCACGGTCGCGTGGATCGCGATGCGCCGTTCGAGAGGGTCCTCCGAGCAGGCGCAACGAGTTTCCGGCATCCTGACCGTCGTGGTGTTGACCCAGATGTTCGTTGGCATCGCGAACGTGTTCTTCCTCACGCCCCTCGCGACGCAGGTGCTGCATCTCCTCGTCGCTGATGCGCTGTGGATCATCTTCGTGATCTTCGGGGCGGTGATCCTCGCACAGCCGTCGATGGTGCCTGATCCGGTCACCGAACCCGTATGACCGTCGCCGCTTCACCCGTGCGCGGGACGGTCAGGACCTTCGTCGAGCTGACGAAGCCGCGCATTGTCGAGCTGCTGCTGATCACAACCGTGCCGGCAATGGTTGTGGCCGCCGCGGGATGGCCCGGATGGCGACTCGCGGTTGTCGCACTCGTCGGTGGCTCCCTGTCCGCCGGCGGGGCAAACGTCGTGAACCAGGTGTACGACGCTGACATCGACCGCATCATGCGACGGACGAGCGGCCGACCGCTCCCCACCGATCGCGTGACCCCGAAGGCCGCGCTCGTCTTTGGCATCTGCCTGGGCGTCCTTGGTTCACTCGTTCTGTGGGTCGGTGCGTCGGCCCTGGCCGGCCTGCTTTCGGCGGTTGCGTACCTCTTCTATGTGCTCGCATACACGATGGTGCTGAAGCGGACGACGACGCAGAACATCGTGATCGGTGGAGCAGCCGGAGCGATGCCAGCGTTGATCGGTTGGGCTGCGGTGACGGGTGATCTCTCGGGTGTTGCCTGGATGATGTTCGCCGTGATCTTCTTCTGGACGCCCCCGCACTTCTGGGCACTCTCACTCAAGTACGAAGAGGACTACCGCGCTGCCGGCGTCCCGATGCTCCCTGTGGTCGTTGGCGTCGAGCGGACGCTGACGCACATCGTGTGGTACTCCGTGGTGACGACAGGCGTGTCGCTTCTCCTCGCCGCGATGGGCTTGGGCTGGATCTACGCAACCGTCGCGGTCGCGGCCGGTGTCGGCCTCGCTTCGTACGCCTTGAAGCTGCGCCGGGAGCCCGGCAGGGCGATGCGTTACTTCGGGTTAACCAATCTGTATCTCGCCGCGCTCTTCCTGTCGATGATGGTGGACCGCATGGCGCTCGATTCTGCCGTCCCGTGGCAGCCGCTGTTCCTCACCGCCGGTGCGGTGGCTGTCGTGCTCGGGATCGTTGCGGTCGTCGTCGGAGAGAGTCGGCCCGGGATGCGCGCTCCCGGCGTATCGGCCCTTCGCCACTGGCTCGAGGTGAGCCTGACGGCCGCGTTCGCCGTCGTCTTGATCGCCGTCGCTATCCGTTCGGCGGGTGTCTGAGACCATCGGTAGGCTCGCCGGATGACTGACACCGCCCCGATCCGCGAGGAGGAACGGTTCGACGAGGACCGCGTTGCAGGCTTCCTGGCAGAATCGATGCCAGACGACTTCTCGGACGGCCCGGTCACCTTCGACCAGTTCCCTGGCGGTGCCGCCAACCTCACGTACAGGGCAACGAGCGCCTCCGGCAGGGAGGTCGTCCTCAGGAGGGCGCCGCTCGGCACGGTGGCGAAGGGCGGCCACGACATGGCCCGCGAGTACAAGGTGCTCTCGAGGCTCCACAGTGAGTTCCCGCTCGCGCCGGAGGCTTACGCGTTCTGCGCCGATTCCGAGGTGATGGGCAAGCCTTTCTTCGTCATGGAGCGACGCAAGGGATCCGTGATCCGGAAGTCATGGCCCCGCGGCTACTCGGACGATCACTCCATGCAGCAGAGCGTGGCAGAATCGTTGATCGACGCGCTCGCGGATCTCCACGCCGTTGATCCGGCCGCCGTCGATCTCGAGGATCTCGGCAGGCCTGCCGGATTCGTCGAGCGACAGATCGAGGGCTGGACGAAACGCTGGAACGCAGCTGCGACACGTTCGGTCCCCGACATGGACGTCGTGGCGGGCCTCCTCGCCGACCACATACCGCAGCCGCAGGCGGTCGCGATCCTCCACAACGACTACAAGCTCGACAACACGATGGTCGACGACAAGGGAGGGCTTGTCGCCGTGTTCGATTGGGACATGGCCACGCTCGGGGACCCGCTTGTCGACGCGGGCACGGCGCTCGCGTATTGGGCGCAGACCGATGACCCGACGTACCTGGTGTTCGGTGAGCGAGCGGTCGCGATCGGCGACGTCCTCCCGAAGGACCTGGTGAAGGAGCGGTACGCCGCACGAACAGGTTTCGATCTCTCAGCGATCACGTACTACGAGGCACTCGCGATGTTCCGAATCGCCGTCATCATCGAGCAGATCTATGCACGGTTCGTGGCTGGCCAGACCTCGGATCGGCGCTTCTCAGGTTTCGAGCCGATCGCCCCACTCCTTGCGCGCCGGGCCAGGGAATTGCTTTCGTAGGCGGCGCTTCGTCTACATTGCCCCCATGACAGACGACCCGCGCATCGAATCGCTCAGGGCGACCATCGACGAGATCAATGAACGCCTGCTCGAGTTGATCGCCGAGCGCCAGGAGGTTTCGGTAGCGATCGGTTCGTTGAAGTCGGAGGCCGGTCAGCCGCTGTACTCGCACGAGCGCGAGGCGCAGCTCCTCGAGAAGTTCCGGGAGGATGCGGTCCGCCACGATCTCGATCCGGACTATGTCGAGGAGCTGATGAACGTAGTCCTTCGCCACTCCCGCGCGGCACAGCGCAAGAAGGTTCGCGAAGGCCCCGTTTGATGCACCTCGAGATCGGTTCCGACGGAGAGCCGCGGTGTTGGTGGGGCGTTGGTGACGCCGACTACGAGCGGTACCACGACCGCGAATGGGGCTTCCCGCAGCTCGATGACCATCGTCTATTCGAGAAGATCTGCCTCGAGGGGTTCCAGGCAGGCTTGTCGTGGCTCACGATCCTCCGCAAGCGGGAGAACTTCCGATCGGCGTTCGCCGGTTTCGATCCGGCTGTGGTTGCCGAGTACACCGAAGCCGATGTGCAGACACTCCTCGGCGACGCAGGGATCGTCAGACATCGGGGGAAGATAGAGGCCACGATCAACAACGCCGCGCGGGCGCTCGAAGTCGGCGCCGAGTTCGGTTCGCTCTCGGCGTACTTCTGGGGATGGGAACCTCCCCGTCGCGTGCCAACCGACCTCCCAGCCACCTCTCCGGACTCGGAGGCCCTCTCGAAAGACCTGAAACGGAGGGGCTGGCGATTCGTCGGGCCGACCACGGTCTATGCCTTCATGCAGGCAATGGGCCTCGTGAACGACCACCTCGA
>QJWC01000023.1 GCA_003235475.1 Acidimicrobiia bacterium | reverse complement strand
GCGGCGGTGGTGCGAAACCGTGGCGCCAGAAGGGCCTCGGCCGTGCCCGTCACGGTTCGATCCGCTCCCCGCAGTGGGTCGGCGGCGGTGTGGCCCACGGCCCGAAGCCGCGGGACTACAGCCAGCGGACGCCCAAGAAGATGAAGCGGCTCGCGCTGCGCAGTGCGCTGTCAGCACGGGCGGCGGACAACCAGATCAAGGTCGTCGAGACCTTCGACGTCTGGGACGAGCCGAAGACCAAGAACGCGGTCGCGCTTCTCCAAGCGATGGGAGTGACCGGCAAGGTGCTGCTCATCGCCGAGGACCACGAGCGCGCGGCCATCAAGTCGTTCCGGAACCTCGACCACGTCATCGCCTCCAACCTCGGCCAGGCAAACACGTACGACGTGCTGTGGGCCGACACGATCGTGATGAGCAAGGGAACGCTCGAGCTCGGCCAGGGCGCACCTCGCGGAACCGAGGAGCACGCCGCTGGTGCCAGGACAGCGAAAGCAGGTGACGCCGCATGAAGAAGAACCCGCGCGACATCATCTTCGAGCCCGTCGTTTCGGAGAAGTCCTACGACATGGTCTCGGACCACAACACGTACACGTTCATCGTCGATCCGCGCACGAACAAGACGCAGATCAAGCAGGCGATCGAGGAGATCTTCGACGTGAAGGTCACCAACGTCAACACGATGAACCGCAAAGGCAAGCACAAGCGCACCGGATGGACGGTGGGGAAGCGCAAGGACACCAAGCGTGCCCTCGTCACCCTCGCTGCCGGTGATTCGATCGACGTCTTCGAGGTATAAGCCATGGGTGTCAAGAAACTCAAGCCCACCTCGCCGGGCCGCCGATTCCAAACCGTCTCGGACTTCGACGCGATCACCAAGTCGGAGCCCGAGAAGAGCCTTCTCGCCCCGAAGAAGCGCTCGTCGGGCAGGAACTCGTACGGTCGCATCACGTCGCGCCATCGCGGTGGTGGGCACAAGCGTCGTTACCGCATCATCGACTTCCGCCGGACCAAGGACGGGGTTCCCGCCAAGGTCGCAGGCATCGAGTACGACCCGAACCGCAACGCCCGCATCGCCCTCCTCCATTACCTTGATGGCGAGAAGCGCTATATCCTTGCGCCGGTCGGCATCAAGCCGGGCGACATGTTGGAGTCCGGGTCGGGAGCCGAGATCCGGTCAGGGAACGCGTTGCCGTTGCGCAACATCCCGACCGGTACCGTTGTCCACGCAGTCGAGCTGCGGCCGGGTGGCGGGGCCAAGATGGCCAGGTCAGCAGGCGCCTCGGTGCAGCTGATGTCCAAAGAGAACCAGGTTGCCCTGCTGCGTTTGCCCTCGGGTGAGATGCGCCAGGTCAACCTCGACTGCCGAGCCACCGTCGGCCAGGTCGGGAACACCGACGCCGAGCTGATCAAGGTTGGCAAGGCTGGCCGCAACCGCTGGAAGGGCAAGCGCCCGCAGTCCCGCGGTGTTGCGATGAACCCGGTCGACCACCCACTCGGTGGTGGCGAGGGCCGCAGCTCAGGCGGTCGTCACCCGGTGAGCCCGTGGGGCAAGCCGGAGGGCAAGACCCGAAAGAAGAACAAGGCGAGCGACAAGTACATCGTGCGGCGTCGCAGCAAGAAGGGGAAGAGGTAACCCATGGCGAGGAGCCTGAAGAAGGGGCCGTTCGTCGACGAGCACCTCTTGCGAAAAGTTGAGAAGGCGAACTCCGGCAGCGACAAGCGCGTCATCAGGACGTGGAGCCGTCGCTCCACGATCATCCCCGAGATGGTCGGCCTGACGATCGCCGTCCACGACGGCCGCAAGCACGTCCCCGTGTACATCAACGAATCGATGGTCGGTCACAAGCTCGGCGAGTTCGCGCCGACCCGCACCTTCCGCGGCCACATGGCCGACAAGTCAGCGAGGAAGCGATGACCGCCCGCGCACAGGCAAAGCACATCAGACAGTCGCCCTCCAAGGTGCGTCGCGTGCTCGACCTCGTCCGCGGTCTTCCCGTCGACGAGGCGCGCGTGGTCCTCGACCTGACGAACCGCAAGGCGGCGGCAACGATCCGCAAGGTCCTCGATTCGGCAATCGCCAACGCAGAACACAACGAAGCACTCGACGCAGACGAGCTGTATGTCGCCGAGGCATACGCGGACGAAGGTCCGACGCTCAAGCGCTGGCGTCCGCGTGCTCGAGGCCGTGCGACCCGCATCCGGAAGCGCACGAGCCACATCACGATCGTCGTAGCAGAGCATGAGGAGGTTGCCTGATGGGGCAGAAAATCCATCCTTACGGTCTGCGGCTAGGGATCGTGACCGACTGGAAGTCCCGCTGGTACAGCGAAAAGGACTACGCCTCCCAGGTTGCCGAGGATCACAAGATCCGTACGTATCTGAAGGGCGAGCTCAAGCGAGGTGCGATCTCCCGAATCGACATCGAGCGCATCGGGGACAAGAAGGTCCAGGTCGATGTCCACACCGGTCGTCCCGGCGTGGTCATCGGGCGTGGCGGCTCAGAGGCCGAGCGCCTTCGCTCGGGCCTCGAGAAGATCTCCGGTCGCATCGTCAAGTTCAACGTCATCGAAGTCCACAACCCGGAACTCGATGCAACGCTGCTCGCCCGCAGTGTCGCTGACCAGCTCGAAGGGCGCGTCTCGTTCCGCCGTGCGTTGAAGCGCACGGTGTCCACCGCCTTGAAGGCCGGTGCCGAGGGCGTGCGCGTCGCGGCTTCCGGCCGCCTCGGTGGTGCGGACATGGGCCGCCGTGAGTGGTATCTGGAGGGCCGCGTGCCGCTCCACACGCTCCGCGCGGACATCGATTACGGCCAGGCGACCGCCGAGACCACGGTTGGTGCCATCGGCATCAAGGTGTGGGTCTACAAAGGCGACGTCATCGAGCGCCCCGGGACCTCGCGGGCAGCGGCAGAAGCCAAGCTCGCGTCCGGTACCGACCGCACGCGTCGTCGCTCGGTCAAGTCCCGCGCCGAGGCTGCCGCAGGCGGTGGCGCCGGTCGCCGCATCATCGAAGCCGGAGGCGGCAAGCGCGTCGTCGAAGCCGGCGGCGGGAAGAAGAGTGGCAAGAGGCTCATCGAGGCTGGTGGCGGCAAGCGCGTCGTGACAGCAGCCGAGGCCACCGCCGAGCTCAAGGAAGACCGCGAGGCGGTCGCCGAGGTGCTCGACACGGAAGCCACTGCGGCCGCCGAAGTCGAGACGGCTGAGACCGTCGAGACGATGGCCACAGAGGCTGCGACCGAGGCCACGGTGGCCGTCGAGGAAGTCGTAGCCGACGCCGCCCCCGAAACCGAAGCCGCCGAGGGCACCGAAGAGGTCGCCCCGGAAGCCGCCGAGGACGCAGCGGATGCGCCGGAAGAGACTGACGGCTCCGAAGAAGACGGCGAGGAGGCGTAGCCATGTTGATGCCGAAGCGGACCAAGTACCGCAAGGTCCAGAAGGGGCGGATGCAAGGCAACGCCAAGGGCGGCACGAAGGTGTCGTTCGGCGACTACGGCCTCCAGGCCCAGGAGCGTGGGTGGATCACCTCACGCCAGATCGAGGCGGCTCGTATCGCGATGACCCGCAAGATCAAGCGTGGCGGAAAGGTGTGGATCACCATCTTCCCCGACAAGCCCATCACGGAGAAGCCAGCCGAAACCCGCATGGGATCTGGCAAGGGCAACCCCGAGTACTGGGTCGCCGTCGTGAAGCCCGGCCGCGTCATGTTCGAGATGTCGGGCGTCGACGAGGAACTCGCACGCGAGGCCATGCGTCTCGCTGCGCACAAGCTGCCCGTCAAGTCGAAGTTCGTATCGAGGGGTGAGCTGTGAAAGCCCTCGAACTTCGAAAGATGACCTACCAGGAGCTGAGTGACAAGCTCGACGAGTCGAAGGAAGAGCTCTTCAACCTTCGGTTCCAGATCGTGACGAACCAGCTCGACAACACCGCAAGGCTCAAGCAGGTCAAGCGTGACATCGCCCGCATCGCAACCGTGATGCGCGAGCAGGAGATCGCCGCCTGGGAATCTCAGCAGGAGGAAACGTAAATGGAGCGCGCAACGAGGAAAGTACGCGTTGGCGTCGTCGTTTCCGACAGCCGGGACCGGACGGTGACCGTCGAGGTCAGCGATGTCAAGCGACACCCCAAGTACGGCAAGACCGTCCCGGTTCGCACGAAGTTCCACGCCCACGACGAGGCGAACGATGCCCACGTCGGTGACACGGTGCGGATCGTCGAGACACGCCCGCTTTCGAAGACGAAGCGGTGGCGCGTCGACGAGGTCGTGGAGCGTGCGAAATGATCCAGCAGGAAACGCGTCTCAAGGTCGCCGACAACTCCGGCGCCCGCGAGGTGCTCACGATTCGCGTGCTCGGTGGTTCCGGGCGTCGCTACGCCTCGGTCGGCGACATCATCGTCGCGGCAGTCAAGGATGCGACGCCGGGTGGCACCGTGAAGAAGGGCGAGGTCGTCAAGGCCGTCGTCGTTCGCACGAAGAAGGAGACCCGTCGCTCGGACGGCTCCTACATCAGGTTCGACGAGAACGCATGCGTGATCATCAACGACCAGAAGCAGCCGAGGGGCACCCGCATCTTCGGCCCGGTCGGCCGAGAGCTGCGCGACAAGCAGTTCATGCGCATCGTGTCCCTCGCCCCGGAGGTGCTGTGATGAAGCTGCGCAGTGGAGACACCGTGATGGTCATTGCCGGCAAGGACGCCGGCACCGAGTCACGAATCGCAAAGGTCTTCCCGAAGGACAACAAGATCATCGTCGAGGGTGTCGCGACAGCGAAGCGCCACCAGCGCCCCACCGGTGAACTGAACACCGGAGGGATCATCGACAAGGACATGCCCATCGACGCATCCAACGTGATGATCGTCTGCAAGGAGTGCGGCCCGACGAAGATCGGCGCCAGCTTCGACGACGACGGCAACAAGTCGAGGGTCTGTCGCAAATGCGGAGGTGACCTCTGATGGCACCGCGCCTCAAGGAAAAGTACGACAACGAGATCAAGGCACAGCTCAAGGACGAGCTCGACCTCGCGAACGTGATGCAGGTACCCCGCCTGTCGAAGATCGTCGTGAACATGGGCGCAGGCGACGCCGCGGCCGATGCGAAGTTGATCGATGGCGTGGTCGCAGACCTCCGCACGATCACCGGCCAACAGCCGAAGGTCAACCGTGCCCGGAAATCGGTGTCGAACTTCAAGCTCCGCGAAGGCCAAGCGATCGGTGCGCACGTGACATTGCGCGGCGACCGTATGTGGGAGTTCTTCGATCGGCTGATCGCCCTTGCGATCCCTCGTATCAGGGACTTCCGCGGCCTCAACGCCAAGGGTTTCGACGGACGTGGGAACTACACGTTCGGCGTCACCGAACAGTTGATCTTCCCGGAGATCGACTACGACAAAGTCATGAAGATCCGCGGCATGGACATCACCCTGGTGACCACCGCGGAGACCGATGCACAGGGGAGGGCCCTCCTCGACGCATTCGGGTTCCCGTTCCGTCGACAGCAGGTAGGTGCCTGATGGCGAAAACTTCAAAGATCGCCAAGAACAACAAGCGCAAGGTGCTGATCGAGCGTTATGCGGATCGGCGAGCCGAGCTCATCAAGATCATCAAGGACCCGGACACGTCCTACGCGGACAAGCGTGAGGCATACGCGGCCATCGCAAAGATGCCGCGCGACGCGTCGGCGACGCGGTACCGCAACCGCTGCGCCGCGTCGGGGCGTCCGCGCGGGTACTTCCGCAAGTTCGGGCTCTCCCGTATTGCCGTTCGCGAGATGGCGCACAGGGGAGAGCTTCCCGGGATCAGAAAGGCTTCGTGGTAATCATGCACACCGATCCAATCGCAGACATGCTTACCCGGATCCGCAACGCCAATACGGCGCTGCATCCCGAGACGACCATGCCGTCCTCGAAGATCAAGCAGGAGATCGCCAGGATCCTCTCCGAGGAGGGGTTCATCGATGGTTGGAAGACCACCGAGGGTGAGGTCGGCGAGCAACTGACCGTCCGCCTGCGCTACGGCTCCGACCGCAAGCGCGTCCTCAAGGGCATCCAGCGGGTGTCGAAGCCCGGCCACCGCGTCTATTCAGGCTCGAAGGACATTCAACGTGTCCGCGGCGGAATCGGCGTGTCGATCGTGTCGACCTCTGCGGGCGTCATGACGGACCGCGACGCACGCCAGCGCAACGTTGGCGGCGAAGTGCTGTGCAGGGTGTGGTGACATGAGCCGAATAGGAAACGCTCCCATCGAGTTGCCGAGCGGCGTCGAGGTGAAAGCCGACAACGGGTCGGTCGAGGTCAAGGGCCCCAAGGGCACCCTCACCCAGCGCTTCGATCCGTCGATCGCGGTCAGCATCGAGGACGGTGTCGTCACCCTTTCGAGGGGCAACGACGAGCGTCACACGCGTGCCCTCCATGGGCTGTCGCGTGCGTTGCTCAACAACATGGTCATGGGTGTGTCGCAGGGCTTCTCCAAGGAACTCACGATCATCGGCGTCGGGTACCGTGCCGCGCTCAAGGGCAACGCGCTCGAACTTCAGGTCGGCTACTCGCACCCGGTGAACATCGAGGCGATGGATGGCATCTCCTTCGAGGTGCCGGAGCAGACGAAGATCATCGTCAGCGGCATCGACAAGCAGAAAGTCGGCCAGATGGCCGCAGACATTCGCGCGGTGCGGCCGCCGGAGCCCTACAAGGGCAAGGGCATCCGCTACACGGACGAGCACGTCCGGCGCAAGGCAGGCAAGGCAGGGGTGTCCGGATGAGCGGTAACCGAGCACAGGCCCGGCGTCGCAGGCACTTCAGGGTTCGGAAGTCGGTTCGTGGAACCGGCGTCCGGCCTCGCCTCGCGGTGTTCCGGAGCAACAAACACATCTACGCACAGGTCATCGATGACGACCAGGGCACGACCCTGGCATCAGCCTCGTCGAAGGAGTCCTCGGTCAAGGGCAAGGCCCTTTCCGTTGACGTCGCGACGGAGGTCGGCAAGCTCATCGGTGCTCGTGCCAAGGATGCAGGCATCGAGACGGTCGTGTTCGACCGCGGCGGGTTCAAGTACCACGGCAGGGTGAAGGCCCTCGCCGACGGTGCGCGTGAGTCCGGCCTGGACTTCTAGGAGCGAGCATGACCACACAGAACAGAAACGACGGAAACCGGGGCCGCGGGCGCGA
>QJWC01000087.1 GCA_003235475.1 Acidimicrobiia bacterium | reverse complement strand
GGACCAGATCACGCGCGCCGTGCTCGACCAGGGCCTCACAGAGGCTTCGTCTCGCAAGCTCGTCGAGCTCTCGGGGGTTGAGCGGAAAGGCATCATCCTGCGCGCCTTCATGTACTCCTCTGTCCCAACCCTGATCCTCGACGAGCCGGACAACTTCCTCGACATGAACGCCAAGGCGTGGCTCGACGAGGCACTCCGCGAGTCCGCAAAGACCATCCTCGTGGTGTCGCACGATCGCACGCTCCTCACGAAGTCGATCGATCGCATGGTTGTCCTCGAACACAACGGCCACTGGATCCACGGCGGCAACTACGCGACGTTCCGGGGCGAGCGTCGGAGGAGGAACGAGCGCCTCGCAAAGGACCTCGATGCGTGGAACGACGAGGAGCGGAGGCTGTACCGGTACTTCAGGTTGCTCAAGCAGCGCGCCGGCGCATCCGAGGCGATGGCCGGGCGGGCGAAGGCGGCGGAGTCGCGGTGGGAGCGCTTCAAGGAGGCTGGCCCACCACAATTGCCGCCCCCTGAGAAGGAAATCGCTCCCCGGTTCGTGGGGTCGAGGGCTGGGAACGAGGCCATACGCATCACTGGTCTCGAGGTCGATGGGCTCGTGCTGCCGTTCGACCTCAAGATCTTCAATGGGGATCGCGTCGCGCTGCTCGGGGAGAACGGCGTTGGGAAGTCGACGTTCATCCGTGCGGTCCAGAACGCGGACCTCGTCGAACAGGGGCTGCTCCGCTTCGGGCCCACTGCACGGGTCGGGTTCTTCAGCCAGGACGTCGACATCCCAGACGACGGCGAGGAGCTGCTCGACATCGTCAAGCGCCGGTTCCCGAACCCCGAGGAGGCGAGGAAGGCGCTCGGCAGGTACGGCCTCGCGGACCGGTCGCGCCACAAGCTGTCGCAGCTCTCAGGCGGTCAGAAGGCAAGGGTGCAACTGCTGCTGCTCGAGCGCGACGATCCGAACGTCATGCTCCTCGACGAGCCAACGGACAACCTCGACCTGGAGTCCGTCCAGGTGATCGAGGAGGTCCTCTACGACCTGGAGGCGACCCAGGTTGCCATCACCCACGACGGATGGTTCACACGCATCTTCAATCGGTTCATCATCTTCGACAAGGACGGCCTGGTAGGGGAGGTGCCGGATCGCCTTCGGGCGCTGCACATCGCAGCCGGTCGAGGTTTCTCGCTGCTCGACACGCCGGACGTCAAACTCCTGACGCGGCTCGACTGACGGCCGCGGATAGGGCCACTCCTCAGTTCGACGGCGCCGCCGTGTCGAGGACTCGCTGGAGCCGTGCCCGGATGTCGGCTGCGACCTCAGCCACGATGGGGTTGTCCACCATCGTCATCACCCCGCTGGGGTCCATGGCGCGGACGACCGTATCGCCATCCTCCACCGATACGGTCACATTGCACGGCAGGAGGACCCCGACCTCGCCAGCCGCTTCCAGCACTCGATGAGCCGACTCGGGATGGCATGCTCCCAGGATGAGGTAGGGCGGCCGGTCAACGCCGAGCTTCTGGGCGAGGGTGGCCTTGACATCGATCTCCGTGAGGACGCCGAAGCCCTCGCCGGCCAGCGCGGCCCGACAGGCGTCGACCGCCTCGTCGTAGGGAAGTTCGATGATTCGGGTCATCGCGATCTGGGTCATGGGATCATCTCCGGTCTCATCATCGGGCGAGGTCGTACCACATCATGCCGAGCGCGAACCCTGAGGGCTCGTCGACGACGATGCGACGCTCGAGCGCGCACCCGACCTTGGTATAGAAGGGTATGGCGCCTGGGTCGGAGATGATCCTCATACGATCGCGTTCGCCGCGGATCTCTTCCGCCCTGGTGAGCACGTCCGCCCACATTTCCCTGCCGTATCCCGCACCGATCCGGTCAACGGTGACGAAGAACCTGAGGAGTTCCACCCAGTCCTCCTCGAGCACCATGCCGTGGAAGCCGGCGATCGCCCCATCTTCCTCAGCGACGGTGATCATCTCGCGCGGATTGGGTCTCCTCACCATGTCTTCGAGCTCGGCGAGGCTGGCGGCGGGCGGTTCCTGGTCGTACGACCGGACGCCCGCCATCGTGATGTCGGCGAGGAGCTCCAGGTCCTCCGGGCGACCGGGCCGGAAGGTGAGGCGACGCATGGGTACGAGGGTACCTCGGAGTGACCGCCACGGGCGGCCCGCCCTGCTGCCATAATGGGGCTCCAGCATCAGAAGGGAGACACATGACTGACACGGGCTTTTGGGACCGGTTAGTCGAAGAATTCCAGAGCCTTGGCGAAACCGTCCTTGAATGGATCGTACTGATCGCAATTGCGCTGGTCGTACTGATCATCGGCCGGTGGATCCTCAGGTGGGTCAGGAAGGTCGTGGAGCGCCTGCTCGGCGCATCAGCGCTGGACTCCGTGTGGGATCGATCAGGCGTGAACAGGGCCCTCGAAGGCTCCGACCAAACGGCCGCGTCCATCACAGGTACGGTTATCTACGCCTACTTGATGGTCGGCCTGTTCCTGATCGTCGTTCGTATTCTCAAGCTCGATACGATCGAGGACCTGCTCGAACGCCTTCTCGGCTGGCTACCGACCGTCTTCGTTGCGGCCGCGATCGTGATCATTGCCGCCGCGGTGGCGAATTGGTCCGCAGACCTCGTTCGGCCGTTCGCACAGGGCAAGAACGTCGGGTGGCTCACATGGCTGATCCGTGTCGGCATCATCATCTTCGGCCTGCTGTTTGCGCTCGATCTGCTCGAGATCACCTTCGCGGAAGACGTGGTCAAGATCATCGTTGCCGCGATAGGCGTCGCGCTCGCCGTGGCGTTTGGTGTCGGAGGCATCGACACCGCAAAGCTCTGGTGGAAGAAGTACGCAGCGCCTGGCAGCGGTTCGGGCGGCATGTCGTCACAGGACAGCGGCCAGGGCATGTAGAGGCACTCGAACGACCCCGGGTCCTCGGTCTCAGCGATCGTGGGCCCGGGGTTTTCGACGTCCGCGATCGTCGAAAGAACGCCGATAATCCACGTTATGTAACATTCCTGCACGGGTATGTCAGACGATGGGGAGCGCCGCGGCGATGATGTGGCTCAAACGCTGCATGTGCACTCCCCCTGGGTCCTTTCGGGGGTTGGCCTCCGTAACGACGACGGCGGTCAGGTTCGACGTGTCGCAGAGGTGCTCCAGTATCCGCGCTGCGGTGTCGAGGCTGACTCCGGTGTTGAAATGCGGGTATTCGGCGAGCGGAAGGTCGGTCGAGTCGACTGCGTCCACATCGAAATGGACGACCCTCGGCCCCTCCCCCAGCGCTGCGTCCATCCTGGGCAGGGTTCCCTCGACGTCAAATCGCAGCTCGTCGGCGGAAAAGCAGTGGACACGGTGCTGCTCGAGGACTCGGGCTTCCCGCTCGGTGAGATCCGACTCCTCATATCCGATGAGCGAGATGCGATCGCCGGTCAGCGGTGGTGTGTGATCGCCAAGCGTGGTGAGGTCGGACACCGTGCCGTTGATGGCGAGAAGGTGTGCAATGCCCATGGCGTCGAGGATGCCCGAGCGCGTCGTCTCAGGAGTCGAGAGATCAGTATCGCCATCGAAGTATGCGAGCACGGCATCCGGGTGACGCCGCTGGACGCCGGCGACCACGCCCAGCGTGATTGTGCAGTCGCCTCCGATGATGAGAGGGATGTTCCCGTCGTTATGCACCTGCGCCACGGCGTCGCGCACGCTGCTCGCGACATCGACGACCGATCGGAGGTTTTGGGCGTTGTGGTTCGTGGGGTCAGGCGTGAAGACGGCACCAGGAAGGTCGCCTGAATCGACGATGTCGGCAGCTGCGCGATCGAGGAAGCCAGTGCGCCTGAGGGCCGAGGGTGCATCCTCGAGGCCTGGCCCATAGGCACCTGCGCTGGTCAGAACGCCGATCATCCGATAGGCCATCAAAGCCCTCCGCGCTGAACGAGACGGACTCGATGCTAGGAGATCGCGACCTGTGCGATACTGCGTCCACAATGACGACTCCTCCTCCGATCGACCCCCTCGACTTCCTCGGCGTCCGAGAACTGTGGACGCCTGAACAGCGGATGCTCGCAGACAGCGTGCGCGGCGTCGTCAAGGATCGCGTACTGCCGAACATCAATGACTGGTGGGAGTCCGGACAGGTCCCCCGGGAACTCGCACTCGAGTTCGGCAAACTGGGACTCCTCGGCATGCACCTCGAGGGCTACGGTTGCGCGGGTGCGACAGCGGTCGACTACGGGGTGGCATCCTTCGAGCTCGGGCGTGGGGACTCCGGAATCCGGTCCATGGTGTCGGTGCAGGGCTCGCTCGCCATGTTTCCCATTTGGAAGTTCGGCAGCGAGGAGCAGAAACAGGAATGGCTCCCCCGGATGGCGACGGGAGAGTTGATCGGCTGCTTCGGCCTCACCGAACCCGACTCCGGATCCGATCCTTCGAGCATGAGGACCAATGCCCGTCGTGACGGATCCGATTGGATACTGAACGGGTCGAAGACGTGGATCTCCAACGGGTCGATCGCCGACGTCGCCGTCGTTTGGGCAAGGACGGACGAAGGAGTCAGGGGGTTCATCGTGCCGACCGACGCGTCGGGCTTCACCGCAACCGACATCCACGGCAAGATGTCCCTCCGCGCCTCGCACACGTCGACGCTGACGTTTGACGATCTCCGGTTGCCAGAGCACGCGATGCTGCCAGGGGTGTCATCGATGAGCGGTCCCCTCAGCTGCCTCAACGAGGCGAGGTACGGCATCGCATGGGGCGTGATGGGCGCCGCGCAGGCGTGCTACGAGTCCGCCCTCGCCTACGCGAAGGATCGCCACCAATTCGGAAGGCCGATTGCCGGTTTCCAGCTCACGCAGCGCAAGCTCGTCGACATGATGGTTGCAATCAACCGTGGCCTGCTCGTCGCACTCCATGTGGGGAACCTGAAGGATGCGGGAAAGGCGTCGCCCGAGCACATCTCGTTCCTGAAGTACGACAACGTCCGAGCGGCGCTCGACATCGCCCGAGAGGCAAGATCGATCCTCGGTGCCAACGGCATCACGCTCGACTATCCGGTGTTCCGTCACATGAGCAATCTCGAGACCGTGTACACCTATGAGGGCACCAACGAGATCCACCAGCTCATCCTCGGCCAAGCGATCACCGGCGAGAACGCCTTCACCTAGGCGAGCGGGATCTCCGCCCCAGTCCCCTTCGACGCCTGGTACACCGCCGAGAGTTCTTCGTATGTGACCTTCAGCGCATCGGAACGCTCGTTGAACGCCGCCTGAGTGCCCTCATCGAGGCCATCGATGAGATCCTGGATATGCCATGCGTTCCAGTACATGTTCTTGTGGTGATAGGCGCCACCGGTCGCCGACCAGATCTCCTCATGGATCCGGATGTCGTGTGGGATGGCAAAGGCGTCCTTCGTGTCCGCGTAGCTGAAGAAGTAGAAGAAGTTGTCCCACCCTCCCCACGTGATCCCGCCCAGGCACAGCGGACACGGTTCATGGGTGCTGAGGAAGATGGTGTCCTTCGCGGCTGGCCGATCCGACTGTGGGATCGCATAGAACGCGTTGATCGTCGCGATCTCGCCGTGATGGAGGGGGTTCGTGGTTTCCTCGTTCGTGACGGCGACGACCGTCGAGAGATCGTGTTTCGCGAGGACCGCGCCCCCGAAGATCTTGCTTCCCCCGCGGACGCCCTTCTCGGTGAGCGGCACGATCTCATCGGAAATCACTGACAACACGCGGTCGACGAAGGCGGCCCTGTCGGAAACCAGGGCAGCGAGATCGTCGTCGGTTGGCTGGTTGTACTCCACTGCAATGTCCAGTTCGCGAGATGCACCGCGATCCTAGGTGACGCGTCCCGGCATGCCGGGACGAGCGATGGTGCTCGCCGTGTAGCGTGGGGGTCATGCCGATCACCCCGCGATTCACCGCAGCAGCGATCCTCGAAGATCTCGCCAACACGAGCGATGAGGATGTGAGAGTTGCATGTGACACGGCCCTCAAGGACGCGTATTGGAAGCGCCGGAACCTGCACCATGTTCTTGCCATCGGGTACTCGTCGATCGGCCGACTCCTTGCAGTAGCGAAGAGCGCTTCTACTCCCGAAGGTGAGCACGATGCCCTCTCCGGCGTGAAGGCAACCCTTTACAACATCGCATCGTTCACATGGCCGGGGTGGGACGAGCAGGGCATCGACGTCTCCCCCACCGAGGCGGCTGCCGGGCTCGATGCGGCGAAGGGCAATCTCGCCTACGCCGAGTTCCTCGACAAAGGCGATCTCGCGATCTCGAGGGCGCACTGGATGGTGGGCGCGCACGAACTCACCGCCGGCATGTACGACGACGCGGCCATCTCGTTCGCTTCTGCGGCCGAGGCAGCGCAGCGCGCCGGTTCCGAGCCGGATGCCGCGCTTTCGACCTCGTTCGGTCTCCTGTCGAAGGTCGCATCAGGGGACGCGACCGCTGAAGGGCCGCTCGCGGAGAGCCTCGACCATCTCCGGACACTCGCGGATGGGGAGATGTTCGCAGACCAGGTGATCACGGCCCGACGGGTCATCGGCTGCTGAAACCTCGCTGTCGAATTACATGCCTGACATTTCGTGCAGACGCGGATGCGCTACAGTTGCCTTTTGATGACCAAGGGTGCCGTTCGCTCAGCTGATCGCCGAGCAGCGGCATTTTCCATGTCCGGGCTTCGATGTCACACGCATGTGTGTCACGCCGCGCGCTGGCGGAGCCGGGCATCAGGGATGAACAAGGAGTATGCATGACGGACCACCTGCCATTCGGCGAAGTACGCAACCCGAGGTTCTTCGGCCAGGACATCCTCTCGGTGTCGCAGTTCGACCGCAGCGATCTGGAGAACCTGTTCGGCGTCGCCCACGAGATGTACGGCATGGTGCAACGCGTCGGCACCTTCGACCTCCTCAAGGGCAAGGTGCTCACGAACCTCTTCTACGAGCCGTCGACCCGTACCTCATCGTCGTTCGTGGCTGCGATCGAGCGCCTCGGCGGAAGCGTCGTGCAGATCAACAACGTCACCTATTCGTCGGTGTCGAAGGGTGAGACGCTCGAGGACACCGTGCGGACGATGGAGCAATACACGGACGCCGTCGTGCTCCGTCACCCCGAGAAGGGCGCGGCTGCCCGTGCGGCCGCCGCGGCAGTGAAGCCTGTCATCAACGCAGGAGACGGTCCCGGTGAACATCCGACCCAGGCACTCCTCGACGCCTACACGATCAAGGAAGAGATGGGCCGCTTCGACGGGCTGACGGTCACGATGCTCGGCGACCTGAAGTACGGGCGCACCGTCCACTCGCTCGCGAAGCTGCTCACGCTGTTCGACGTCAAGATCAACTACGTCTCGCCCGAGATTCTCCAGATGCCGCAGGACTTCATGGATGCGGTCGCCGAAAAGGGCATCCCACAACACGCGACGACGGATCTCGATGAGGTCCTGCCGGAAACCGACGTCCTCTACGTGACGCGCATCCAGAAAGAGCGCTTCGAGAACCCGTCCGAGTACGACGAGGTGAAGGACTCCTACGTCATCACACCCGATGTGATGAAGGGCGCGAAGTCGGACATGGCCGTCATGCACCCCCTCCCCCGCGTCGGTGAGATCTCAACGGACTTCGACACCGATCCGCGGGCCGCGTACTTCAGGCAAATGGAATACGGCATGTACGTGCGCATGGCACTCCTCGCGCTGGTGCTCGGCCGCGCCTGAAGACATCAACACGAATACGGCATGTACGTCCGCATCGCACTCCTCGCGCTGGTGCTCGGAAGGGCGTAGATCGTTCCTCAGATCAACCACAGCTCGGTCTGGCGCCCGTCGAGCCACTCGCACGCCTCGCCGTCGAACCACCCGTTCTGCTCGAGCATGAACGACACCCTCGCGCCGCCCCACTCTGGCACGACCGAGGCATTCGAAAGCTCGATCGCATACGCGGTGTTGGCCTGTAGTCGGTGGTCACCGGCGCCTGGCACGCCGCTCTGCTGGTCCCACATGCCGATCGTCATCCCGGCTCCGTGCCCGTGGACTCCGATGCTGTGTGTGTAGATCGTTGCGTCGAGCCCCTCATCTGCGGCCGCTGAGAGCGCGGAGGCGAGGATCTCGTTGCCGGTCCTGCCCGTCACGAACTCCGACATCAGGATGTCCTGGACGCGGTTCGCCCTCGTGATCCCCCGTCGAAGGCCTTCAGGGGCGTCGCCTTCACCCGGCGTCAGCACGTAGGCATGCTCCTGCTGGTCCGTGCAGAGCCCTTCCCACACGATCCCGAAGTCGACGTGCACGAAATCGCCAGGACGAATCACGGAGTCTGGCGCGCCGTGCCGCTGGACGGACACCGATGGGTGGAACCACGTTCCGAGGCCGAGATCGTGGACCGTCTGGCGATACCACCATACGAGGTCGTCCGTCGTCGTGGTTCCCGGCTCGATCGCCTCACGGCTCAACCCGCGCCGGAGGATGTCGTGGGCCTTCGCCGCGGCTTGCGCGAGGATCGCTCGTTCGTCTGGGAGTCGTGTCTCCAGCCATCGCACGCCGAGTTCCCCGGCGCTCACGATCCGCGATGCGAGGTCGTCTGGGAGTTCAGTGAGGAGGCGGTCCCTGAGGGTCGCGGTGAGCCCGTCGGAATGAGCCTGTGTCGGGTTCGTCCCGGTCCCGATCGTCGCAGGATCGATCTCCCTCAGCAATGCAGCGAGGCGGCGCCACTGGTCAGGCTCCTCTTCGGGATCCCAGGCAGACGGGAAGAGGTCTCCGACGGGATACCTCGTCACGGCGAAGCGTTGATCTTTCGTCAGCACCAGGACCGTGAGACGGCGCGCCGACAACCACTCCGCAGGCAGCATCGATGCGAGAACCGGGTCCTCGGCGTACTCGCGTGCGAGGAGCACCCACGCGTCGACACCGGTCTCGTCCAACAGGGCCGGTACGAGCGAGTCGAGGCGCCTTCGGAGACGTTCGTTGTGACGGTGTGCCTGCGACCTGAGGTCGGTCACAGTCGCGGTCTGCCGAGGCGATCCCGCTCCTCGTCCATCCGGGCGAGCTCGGCCTTTCCGGAGACGACGACGTCCGGGTCGGTGCTCCAGTCGAGGCTGGTGTCACGGTCCGCGTACTCGACGGCGTTCAGGATCACCTTCATGGTGTTGAGCCGCGCTTTCGACTTCGAACTCGATCGGATGATGGTCCACCTTGCCGAGCCGGAGTTCGTGCGCTCCAGCATGCGGTGTTTCATCTCGGTGAAGTCGTCCCAGTACTCCTGCGCCTGGACGTCCACCTCCGACAGCTTCCAGTTGCGGAGCGGATCGTTCCTGCGCCGCTCGAAACGCCGCTTCTGTGTCTCCTTGTCAACGCTGAAATAGAGCTTCACGAGCACGGTGCCCTGCCGCACGATGTCCTTTTCGAACCCCACAACCCCCCTGAGGAAGTCGCGGTACTCCTTCTTCGTGCAGAACCCGAAAACGGGCTCGACCATCGCCCGGTTGTACCAGGAGCGATCGAAGAGCACCATCTCTCCCCCGGCGGGGAACTGCTCGACGTAGC
Organism: Acidimicrobiia bacterium; assembly: GCA_003235475.1. Taxonomy (GTDB): domain Bacteria; phylum Actinomycetota; class Acidimicrobiia; order Spongiisociales; family UBA5794; genus SZUA-442. Next base: position 59,844 of record QJWC01000087.1, on the reverse strand, counting down.
GCTGGAAGTACCACTGGGAGTTCTGCTCCTCGGTCGGCTTGCCGAGGGCAACAACCCGGTAACGCTTTTCGTTCATGTATCGGGTGATGCGACGGATCGTCCCGCCCTTGCCGGAGGCGTCCCTCCCCTCGAAGATGACGATCATCGGCGTCTTCTCTGCCTCGAGGTGCCGTTGGAGCTTCAGGAGCTCGATCTGGAACGGTTTGAGGAGCTTGTCCTTGTGGAGGGAGACAAGAAGGGCATCACGCTCGGCTTCGAGCTCGGCGATGCGCGCGTTGGCTTCGAGGAGTTCGTCTGCCTCTGTATGCCGAAGGTCCGTCATTGCGCCCAGCTCCTACCGTGCTGCGGGCATGCTATCAAACAGGGCGGTGCTCATTCGCCAAAATCCGCGACCCTGGAACTGCCGACGCGATGGTGCGGTGAGACCGTGAGTGTGGCAATGTATCCCCGTGGTACGTAGGCAATTCCCGCGTTGGAAGGACTTTGGTCCGCTCCTCGCGCGGCCGCCGCGGCCGTCGTCGCGGCGGGAAAGGAAGCTTTCGTGGGACGCAAGCATCTGGGACCTTCGCGCCCGTGCCCAGCGCCGCGCCCCGAAGGCTGTGTTCGACTATGTCGACGGAGCGGCGCACGACGAAGTGAGCCTCGCCAGGTCTCGGGACCTGTTCCGGAACCTGGAGTTCCAACCCCGCGTCCTCCACGACGTATCGAACGTCGAGACCTCGACATCGCTGCTCGGGGCCGAGATCGCATTCCCGTTCGGATTTGCGCCGACGGGGTTCACGAGGATGATGCACCACGAGGGCGAGTCCGCGGTCGCCCGCGTGGCGCAGCGCACAGGCATCCCGTACTGCTTGTCGACGATGGGCACGACCACCCCCGAAGGCGTCGCCGAAGCCGCGCCCGACGCCGACAAGTGGTTCCAGCTCTACGTGTGGAGTGATCGAGCCGTTTCGCAGGACCTCGCGGACAGGGCCCGGGACTCCGGATTCCGGACGCTCGTGCTGACGGTCGACCTCCCCGTGGGCGGCGATCGACGGAAGGACGCCCGCAACGGCCTGTCGATCCCCCCGAACCTTCGCATCAAGACGATCGTCGACATGGCGAGGCATCCCGCATGGTGGTGGGACCTGTTCACCACGCCCCCGCTCACGTTCGCTTCCCTTTCATCGACCGAAGGCACCGTTGCGGACGCGGTCGACGAGCTCTTCGATGCGTCCCTGAACTATGCCGATCTCGAATGGCTCGTCGGCTACTGGGACGGGCCCGTCGTCGTGAAGGGCGTCCAGACCGTCGAGGATGCCGTCAGATGCGTCGATTCTGGTGCGGCAGGCGTCGTCCTTTCAAACCACGGCGGCAGGCAGCTCGACCGTACAACCGTCCCCCTCAGGCTGGTGCATCCGACACGGGAGGCGCTCTCGGATCGGGCAGCGGTGATGGTCGACGGGGGCGTCACGAACGGCGCTGACATCGTTGCGGCCGTGGCGCTCGGCGCTGACGCATGCTTGGTTGGGCGTGCCTACCTGTACGGGCTCATGGCCGGCGGCGAGGACGGCGTCCAACGGGCAACGGACATCCTCACCGCCGACATCGTTCGGACGATGCAGCTTCTCGGGGTCACCACGTTGAAGGAACTCAATCCAGACATGGTCAGGGTCCCATGAGGGCGGCGATCTTCCGGGAGTTCGGCGGAGACATCGACGTCGGCACCGTGCACGATCCCGTACCGAGGCCGGACGGTGTCGTCGTCAGGGTTCGAGCGAACGGCATTTGTCGCAGCGACTGGCATGGCTGGATGGGCCACGATCGGTCGATCCCCCTCCCCCACGTTCCCGGGCACGAGATGGCGGGCGACGTCGTCGCGGTCGGATCCGAGGTGACGCGGGTCCGGGTCGGCGACCGGGTCACCGCGCCGTTCGTCCTCGGGTGCGGCGAGTGCGACGTGTGCGAGGCTGGTCACGAGCACATCTGCCCGAACCAGTACCAGTTCGGTTTCAGCGGGTGGGGTTCCTTTGCGGAGTACGTCGCGCTCCCGTTCGCCGATCGAAACGTCGTGCGGCTCCTCGACGACATCGAATACGAGACGGCCGCGGGCCTCGGGTGTCGATTCGCGACGGCTTTCCGGGCTGTCGTCGACCAGGCGAAGGTCGTCGAGGGCACGAAGATCGCCGTATGGGGTTGCGGCGGCGTGGGCCTTTCTGCGGTCATGATCGCCGCGGCGCTCGGCGCCGAGGTCATTGCGCTCGACTTGAGCAGCGATGCGCTCGCCCTTGCCTCGGAGTTCGGGGCCGCACACACCGTGCAGGTCGTCCCGGACGAGTCACCGGTGTCGGCCGTCCGCGACATCACAGGCGGCGGTGCCGACGTCTCGATCGACGCGCTCGGGGCCACCACCACGTCGGTGGCGTCCATACGGTCGCTCAGGCCGCAGGGGCGGCACGTGCAGGTGGGTCTCATGATCGGCGACGACGCAAAGCCCGAGATCCCGATGTGGCGCCTCCACGCGTACGAAGTCGAGCTCACGGGAAGCCACGGGATGCAGGCATGGAGGTATCCCGCGATGTTCGCAATGATCCAGGACGGGTCCGTAGACCCTTCCCGTCTGGTGACGAAGACCGTTGGGCTCACCGAGGGTGCCGCACACCTCACCCGGATGGGCGAGTATCCCGGAGCGGGGATCGTGGTCATCAACGACTTCTCGGGAAGCGACTGACACGTGAGGGCTGCACATGGCTGAGATCGGATTCATAGGGCTCGGCATCATGGGGTCCGGCATGGTCGCCAACCTCGCCGCCGCTGGCCATCACGTCACCGTGTGGAACCGGACTACCGCCAAGGCGGAGGCGATGGCATCCGACGCGATCTCCGTTGCAGGGACGCCAGCCGAGGTCGCGTCTGTGAACGACATCGTGATGGTGTGCGTCTCGGACAGTGGCGACGTCGAGGCCGTGGTGTTCGGCAAGGATGGTGTGGCGGACGGCCTTCGCGAAGGTTCGCTGCTGATCGATCACTCCACGATCTCCCCATCGGCAACGGTCGGGTTTGCAAGGCGGGTGAACGACGTCGGTGCCCACTGGCTGGACGCTCCGATCTCCGGCGGAAGCGAGGGAGCGAAGAACGGCACCCTCAGCATCATGATCGGCGGGGATGGAGCGCAGGTCACGCGTGCGATGCCCTTCCTCGAAGCGGTTGGGGGGACGATCACCCACGTCGGGGAACAGGGGGCTGGTCAACTGGTCAAGGCTGTGAACCAGATCCTCGTCGTCGTGAACCAGCTCGCCGCGTCCGAAGCCCTCATGCTCGCTGAAGCCGGAGGACTCGACCTGAACAAGACGCTCGATGCCGTTTCTGGCGGCGCTGCAGGGTCGTGGATGCTCTCGAATCGGGGGCCGCAGATGATCAAGAGGGACTGGCGGCCGGGATTCACGATCGATCTCCAGCAGAAGGACCTGAGGATCGTGCTGAAGGCCGCGGATGAGCTCGGCGTGCCCCTCCCAGGGACGGCGCTCGTGTTCCAGATGTATCGGGCGCTCCAGGCACAGGGGCTCGGCTCGGAGGGCAACCACGCCCTCGTCAAGGCGCTCGAGGACCTCGCCGGGTTCGAGCTCGCGGCATCGGACGACGATGGGTGACGAGGAGGCCGTCGAATCCATAGGAGTCGGCCCGCACCCCGAACCCTGGCCGAACGACCCGAAGCTGGATCCCTCGCTCCTCTCAAACGGAGATCGGCGCAACGTCCTCGACCGCTACCGCTACTGGTCGCGAGATGCGATCATCGCCGATCTCGACGAGCGCCGTCACCCGTTCCATGTCGCGATCGAGAACTGGCAGCACGACTTCAACATCGGGACGATCGTGCGCAATGCCAACGCCTTTCTCGCCCACTCCGTGCACATCGTCGGCAAGCGTCGTTGGAACCGTCGGGGGGCGATGGTCACCGACAGGTACCAGCACATCGAGCACCATGCGGATGTCGCGACCTTCGATGCGTGGGCACGGGACGCAGACATCCCGATCGTCGGCATCGACATCGTGGTCGGGGCGCAGCCGATCGAGACAGCGGCGCTCCCCGAACGGTGCGTGATGGTGTTCGGCCAGGAAGGACCCGGCCTCTCGGACGAGATGCGCGGCGTCGTGGGGACCGTCTACGAGATCACACAGTATGGCTCGACGCGGTCGGTCAACGTTGGCGTCGCCTCAGGCATCGCGATGTACGAATGGTGCCGACAGCACGAAATCCCGCAGAACGCGTGATCGCTACTTGGGTGCCATCCTGAGGGCGCCGTCCATGCGGATCGTCTCGCCGTTCATGTAGCCGTTGTCAACGAGCGCCATGACGAGCGTGGCATAGTCCTCAGGTGTGCCGAGGCGCTTCGGGAACGGGACCGTCGCTGCCAACGAATCACGTACCGCATCGCCGAGCCCCGCGAGCAGCGGCGTGTCGATGATGCCTGGGGCGATCGTGTTGACACGGATGCCGACGGAAGAGAGGTCCCTCGCCATGGGCACCGTCAGCCCGACGATGCCGCCCTTCGACGCAGAGTACGCGGTCTGCCCGATCTGGCCCTCGTAGGCAGCGACCGAAGCCGTATTCACGATCAGGCCGCGTTCGCCGAACTCGAGTGGCTCGGTCTTGGCCATCGCTGCAGCGGCGATCGCCGAAACCGTGTAGGTACCCACGAGGTTGACGTTGAGCACCTTCTGGAAGCGTTCGAGAGATGCGTGGTTCCCTTCCCTGTCGAGCATGCGCTCACCGATCGCGATGCCCGCGCAGTTGACGACGAGGCGAAGCGGCCCTGCGTCCATCGCAGCCGAGACTGCTTCCTCGACCTGCGAGGCGTCCGAGACGTCGGCTCGCACGAACAGTGCGTTCGATCCGAGTCGTTCGGCCGTCGAGTGGCCGGCAGCTTCGTTCAGATCGACGATGACGACGGTCGCACCGCGCTCGAGGGCTGCCTCTGCGGTGGCCGCGCCGAGTCCGGATGCTCCGCCGGTGATGAGTGCTGATGAAGATGAGATGTCCATGTCCCAATCCTATTGCCAGCCGGAGTCCTGCTTCCGGGCGCCTACCCGGCGATCGGGCTACATTGCCCGGATGGACACCACGCAAATCGACCGAGCCTTCTCGGAACTCGAAGCCGCAAAGGGCCGCTGGGCGGACCTCGAATTCACCGAGCGGATCGAGTACATCGACGGTATCCGACGCAACATGCTCGCGGTCTCGAAGCGGTGGGTCGAGGCCGCGACCAAGGCGAAGAGCCTTTCGATGGAAGAACCACTGGCCGCCGAGGAGTGGCTGGGGGGTCCCTTCTCCGTGCTCTACTACCTCAACGACGTCGAAGCATCGCTGAAGCGGATGGCGGACGGAGGGTCGACGGTTGACGACTTCACGGTGAGAACCTTGCCCAATGGCCAGGTCGTGGTGGATGTCTTCCCGAACTCGACCGCAGATCGACTTCTCTTCTCGGGCCACTCGGGAGAGGTGTGGATGGACCCGTCGGTCACGACGGAGTCGCTTCCATCGACCCTCGCGTTGCCGTATCAGGACGAAGATCACACCGGCAGCGTTGAGGTCGTACTCGCTGCAGGGAACGTTGCATCGATCGCCCCACTCGACGTGCTCTTCGCGCTGTTCAACAACCGCAACGTCGTGATGGTCAAGATGAATCCCGTCAACGACTATCTCGGCGAGTTCTTCGAGGCCTCCTTTGCTGAATTGATCAGGGATGGGTTCGTGCGGTTCGTGTACGGGAACGCGGATGTCGGCGAATACATCACCAAGCACGAAGTACCTGACGCCGTGCACCTGACCGGGAGCATCCGGACGTACAACGCCATCGTTTACGGGACCGGAAGTGAAGGAGAGGCGAACCGCACGGCCGATAGGCCGATCACGAACAAACGCGTGACCGCTGAGCTCGGCGGTGTGTCGCCGACCATCGTCGTGCCGGGCAAGTGGTCGAAGCGCGACATCCGTTTCCAGGCGGAGCACATCGTCTCGCAGAAGATGCACAACGTTGGCTTCAACTGCGTCGCAACCCAGGTCCTCGTCCTTCCCGATGATTGGGACCAGAAGGATGAGTTGCTCGACGAAATCCGAACAGTGCTGAGCGAGCTGTCCGATCGCGACCCGTACTACCCAGGCGCCGATGCCCGCTGCGCGAGAGCGCTCGAGACAGCACCGTCGAGTGAGACGTTCGGCATCGACTTCGAGCGACATCTGATCTCGGGACTCGATGCCGCGGATGCGTCGGAGTGGTTCTTCGAAAGGGAGGTGTTCGGGCCGGTACTCGGCGTGGTCGCCCTTCCGGGCGGAGGTGTCGACACATACCTGACGCGGGCGGTTCGGTTCGCGAACGAGCGTCTCTCCGGAACCCTTGGTGCAGGCCTTCTGATCCATCCGAGGACCCGAAGACGCTACCGGGCCGCGTACGACAAAGCGATCGCCGACCTCGAGTACGGAACGATCGCCGTGAACACATGGACCGCGGTCGCGTACTTCTTCCCGCGCTGTGTCTGGGGCGCATATCCGGGCGCGCCACGGAACGAGACCGAGAGCGGCGTCGGATTCGTCCACAACGCCATGATGTTCGGCAAGCCGCAGAAATCCGTCGTCACCGGCCCGTTCGCGCCTTCGGAACGGGCGTGGATGAAGGGCGAATTCAACGTGGCGCCAAAGCCGGTGTTCTTCGTCTCCAACAAGTCGACACACCGCACGAGCGAGGCGCTCGTGGAGTACGCGGCTGACCCGACGATGTTCAAGCTTGCACGGGTTGCGTCACACGCCGTCCGGGGCTGAGCGCGCGACACCGACTTCCGCCAACGCCTCGGCAACTTCCCGCATGGGAAGGCCCATGACGTTCGATCGCGAACCAGAAACCGACGCGATCAGCCAACCGTCGTCCGCTTGAATCGCGTACGCACCCGCCTTGTCGAGAGGATCGGTTCTCTCGACGAAGTCCCTCAGCTCGGCCTCGGACCGGGGGTTGAAGCGGACGATGCTCTCCACGACACCGAACCGCTCCCCATGCGGCGCATCGATCGCCCATCCGGTGAGCACCTGATGCGCCCGTCCTTCGAGACGCAGCAGCATCGCGACCGCCTCTTCGGTCGAACCCGGCTTCCCCAGGACGTCGCCGTCCACGGTCACCACGGTGTCCGCACCAAGCACAACGCTCTGCGGGCCTGCGTCGACGCGTGCGGCGGCTGCCTTGTCGGTCGCGAGTCTCAGGACCATCGCGTCCGGCGATTCGCCCGGTTCGCGTTCCTCGCCGACGTTGGGGTGGACGACATCGAACTGGTAGCCCGCCGCCGAAAGGAGCAGCTGGCGGCGAGGACTCGACGAGGCGAGGATCAAGCGAGGTCCGGTCACGGTGATCTCAGAACAGCGGCAAGGTCGCGGGTGAGGGCCGGCACTCCTCGATCCCCGACCAGGGCAGTGACTCCATGAACACCCATGACCTTCGATGGATGGTCGAGGGCCCCAGAAGCGCAAGGGCAGAGGTGTGCCTGGGTCCCGGATAGCCCTTGTTCGAGTCAAAGGCGTACCACGGATATGTCGCGCTCTGCTCGATCATGATGCGGTCCCGGGTGACCTTTGCGATGATCGATGCCGCGGCGATGCTCAGGGACTTCCGATCGCCCTTGACGATCGTGGTCGTGTTGCCCCGCGCGACGAAGTCCCACGTCCCGTCCACCAGGGCGTGATCGAAGTCGGTGCCGAGCGCAGCGAGCGCCCGGTTCGTCGCGAGTCGCTGCGCCTCCGACATGCCGAGTTCGTCGCATTCGGTGTGTGTGGCGTGTCCCACGGCCCAGTGCGACGCCCAATTGGTGATCCGATCGAACATCGCCTCGCGCTCGGCGGGCGTCAGCTGCTTCGAATCCCTGACTTTGTAGATCCGCTGATCCTTGGGGATGACCACGGCTCCAACGGTCAACGGACCGGCCCAGCTCCCCCTCCCGACCTCATCGATGCCGACGACGATGTCCTTCCCGTCGGCCCACAGCATCGACTCGTACGCGATACCCGGAGCCTTGGATCTCAGGGAGGGCCTGAGTTTTGGAACAGTGGTGGTCACCGGGCGAGCCTACCTCCGCTCGCTGGCTCGCCGGCGCACCTCAGTTGAGCCACGGCGTCTCGTTGTAGGTGGCGTGGAACGGGATCTGCCCCGGCGCGTCGAGCACGCACGCCTTCCAATAGGCGACGTCGCGTTCGCCGCTCCATCCATCGGCTCGGGCAGGGATGACCCACCACGCCCCTTCCTCGATTTCCGCGTCGAGCTGTCCAGGAGACCACCCTGCATACCCGGCGAACACGCGCACGTCGGTGAGATCGCCTGGCGGATCGTGCGGGTCGACGACCCGTATGGCTCCGAACACAGCGCCCGTCCCCTCCAACGACGACGTACGGCCCACGACGACCGCCGTCTCGGGCGAGACCGGACCGCCGAAATGGACGACGGACGGAGCCAAGAGCACGTCAGCGACCTCTGGAACATGTGGTGCGGCGTCGATGTCCGTTGGCGAATTGAGAATCAGGCCTACCGCGCCGTCTGCGTCGTGTTCGAGCATCGCGATCACGGTTCGGTCGAACGGAGGTCCACCGACGAGGGGTGTCGCAACGAGAAAGGATCCCGTGAGGTTCATGGAGCCCACGCGATCTCGAGACCGTCGTGTGCCACGGTGAACCCGGCGTTGACCGCTCGCTGGTGGAGTTCACTCGATGGATCCGCGACCGGGTTGGAATGGTTGAGGTGGGTGAGGACGACCGTGCGTCCCTCGGCGAGGTCTGCGAACCTCTCGATCGTGTCGGTGACCGGCGGATGCGGCATCTCCGATGGCTCGCGGTCCGGCAGCTCGTCCTCCGTTCCGAAGGTCGCATCGAGGAGACACACGCGGTGCATCGCGACGACGTCACCTGCACTGTCCCACGGCTCCCACGCATCGATGTCGGGGACGTAGAGCGCCCAGGGTCGCTTGTTCACGGCAACCGAGAACGCGACGGTCGCGCCGAACTCGTCGCGATGTGGCACTCGGATGGCCGAAACAGAGACGGCGCCGAGCTCCAGCGGTGCGTCCGTGGCAACCGCGTTGAGGTGGCCGGCGGTGAAGAGGGATTTCCACGGCTCGTTCGCGTTCAGGAGAGCGAGGACCGTTTGGTCGGCATAGAGCGGCACAGAAGTGCTTGCCATCGCCTCCTTGCCGAAGTGGACGAGCCCGGCGTAATGCCCCATGTGGCCGTGGGTGATGCACACGGCATCAAAAGGACTACGAGACTCGGGGTACCGGTGCGCCAGGTGGTCTGCGTACTGCATACGCAGGTCTGGCGACGCGTCGAACAGGACACGGGGAGCGTCTTCCCCTGTCAGCGCGATGCTCGAGGCCGCTCTCGGAGGCCCCACTCCCCCACGCGTGCCGACCTGGGGCGAGCCGCCGTCCTGGCCGGAGCCGAGAATGATGAGCCGGATGTCCACGACAGTATTGTCGCAGGGAGAAACCGGAAGGAGGGAGCCCATGCAGCTCCAAAGCGATTCGATCACTGACGGAGCGTGGAAGGATGCTTCCCATGCCCTGGCCCGATTGGCTGATCCGGGGCCCGTCGAGTTCAGCGGCAACCAGAACCCCCACCTTCGCTGGTCCGATGAACCGGAGGGGACGAAGTCGTTCGTGATCACCGTCATCGATGTTGATTGCCCGAGCGCACCAGACGATGTCAACCAGCAGGACCGCGAGGTACCGGAGACGCTCCCGCGGGTCGATTTCACGCACTGGCTCCTCGCCGACATTCCTGCGGACACGCACGAGATCGAGGAGGGAGCACATTCGACTGGCGTCACCGCACGTGGCAAGGCAGCCGACGCCGCTCCCGTTGGCAAACACGGCGTGAACGATTACACGTCATGGTTCGAAGGGGATCCCGACCTCGGAGGCGTCTGGCACGGGTACGACGGCGCGGCTCCTCCGTGGAACGACTCCATACCCCATCGCTACATCTTCACGGTGTTTGCCATCGACCAGGACACCCTCGGTCTGCGAGAAGGATTCACCCGAGACGACCTGACCGACGCGATGGCGGGCCACGTGCTCGACGAGGCGTCGATCACGGTGAAGTACGCCACCAACCCCCGCATTTGCCCGTGACCGACATCTCCTCACTTCCCAAGGCGGTTCTGCATGACCATCTCGACGGCGGTCTCCGCGTCGAGACGGTCCTCGAACTTGCAGACGACATCGGATACCGACTTCCGGCGAACGGCGTCGAAGACCTCGGTGCGTGGTTCAACCAGGGAGGCTCGGGATCACTCGAGAGGTATCTGGAGGCGTTCGATCACACGGTCGCAGTCATGCAGACAGCGGACAACGTGGCGCGCGTTGCGTACGAGTCGGCCATGGACCACTCGACCGACGGCGTCGTGTACGCAGAAAGTCGATTCGATCCGACACTCTCGACGCAGGGCGACCTGACGCGTGAAGATGTGATCGAGGCGGCCCTCGACGGATTCCGCCGTGCGAGCGACGCATCCGGCATCGTGATCGGTGCCATCGTGATCGCCCTGCGCCATCTCCCCGGGTCTGAGGACACCGCTCGTGCTGCCGTCCGGTTCAAGGACGAAGGCGTCGTCGCCTTCGACCTCGCGGGGCCGGAGGCAGGCTTCCCTCCCGACGACCACCTCGCCGCGATCAAAGTGGCACGCGACGCGGGACTCGGCATCACCCTCCATGCCGGAGAGGGCGACGGCGTGCATTCGATGTGGCGGGCGCTTGCGTTGTGCGGAGCCCAACGGATCGGCCACGGCGTACGCATTGCAGAAGACACGGACTTCGACGGCTCCTCGATCACCGCCCTCGGGCCGATGGCGCGGCGGGTCCGCGACCACCGCATCCCCCTGGAGATCTCGGTCACGTCCAACGTCCACACGTCGGCGGTTGATGGGCTCGACATGCACCCGCTCCGGGCGCTCTACGACACAGGGTTCAATGTCACGATCAACACCGACAACAAGCTCATGTCGGGTGTGACCGTCGGTTCGGAGTACGAGCTCGCCGCGAATCACTTCGGGCTCGTCACGGAGGACCTCGGGAAGATCACGGTACGGGCCGTGGAGGCGGGATTTGGCGACTGGGATGTCCGGCGACGGCTGATCGCAGAGGTGATCGAACCCGCGTACGGAATCTAGGACCCGTCGTCAGGAGGCGCCGAACAGCTTCCTGTCGATCCAGTCCGCGATGTCACCGAGGAACGCCTCGGCCTTCTCGGTGGGTTCGTTGTGGGGTTCGTGCCGGTAGCCGGGGAACAGCTTGCGCTCGACTGAAGGCGATGCTGCGAGACCAGACGACGCCTTCGGGAAGATCAGGGTGTCATCGGCACCGTGCGTCACGAGGGTCGGGATATCGATCGTCTCGTGAAGTGAGGTGAGCCTGTCCATCTCCTTCAACGCCAGGAGGCCCTTTCGAGTCGTCGTCTTGTCCTCCACCAGCTCGTCCGAGAAGTAGGCCTCGCCCACGGCAGGGTCTGTCGAGAGCTGATGGCCCTTGATCCCGGGATTGATCCTGAGCGTCGGGGCGACCCGCCCGAGGACGTTCGCCACGACCTTGAGGGCCTTGTCGACCGGACGCGTTGTCCGCATCACGGGCGACGAGAGCACGGCAGCGTTCGGACGCGGTTCGTGCCGGTCGATCACGTACCCCGCACACTGGAGTCCACCGAAGGAGTGGCCGTAGAGCACCCAGGGAAGCCCGCTCGTGTCGACGGTTCGCTTCGCGACCTCCTCGATGTCTGCGTGAAGGTGCTCCCACGACGAGGTGTGGGTGCGGATGCCACCGCTCTTGCCGTGGCCCCGGACGTCGAAGGCTGTGACGTTCGCGCCGGCACGGTTGAAGAAGGCCGCCACATGGGTGAACCGCCCAGAATGCTCCGCGAGGCCGTGGACGATGAGGACCTCGTATCGTGGCGTGTCGGTCTTCCACTGGCGCACGAAGATCTCCGTGCCGTCATGGGTGTCGAAGGTGCTCGTGGTCTCAGTCATGTCAAGAGCCTACGTTCGTCGCGGCGCTGAGCGCGGCCCCAACGATCCCCGCATTGTTCCTCAGCTTTGCGGGCACGACGCGGGCCCTTGTGTCGAACATGTGCGAGAACTCTTTGAATCGCTTGGAGATCCCGCCGCCGAACACGATCGTGTCAGGGGTGAGGAGCATCTCAACGTACTGAAGCACTTCGTTCACCCGACTCCCCCACCAGTCCAGATCGCGCCCATCGCGTTTCACGAGGCGCGCCGCAGCGTACTTCTCGATGTCGTCACCCTTGTATTCGAGGTGGCCGAGTTCGGTGTTCGGGAGGAGAACGCCGTTGTGGATGAGCGCCGATCCGATCCCCGTGCCAAACGTCAGAAGCAGTACCACGCCCTGGAGCTTCCTCGCGGCCCCGAACGCCACCTCAGCGAGTCCTGCAGCGTCGGCGTCGTTGAGAGCGACAGCGTCGAAGCCGAGGTGCTTCGCGGCCTGGGGCACATCGAAACCGATCCACGCGTCTGAGACGTTCGCCGCGGTCTGCACGATCCCGTCCAGGACAACGGCCGGAACCGCGACCCCAATGCGCCCTTCCCATCCGTGGAAGGCCGCGAGCTCGGTCACGATGCCCATCACGGCTGTCGGGTGCGAATCCTCAGGGGTCGGCACGCGGTGCCGCTCCGTGAGCAGCTTGCCCGTCGTGAGGTCGACGATGGCGCCCTTGATGCCACTGCCCCCGATGTCGATGCCCAGCGCGCGGTTCATACGGGGCCACCTCTGAGGCACTGCTCGAGGCTGTCGGCGAAGGAGTCGAACGAGGACGCCACGGAGGGGTTTGCCACGATCTGGACGCCACCGGGGAACTCGGCGAGTCGGGCAGGGGTCGGAGCGACCGACCCGGGAAACATGGTGTTGACGCCAGCCAACGCATCAGCCGCAACGCCGTGTGTCAGGACGACCCCACATGCCATCTCGGGATCCACGATGGGTGCCACACCGTTGATCTGAGCCAACCGTCGAAGGAGTCTCCGGAACCTGGCGACGTCCGGATCGAGGTCCTCGATGCGATGCACCGTGTCAGAGTCCGATCCGCCCTCGGCGACGCCGAGCCTGTTGGGGACGTAGCGATGCACCTCTGCGTCGTCGGGAAGCGTGGCGCGGACGGGGACACCGCGGATGTGCGGAATCTCGAAGTCGAACGCCGGGACCGTGCCGTCATCCCAGTGCAGTCGTGAAACGGCAACCGTCATGGCGTGCTACCGGTCGAGGAACGGGAGCGTGACGCGGGTGCCGGGAACCCGGTCCTTGCGAATGGTCACGGTGAGCGTGTCTTCGTCGCCCATGGGTGGGCTGACGTATGCCATGCCGATGCCGTGTCCGAGGGTCGGCGAGAAGTTGCCCGACGAGACGACGCCCGAACCGGACGAGGTCGTGACCTCGTAGCCGTGACGCGGAATCGCGCGCCCCTCGGTGGTGAAGGCGACGAGTTCCTTCGTGAGGTTCCCCTTCTGGGCAAGCAACGCATCCTTGCCGACGAAGTCGTGGTCCCACGCGACGACCCACCCGAGACCCGCCTCGAGTGGCGTCGTGTCCTCGTCGAGGTCCTGTCCCCACAGGGGGAATCCCATTTCGAGCCTCAGCGTGTCTCTCGAGCCGAGCCCGCATGCGGTTGCTCCGGCGGCCCTCAGATCCATCCAGAGGCCGGAAGCGACAGACAGCGGCGCCCAGATCTCGGCGCCTCGCTCCCCCGTGTAGCCCGTGCCCGCTGCGATGACCATCGTGTCGCGATACTCGGCGTCGATTATCCGGAACCTTCCCGGAACGACTCCGAGGACCGTTTCGAGCACGTCTGCCGCCTTCGGCCCCTGCACGGCGAAGAGAACCGAGGAGTCGCGGATGTCCTCCACGGTCGTTTCGGCGCCGACGCCTGCCCGGAAGCGGGCAACGATCTCGTCCGAGTTCGTGCCGTTGGGCATCACCCAGTAGCGGTCCTTCTCGAGGCGCCACACAATGATGTCGTCCTCGACCCCGCCCCGCTCGTTGAGCGCCATCGTGTACTGGGCGCGGCCTGGCTCGACCTTTGTGATGTCGTTGCAGAGCTGCTGTCGAAGGACGTCGGTGGCGTGGGGCCCCGCAACCTCGAATCGTCCGAGGTGCGAGACATCGAAGATCCCGACGTTCTCGCGCACTGCCGCGTGCTCGGCGAGCACGCCGGAGTATTGGACGGGCATCGTCCAACCGCCGAAATCGACGAAACGAGCCCCTTCGGCCTCGTGGACGGCGTGAATCGGAGACTGTGGCACGGAGCTATCCCGGTGTCGCTGCTTGACGGGTGCGATGCTACCGCCGGTGCCTCACGCTTCCGCAGCGAGTCCCAGGTCGGTCACGTCGGGTGGGCCGGGTATCCGGGTCGGCGCAGGTGTGTCGATCTCGGCGTCTGGTTCCTCGAGGCCATACTTGACGAGGAGGTGCAGGTAGTCGCGCTGGTAGAACACGCGGCACTCGACGTCCGGATAGAGCTCTCGCAACCGCTTGACCTTCCGGTTCTTCTTCGTGACGAGCTTCTGGCTCATCGTGGTGATCTCGATGAACACATCCTCGGCGGGGAGGTAGAAGTCAGGACGGAAGTGCTTGGCCGGCTCGCCGTTCTCGTCCCACTCGACCACGAACGCCTTCGGCTCGTACTCCCATTCGATCCCGTAGAAATCGAGGAGCCTCGCGAACTCCCGTTCGCTGTTGTGTGCGAAGTCGGTGGTGTCGGCTGGCGCCGGGGCGAAGAGGTCGTCGTGGGTCAGGTGGCAGTCGCTTCCGAGAGGGTCTCTGCAGCGGGGGCCAGGTCCGCTTGATCCGGATACAGTCTATGGATCTCGCCGCGAACCTCATCGACCACGGGCTGTACTGCGATGCCGAACACACCCTGGCCGCGCCGGAAGAGGTCGACGACCTCCTCCATGCTTCGTGCGGCGTAGACGGTCGTCCCGTCACCGATGAGGGTGATGTCCTGGAACCGCCAGTCGTCGCCGATCTCCTCTTCGAGGTGGTCGAATGCCTGCCTGATCTTCTGGAGGGTGGTCCCGCCGTCGAGGAGGCCCTTCACGACGCGGAGGGTGACGATGTCCTGGAATGAGTACTTCCGCTGCGTACCCGAACCTGCGGCCGCCTTCATCGATGGGCCGAGCAGGCCGGTGCGGTCCCAGTAGTCGAGCTGGCGGTAGCTGATACCCACCACTTTGCACACCTGCGGCGACCCGAATCCGAGATTTGTATCCACGATGTTGTCCGTCATTTCCTGCGTCTCCTCACCCAGTGACTGTGTCCGTAGGTTACGCGCTTCGGTTACGCCCGTGTAATTCCGCCCGTCGAACTACGCGCATGAAACTTACGGTGGCCGCGCGCGCATGTCAATCATTCGCGCGAAAAGCCGATTCTGAGGGCCGATCAGGTCGTTTCGAAGAAGACTCGCAGCCTCGCGAGCTGCTCTTTCGTCCCCAGGGCGTACGCGCCGTCACCTGCGCGGAACGGCTCTGCCGGGTCCGGGTTGACCCTCATGGCGCCGCCGTGGCGGGACACCCCGACGACCATCGCCCCCGCCCTGCCCCTGAGGTCGAGCTGCATCAGGGACTTGCCGACGATCGGCGAGCCTTCGGCAATGTGGAAGCGTTCGATGCGGTACTCGTGGCCGGTGTCGTCGACGACGGTTTCGATGAACTTGGCAAAGTCCGGGCGAGTGGCGAGGAGGGCCATCCGAGCTCCCCCGACGAGTTCAGGTGTCACGACCGCGTCGGCCCCTGCGAGGTTGAGCTTCTTTTCTGTCTCCCGGTCGATTGCCCGCGCCGTCACGCTGATGTTCGAGCGGAGCGCCTTTGCAGAGAGCGTGATGACGAGGTTGTCGGAGGAGCTCTCGACGCATGCGATCACGGAGCGTGCGCGCTCGATGCCAGCCTCGATCAGGATCTCATCGCGGGTCGCGTCGCCCTCGACGACCGGGATTTCGTGGCTGATGGCGTCTCTCGCCGCCTCAGCGTCGCGCTCGACCACGACAACGTCGATTCCGCCAGCAGTGAGGGTTGCCGCGGCGGTGTGGCCGACGCGCCCGTAACCGCAGACGATGACGTGGTCCCTCAACGATGCGATGCTGCGTGCCATCTTCCTTCGCTTCCGATAGTCGGACCCGATGACCAGTTCGAAACCGTACTCCATCGACGCAGTGAGGGTGAACAGGGCTGCTCCCATGCCTGACAGGAGCACGATCGCGAGCCACGCCTTCTCCACCCCAGTCAAGGGGTCCGTCGTGAAACTCAGGCCGAGCGTTGTGATCGTGATGATTGTGAGATAGAGCGCTTCGCCGACGTCGAGGTCGCCGATGACGATGAAACCGACGGTGCCGATGACGACCACGCTCACGAGAGCGAACAGCCCGAACCGAAGATTGACGGGGACCCGCAAGGCCGCGCCTACTGCTCGCTCGCGGCGAAGTCGCCGGGGTCGATGTCGTCGAGGAACTCCCGGAACTTCTCGATCTCGTCCTCTTCGGTCTCGTCGGCGATCTCGACGCCTGCTTCTTCGAGCACGCCTGGATCGCCGAACAAGGGTGCGTCCATGCGGACCGCCAGCGCGACGGCGTCCGAGGGCCTTGCCGAGATCGTGTGGACGTCGTCCCCGACGACAAGCGTGAGATCGGCGAAGAAGGTGCCGCCGCGGAGCTCGGTGATGACGACGTCGCGGACATGGCCGCCGAGCTCTTCGATGACCGAGACCACGAGATCGTGGGTCAACGGCCGCTGGGGGGTGATGCCGTCGTGCGCCAGCGCGATGGAGGTCGCTTCAGGCGTGTTGATCCAGATCGGGATGTAGCGGGTGCCGTTTCGCTCCCGAAGGAGGAGAATCGGGGAGTTCGTGGGCAGCT
Organism: Acidimicrobiia bacterium; assembly: GCA_003235475.1. GTDB lineage: Bacteria > Actinomycetota > Acidimicrobiia > Spongiisociales > UBA5794 > SZUA-442. The sequence continues at coordinate 42,935 of QJWC01000087.1, read as the reverse complement.
CGACCCTGATTCCGACGAAGTCAAGCGGTACGAGGTCGCTCATGGACCCAACACTATCAGGCAGGTTGGAGCCGAAAACGTCAGCCGTACGCGGTCGAAGCGAATGCGTCAGGCGTCTCGGTGAGGTGCGCCATGTCCATCACGGCCCACACCGAGCGAAGGTTTCGGTAACGGCCCTCGAAGTCGAGGCCGTATCCGAGGAGGTACTCGTCGCCGACTTCGAACCCCCTGAAATCGATGGAAACGTCGACAATCCGCCTGGGCACCTTGTCGAGCAGGGCGACGGTCTGCACCCTCGCCGCTCCCCTCGCGACGAGCAGATCGTGGATCGTGTTCACCGTCAGGCCGGTGTCGACCGTGTCGAGGACGAGGAGCACCTCGCGCCCTTCGATGGGTACCGACACGTCGAGCGAGACGCCGACGCGTCCGGCACGGCCAAATCGTGTGAGCGCGAGGAACTCGGTCGTGTAGGTCAGCGGGAGGTGTCGCAGGAGGTCGCGCATGAAGAGCAGGGAGCCTTTGAGGATCCCAACGACGACGACGTCGTCCGTGTCATAGCTGGAGCGGACCTCGGCTCCCAGTTCCGCCACGCGACGCTGCAAGGTGTCTTCGTCGATGACCTCGACGTACAAGCTATCCATCGTCGCCGCCCGCGGCCCCGCCTGCGACCTCCGGAAGCGCCTCTCTTATCCATCGGCCGATCTCACCGGCCTTCGGCAGGTCACCGAGCGATGAGGTGCGCCAGCGGCCGTCATCGAGAGGCGGCATGGCGAAGAGGCGGCGCTCGTGGCTTTCGGACAGGTCGGGCTTCGGATAGGCGCCTCCCCCGCCACCGATCTCGCTGTACAGCGGTCTGAGGAGTCGATCGCGAACCGAATAGGTGCTGAAGGCCCACTCGACGAGCGCCCGCGTGTCCGCGAAATGGTCGTCGCTGTGCATGACGACCGAGTAGATGCGTCTTCCGGCACGCTCTGTGACACCGAGGAAGACCTTGTCTGCCCACGGCGTGTCACCAGTCTTGAGCCCGATGTTCCCCGGATAGGTGCCGAGCAGCTTGTTGGTGTTCGTGAAGAGCCGCGCCTTGCCGGTGGGGTCCGGAGGCATGCTGACCACCTTGATGCGGGCCAACCTCGCGATATCCGGGTATTCCTGGGACGCGATGATGAGGGTGAGGAGATCGCGAGCCGTCGAGTAGTGGCGTTCCTCGTCGAGGCCATTCGGATTGGCGAAGTGTGTGTTCGTCATCCCGAGCTGTTGAGCCCGCGCATTCATCTTCGCGACGAACGCCTCTGTGCTGCCGCCTCCGACGTGGTTGGCGAGGGTGATCGCGGCGTCATTGCCGCTGCGGACGAGCATGGCGATGAGGAGGTCACTGACCGTGAGCCGCTCGCCGGCGACGAGGCCAGCGACGGACCCGCGGCTGTTCACGGCGAATCCGGGGACGGTGACGAGCTCGCTGAGATCCGCGTTGTCGATGACGATCATCGCCGTCATGACCTTGGTCACGGACGCCATCGATGCCTGATCGTTGGCGTTCCACGATGCCAGGACCACGTCGGCGTCCGCGTCGTAGACGATCCATCGCTCAGCGGTGAGCGTGGGGGGCGGTGCGACATCGACGCTGCGCGGCGCTGTGCCGAGCGGCAGCGTCAATGACGACGCGACAAGGGTGAGGGAGACGAGGGAGGTACCAAACATCAGTGCTCGAGTAGTTTGCGAAGCCTACTGCGCACGATGGTTTCCTGGATGTGCGCAGACGCCTGTGCCGTGTCCGCGAGGATCTCGGCGGACCTCCGCTGGTTGTCGGGATTCCGATGCCGCAGCATCGGAGCGACGAGCTGCCCGAGAAGGTCCACCTGTTTGTCGGCGCTGAGCCGCAGCGATCGCAGGTGGCGCGGCTCGAGACCGCGTGACAAGAGCCGGTGCACGCCCCTCGCGATCTGGAGGTCTGCGTCGGTGAAGACCTGCGAACCGTCAGGCAGCATGGTCGGTCTCAGGAGCCCCTCGTCGACCACCGATGCGAGCTGCTCCCTCGACAGTCCAGACGAGCGTGCGATCTCGGACGCTGAGAGGCTGACGCCAGATGATGCGAAGTAGGCCTCGGGAGGCGGGCCGCCGTCGGGCGCCACCGGAGACTCGTCGCCGTGTTCCCACGCCGACAGCTTCGACTTGATGACCTTGAGCGGCAGGTAGTGATCACGCTGTTCGGACAGGATGTACTGGATCCGTTGGACGTCCTCGTCCGTGAACATGCGATATCCGGATGCCGACCGGTCCGGTCGGACGAGGCCCTTTGTCTCGAGGAAACGGATCTTGGAGACGGAGACATCGGGGAACTCGTCCCGGAGGAGGTTGATCACCTGGCCGATCGAGTGTGTCCGCCTGGTCGGGCTGCCGACGGCTCTGAGCTCAGCCATGGCCCTTTGACACCCGGAGGTGGAATCGACCGATCATCAACTCGTCCCCCTCGTTGAGCATCCCGGCTTCGTGTCGGCGCCCGTTCACGTACGTGCCGTTCGTCGACCCGAGATCGGCAACCGAGAGGCCCATGGAGTCGACGGAAAACCGCGCATGCTCTCGTGACACGGTGACATCGGCGAGAAAGATCTCGGCCTCTCCCGATCGACCGGCGACGGTGTTGCCTGGGCCGAGCACATAGGTGAGCCCGGTCTGCGGCCCGCCCTCGATCGTCAAGGCCCAAGAGAATGCTCCCTCGACCTTGCCGCCCGCGGGTGCGTCCGGGTCCGGTAGCCCCGGCTCCCATGAGACAGTGGGTTCCTGCTCGATCTCGACCGCATCTTTCCGCGCGTCATCAGCCATGGGTTCATGGTACTCGCGAACCCTCAAGTTGTGGTCGAGTGTTATCCGAGGGGCGAGAATCAGTCGAGGGTCGCGGCGTAGGCGGCTTGGTCCATGAGGCTGTCGAGTTCGGATGGATCGTCCGCCGCGATCACACAGAACCAGCCGTCACCGTAGGGGGATGCGTTGACGAGCTCGGGATGGTCTTCGAGGGCGTCATTGACCTCGACGATGGATCCGGAGACAGGGGCGTACACGTCGGAGAGGGATTTGGTCGACTCGACCTCGGAGAACGGGTCCCCTTGTGCGACCTTTGCGCCGAGTTCCGGGAGTTCGACGTACACGACGTCGCCGAGTGCATCCTGCGCGTAGTCCGAGATACCCATGCGGACTCGGTTGTCGGCTTCGAGCCGAGCCCACTCGTGGTTCTCGGCGTACTTGAGGTCTTCCGGGTAGTTCAACGTGTCCTCCGATTGGGTCCCGACATCCTAGTTTGCGACGGAAATCGCCTTCTTCATGTCGCCGAAGTACTGAATGCCGACGACGTAGTAGAGGATCAGCCCGGGGAGGCCGAACACGTAGGCGGCAGCGACCACCGCGTCCACATCGAAGCCGCGCCCGATGTAGAAGAAGCCGACCGACATGTAGACGGCCATGGTCGCTGCCTTCCCGATCCATCTGACGTCCAGTCTCGTCACACCCTTCGACCAACCGTACGCAGCTCCCACCGCCATGAGAGCCTCACGAACGATCAGGGTGATGGCGAACCAGGACGGGAGCACCCCGGACGCAAGCCCGGCGATGACGGCCACGATGACGGCAATGCGATCGGCAAGCGGGTCGAGGAACTTGCCGATCTCCGTGACCTGGTCGAGTCTCCGAGCCAGGTATCCGTCGACCCAATCCGTTGCGCCGATCACCCCGAGAAGGACGCCGGCCCAGCCGTGTTCCCCTGCAGCGACCAACCAGACAAATCCGGGGATGAGCGCAAGCCTGAGGAGTGAAACGACGTTCGGGACGTTCCAGAGATCCTTGATCACTGCGCTGCGACCACCCGGAACGCGACGCGGGCGAGTTCGACCTCGTTCAGCGAGACGACGAAGGTGTACCCCTTCGCCTCGGGGAACGTGATGTTGTGAAACGGGCTGACGATGGGGACGATGCTCGCCGAACCGGGAGGAAGGTTGGGTGGCGCACCGACCCGCAGCTTCCCCTTGGCCTCGACGCCGATGTCGTTTCCGTCCTCGTCGATGAGCTTGATGCCGAGTTCGAGGTCGCGTTGGCGCTCTTCAGGTTCGACCTCGGCGACCATCGCGAGGCTCAGGGAGCGGTGTACGGCAGGGACGGAACGAACGGAGATGGTGTCGAAACCGCCTCCGAGGACGAAGAGCTTGCCACTCTGCACCTGGGCGGAGTCGGCGAGCATTGCAGATGTGAGCCTCACGAGTCCTCCCCGGATCGCGCTTCGACGTTGACCGTCCGTCCTTCAGGGTCCTTCAGGGAGATCATGCGTGTGCCCCAGTGGGTCTCCACGATGTTGCCGTTCGTTGCTTCCGCAACGTCTTCCAGGTTCCCCGATGACAGAAACGCGACGCTGTCGGGTTGGGTGTCCTCGGGTACCTCCGCGAGCACGATGCTGGTCGTGCCGTTCGTCAACCTGCCGGCGCGGTGTGGTTCGCTCCCCCATTGTTCGGCGAAGCCGTACCCGAGGTTCGCCCAGAAGGCAACGGAAGAGTCCCAGTGATGGGTCTCGCGGTAGAGATGGTCGAGTGTCGCTTCCATGTGGCGAAGATAGCGTCGCGCTTCCGTCTGCGCCCCCCGACGACTACGCGAGGCTGGCCGCAGCGAACGGAACCGAAAAGCGAAGACACCAGACGAGGACCGTTCCGTGGACCTCCGGGTCGAAGGAGTCCGGGAGTTCGTAGTTCTGACCGCCGACATTGCCCTTGATCTTGCCGAGGTCGAGATATTCGTCGGGAATCGCCCCGGTGAACTCGGTGCCGGGGAGGACCCACACGTAGAGATCCGGTCCGTTCTGGATGTCCGTGTCGTCCTCGAATCGGAGGATGTATTCGCCATCGAACTCATACACCGTTGCCGTCCCGACTGCCGAATGATCGATCCCTACCCAGGAGCCCGTTGCGATCGCTTCAGGTTCGCTGGCTGCTGGCTGGGTGGTTGTCGTCGAGACCTCCCCGGACGTCGGGGTGTCGTTCGTGGGCCCGGTCGTCGTCGCCGGGTTCTCCGGTGCGTTCGACACGAGAGTCGTCGACGTCGTGGTGAACGCATCAGCGAGCGACTCGTCGACCACGTCGTCGACGAAGAGCTTGTCCGGGCGGAACAGCAGAAATGCGACGAGCGCGAGGGCCGTACCTCCCGCGATGATCAGCCATTTGTACCGCCGAATGCGCTCCACGTTCCCTCCCCGGGGTACCCAGTCAACGTCGATTCGGCGTGCGAGGTTCCCATGCACACGGGCGCGGGGTTGTACCTAGAGTCGCCGGATGGACTTCTCCGACATCATTCGCCGTCGTCGCAGCATTCGGAGTTACCGAAGGGACATTCCGCCGCCCGAGGTTCTCGACCGCATCGTCGACATCGCGCGCCGTTCCCCGACCGCCGGGTTCTCGCAGGGCACCGAGTTCCTCGTGCTCGACGACCCGGCTGCCGTCGCGACGTACTGGGACCTCACCACGGACGACGGGTACGAGCTGCCCGAAGGCGTCGACACGCCGCCGTGTCTCGTGATCGTCTGGTCGGATCCTGAGCGGTACCTCGCGCGGTACTCGGCTGAGGACAAGATCGCCTTCGGACTGGACAACGCCGCTGCGTGGCCCGTGAAGTTCTGGGACGTCGATGGGGGTATGGCTGCCATGGCGTTGCAGTTCGCGGCGATCAACGAAGGGCTCGACACGTGGATCTTCGGCATCAGCCGCGGCGAAGCCGAGGTCCGCGCCGCATTCGGGGTGCCGGATCGATGCCATCAGGTCGGCGTCGTCGGCCTGGGATACCGCTCGGACCATGAGCGCCCAATCGGATCGGGCACCACGAGGCGCCGCCGCCCACTCGAGGAACAACTCCACCGCAATCGCTGGAACTCCCCCGATTTGTCTGCCAACTGAGTCAGCGCGCCGCATTACGGTGGCGCCACGATCACCTGCCGCTCGGGCTCTGTGTTGATGTACGCCGGTCCGAGAGGACTGCGCCACTCGTATGCACCGGTGCGCAGGCGGCGGTATCGCCAGCCCCCTCGGTGTTTCATCCGGTGGTGGTGGTAGCGGCAAAGCGCCGCCGTGTTCTCGATGGTCGTGGGACCGCCATCCTCGTATGCGACGGTGTGGTCGACGTCACAGTCGGAGGCCGGCATCCGGCACCCCATGAACACGCACGTGAGGTCACGAACCTGTACGGCACGGCGCTGTTGGGCAGAAGGAAGCCGACGTCGAACATCGGGGCGTCTGCGTGTCGTGCCCGTCACGAGCGGCTGATCCGTTTCGGTGTCCGTGATCGTCCAGCGCCACTCGGCATCGTGGCTGTCGTCTGCGATCTTGCGCGCGATGTCGGCGATCACCGGGCCGAACCCGTTGATCTCGCCAGCATGGTGGGCGAGCCCGGCGAGCGTCTCGAGGTCGGTGCGCAGTTCGATGACACCACTCGACTGTCTGCCCGATGTAGTGAGGTGTTCTCCGTTCAACAGGGCCAGGGCGATGTCGGCTCTGAGTTGGTCCATCGTGCGGGTCTCACCGTCGGTGCGCATCTCCTTGGCCAATGTGTCGATGTGATCCATTGGCTGGCAAGCACGGTCCGGAGGGAGGTTGGTGGCGTTGATGCCTGCGGTGCCGTCGGGGTATGGGTAGATCGTGATCCGACGCTGGTCGACGGCGTGTTCGTAGCGGTCCTGGGCGTCGCCGGGGTGGTGGTCCAAGCAGTACCTGCGGAGCCGGGCAGCGAGCTGGGAGGTGGTGAGTCGTTCCACGGAGCCTTCCAGACGATCCACCACCGCACGAGCCGTGTCGGGATCGAGATGTTCGGTGGTGGTGTGGATCACCTTCGCACGCCGTGCATCGATGCGGCCCTGCTCGAGCCATTCCCACACGGCTGGTAGACGCTCGCGTAACGCCATCGCCAGTTCGACTTCCACGTCTGCGGACCGGCGAGTGAGCGCCAACGCGGCCTGCAACTCGCCCGACGCCGCATCCGGCGCATCGTGGGCGTCGAGACCCTCGAGACGCACATAGGCATCCACCACCCCAGACACCGCCCGGAGTCTCTGAGCCTCATAATGGGACCGCATCCGGTCAAACGCCCGCAACACCGCAACCCGGTCATCCCAACCCAACGCAAACACATCCACCGACGAGAGGAACGCCGCAAGGACGGGACCGGGCTCCATCGAGTCAATGTTCGGCGGAACCGCCGTCATCGCATCCATCCACCCAACATATCCCGCAGGTATGACAGGAAGATCAACGACGAGAACCGCCGTCAAGAAGTGGTCGGGCTGGCCGGATTTGAACCGGCGACCCCTGGTCCCCCAGACCAGTGCGCTGCCAGACTGCGCCACAGCCCGTAGCGATGGAGACTAGAAGGCGTCGCCCCGGTAGCACCCGGTCGGATGGCTAGCGAAACAGTTTGACGGCAAGCTCGACGAACCGGAAGACGAGGTAGAGGCCCCCTGCCACGACGAGCAGGATGAAGCTCCACGGCCACCCCGGCTCCTCCGGACCCGGCCCGTCCGGCACGAACCCGTTTCCGGGCTCGTTCACACGGGGGGCACGCCGTGGCGGCGTTCCGAGAAGAGGCGGTCCTTGCCGCTCGCGATCGCAAATCGGCGCACGAGCTCATCCCTGAGATCGACCGGCTCGATCACGGCGTCGATCACGCCTTCGGCGGCGAGCCGGAACAAGTCGACATCCTCGGAATATTCTCGCCGCTTCTCCTCGATGAAGGAACTTCGCTCCGGCTCCTCGAGCGACTCGATCGTGTTGAAGTACACGGCGTTGACCGCGGCCTCAGGCCCCATGACGGCGATTTCCGCACCCGGCAGCGCGATCGTCGCTTCCGGGCGGAGACCGGGGCCTGAGAAGGCGTACAAACCGGCCCCGTACGCCTTTCGGACCACCACGCAGATGCGCGGCACGGTCGACTCTGCCATGGCGGTGAGCATCTTTGCGCCGTGGCGGATGATGCCCTGGGCCTCGACCTGTGACCCGATCATGAAACCGGGGACATCGGCCAGGAAGAGCAGCGGGATGTTGAACGCATCGCACAGCCACATGAATCGCGCGGCCTTGTCCGCGGAGTCGACGAACAGGACTCCTCCGAGGTGGTTCGGCTGTGACGCGACGATCCCGATCGGATTGCCGTTGAGGCGGGCGAAACCGGTGATGACCTCCTTCGCAAACAAGTGCTTGATGGGGAAGAAGCTGTCCTCGTCGACGAGCCCGTCGATGAAGTCCTGCATGTCGTACACGCCCTTGGGATCCGGTGGAAGCACGGCCGAGATGTCAGCGGTGGATGCTGGCGCCTCTCCTTGGTACGAGATCGGCCGCACCCGGTAGGAATCCGCGACGTATGAGAAGTACTCCTTCGCCCACTCGATCGCTTCCTCGTCCGAGGACACGAGCGCATCCCCGCACCCCGATACCTCGCAGTGCATCCTTGCTCCGCCCATCGCCTCCAGCGTGGTCTCCTCGCCGACGACCATCTGTGCCATCCGAGGAGAACCGAGATACATGGATGCGCGTCCTTCGACCATCACGACCACGTCGCAGAACGACGGTATGTAGGCACCGCCGGCGGCCGATGGCCCGAAGAGGCAGCAGATCTGCGGCACGCGCCCCGAGAGCCGGATCTGGTTGTAGAAGATCTTGCCGGCACCCCGTCGACCGGGGAACAACTCGACCTGGTCGGTGATCCGCGCCCCGGCCGAATCGACGAGAAAGAAGACGGGGAGCAACTCGTCGTAGGCAGCCTCGAGCGCCCTGATGATCTTCTCGACCGTGATCCGCCCCCAAGATCCGGCCTTCACTGTCGGGTCGTTCGCGATCACCATCACCGGGCGCCCCTCGATGCGGGCTCTTCCCGTCACGACCCCGTCAGCGGCAAGTTCGTCGTCGTCGTTCCGGGCGAGAAGCCCGTCCTCGACGAAAGATTGCGCATCGACGAGAAGCGCCATCCGGTCGCGAACGAAGATCTTCCCCTGGACCTTGAGCTTGTCGTGGTACCGGTCGGGCCCTCCCCCACGCGCCCTGCGGGTCGCCTCGGTCAGCCGCTCATCCATCAGTGGCGGTTCCTCGTGCTGATCCTGATGGGAGTTCCCTCAAAGTCGTATGCCTCCCGGATTCGATTCTCGATGAACCGAATGTAGTCAGGGCCGAGTTCTCCGCCGCGCACGAAGAGGACGAAGACGGGCGGCTCGGTCTCTGCCTGCACGGCATAGAGGATCTTGGCGCGCCTTCCCTTTCGGACGGGTGGCGGATGAGCCTGCTGGAGGCCGCGCACGAGCTTGTTGACGTCGGCTGCAGGGATGTGCTGCCTGCGGTTCTCCAGCACCATGCGGATGTGCTTCGGAAGGCGGTGCGTGCGTGCGCCGGTCTTTGCGGACATCCGGACGATCGGCGCCCAATCGATGAAAGCCAAGCGGTCGGCGACGGAGTCCTCCGTGAAGAGTCGTTCCTCCTCAGTGAGGTCGTCCCACTTGTTGAGGACGAGGATGATTCCGGCCCCGGCACTTGCAATCTCCTCGGCGAGGCGTTGCTCCTGGTGCGTCGCGCCTCTCTTCCCATCGATCATGAAGAGCACGACATCTGCTTGCTTCACGATGCCGTGTGCCCTGAGCACGGCGTAGAAGTCGGTGTCATCGGTGATACGGGTCCGCCTCTTGATGCCGGCGGTGTCGATCACCTCGAAGTACTCGCCGTCGATCATCACGATCTCGTTGATGGGGTCACGCGTCGTGCCGGGCACCTCCGACACGAGCACGCGCTCTTCCCCCGCGAGGCGGTTCAGGAGCGTTGACTTGCCGACGTTCGGCCTCCCGACGATCGCGAGGCTCGCGATGGTGTCTGGAGCGTCGTCCCCGTCCCCGGGTTCGGGCAGCGCGCTGACGATCCGGTCGAGCAGATCACCCGTGTTCCGCCCGTGTAGCGCGGACACGGGGATCGGTTCTCCCAGGCCGAGCCCCCAGAGGTGCGTCAGCTCGGACTCCACCGCAGGAGAGTCCGCCTTGTTGGCGACCAGTACGTACGGCAGCCCGCTCTCTTGGAGGACGCGAGCCACGCCTGCGTCGTCGTCGGTGACCTCGGTGGTTGCGTCCGCCACGAACACGACGAGATCGGCACCGGTGACCGCGATCTCGGCTTGTTCCCTGATATCAGCGGTGAGCTGCTGGCCGGGCCGCGCCTCCCACCCTCCTGTGTCGATGACCTGGAAGTCCCTGCCGTCCCACTCGGCGTCGAATCGGCGCCGATCCCGCGTGACACCGGCCTCGGGGTTCGTCACGGCTGCCTTTCGCCTGATGATGCGGTTGACGAGCGTGGACTTGCCGACGTTCGGTCGGCCGAGCACGACAACGATCGGGCGCCGGCTCATCGGGCCGCTCCAAGCAGTCCGGACACCGTCGCTGGCGCGACCACGACGGGTGCCTTCGCACTCTGAAGGACATCGGCGAGCGGCATGTCGTCGATGAAGGTGTCGCCGGAGAGCGCCACGTCGGGCAGCACATAGGCACCGGCTGGCTGGCTGTCAGCCTCGAGCACCGCGCGTACGTCGATGCCAGCCATCAGGCCGGCCACGGCGGTGTTGCCGCCGAAAAAGCCATTCTCGACCTCGAGGATGCGGATGTCACGTGCCGTGAGCCGTTCGATCCGCTCGAGCACCGCTCCTATGACCTTGCGCCCGTAGGTGCCTGTCACGATCACGATCGGCCCGTCTGCAGGGTCAGGGTCATCCGCGTGATGCCGTGGCGCCCGATAGCCCTCGGAAGGCGCCGCGGGAACCGATCGCCACTCCCCGGTCACGATCGGATCCGTGCTCGCGTGGCCGTGTTCGAGTCGGTCGAGCTCGTCGTAGAAGGCGCGGACCATGCCGATGCCGTTCTCGTGCTGGGCGAACGCCTCGTAGTGCTCCGAGGCGGGCACATCCAGACCGGCGGTGAGGTACAGCTCGTCGGACGCCTGGAAAATCCGTCGACCGACCGCGTCGAGCGCCCGCTCCTGCCAGAAGTGGATGATCTCGAGGTCCGCCGCGGCCTCCTCGGGTGTGTGCACCTGCAAATCAGCTTCGCGGTTGTACTTGGAGAGGCCGAGAGGCACGATGCCAAGCGTCGCCAGCTTCGGGAACCGGATGATCGTCTCCGCAAGGGTTCGTTCGAGCACGGCGTCGTTGTTGATACCGGGGCACAACACCACCTGGCCGTGCACGACCACGCCCGCATCGAGGAGGGCAGACAGCCACCGCAGGCTGGTGGCTCCCCGTGGATTGCGCAGCATGGCACTTCTCACGTCGGGGTCCGTGGCGTGGATCGAGACGTAGAGGGGGCCGAGCTTCTCCTCGACGACCCTCGACAGGTCGAGTTCGGTGAACCTCGTGAGCGTCGTGAAGTTCCCGTAGAGGAACGACAGCCGATAGTCGTCGTCCTTGAGATAGAGGGACTTCCTCATCCCCGGCGGGAGCTGATAGATGAAGCAGAACCCGCAGTGGTTGTCGCACGTCTGGACCCGGTCGAAGATCGAGGCGTTCAACCGCAGTCCGATCGGCTCTCCGACGTCCTTTGCGACCGTGAACTCCCTCTGAAGCCCGTTCCGCTCGAGCAAGAACACGGGATCCGCATCGTCGACGAGCTGCTGGTACTCGATCACGTCGTTCGGGATGACGTCGTTGATCGACACGAGCGCATCACCAACGGTGATGCCAGCGCTTTCCGCGGGTGAACCCGCGATCACTTCGAGGACGATGGGAAGGGACATGACGGTGGAAGCCTACCGGTGGCTGCCCTTCACCCCGAAGACCGAACCTAACCTCCCCGCCATGCCGTCGAAAGTGTTGTTGGCCGAGCCCAGGGGCTTCTGTGCTGGCGTTGAAATGGCGATCAAAGCCCTCACCTGGATGGTGAAGGTCTTTGATCCCCCCGTCTACTGCTATCACGAGATCGTCCACAACGCGGCCGTCGTCCAGGCCTTCGAGGCCGCGGGCGTCGTATTCGTCGACGACATCAGCGAGGTACCGGAAGGCGCTCCGATCATGCTGTCTGCGCACGGATCGTCCCCCGATGTCGTGGCTGGTGCGAACGAACGTGCCGCGGTGATGGTCGATGCGGTGTGCCCGCTCGTGACCAAGGTGCACCACGAGGTGCGGCGCATGGCATCGAAGGGGTACGACATCCTCTACGTGGGCCATGAAGGCCACGACGAGGCAATCGGCGCCCTCGCCGAGGCACCGCAGGCGACCGAGCTGGTTGATCCGCGCATCGGCATGGAGGCGTTCGCGTCGAAGGACCGCACCAACGTGGCCCTCCTCGCCCAGACGACCCTTGGCCTCTACGAGTGGGAGGGCGTCCTCGACGAGGCGCGGAGCCTCTACCCCGACCTGTGGACCGCGCGCAAGAGCGACCTCTGCTACGCGACGACCAACCGCCAGTCGGCGGTGCAGGCCCTCGCGGACCGGGCAGACGTGCTCCTCGTGGTGGGCTCCGAGAACAGCTCGAACACCCAGGCGCTCGTCCGGGTCGGCCGCAAAGCTGGCGTCCCCAGCTACCGGGTCGACGGGCCCGGCGACGTGGACGACGCATGGCTCGAAGGCGCCGACGTCGTAGGGGTGACGGCCGGGGCTTCCGCGCCGGACAAACGGGTGCAGGATGTGATCGCAGCCATCGACCCTTCGGAAGGCGTCGAGCGGCTGTTCCTCACAGAAGAGGACGAGTACTTCCCGCTCCCGCCACAGCTCAGAAGTCTCATGGAGACACTGCAACTGCTCGTCGAAGGTGGGTACGGGGCTCCCCACGGGACGGATCAGGGGCCCATCGATCTCGACCGCGAGTTCTCAGCGACCGAGGCCCTCGATCTCCTCGGGCTCTGACGCCTCGAAAGCGGCCACCAGCCCCAGTACCGCACCAACCACTCCCTCGATGTCGATGTCGCTCGTGTCGATGATCTCGGCGTCGTCTGCTGGCCGCATCGGCGACGTCGAACGGGAGGCGTCTGCGCTGTCACGCGCCTCGAGCGCCGCCAGGATCTCGTCGACCGTGGCGGTACCGGTCTCGGCGTCCCGCGCCCGGCGACTGGCTCGAACCTCGGGGCGAGCGGTGAGGAAGACCTTCACCGGCGCATCAGGGAACACGACCGTTCCGATGTCGCGACCCTCCACCACGGCTCGACCGTTGCGGGAATCGACCCACCTCCGCTGGATGGCGACGATGCGGTCACGCACCAGAGGATGTGCGGACACCGCGCTCGTGTTCGCCGTGACCCGTTCGGTACGCACCTGGTCTGCCACCCGTTCGCCGTCGATCGTGACGCCCGACTCCCCGTAGTCGATGCGATGGGTGTCAAGTGCCGTGAGGATGCCGTCTTGGTCGCTCGGATCGATGCCTTCGCGGAGCACGATCAGCGTCGCTGCGCGGTAGGTCGAGCCGGTATCGAGGTACGCAAGGCCGAGATCGGCCGCCACGCGCCTGGCGACCGTGCTCTTGCCGACGCCCCCTGGTCCGTCGATGGCTATGACCACAAACCCTCCAGCACCGAGAAGAAGTCGGGCCACGATACCGCCGCGGCTTCTGCCCGCCGGATCGTGACGGGGTCGTCAGCCCGTGTCGCGGCAATCGCGGCCGACATGGCGATTCGATGGTCACCGGCGCTGTCCACCGTGCCGCCTTCGAGAAACCCCGTGCCGACCACCGAGAACCCGTCGTCGGCCGTCTCGATCCCTCCCCCGAGTGCCCTGAGCATCGCGGCAACCGACGCGATGCGGTCGCTTTCCTTGACCCTGAGTTCACCCGCGTCCGACACGGTGGTCACCCCTTCGGCGAATGCGCCGAGGATGGCGACGAGCGGTAGCTCGTCGAGCGCTGATGCGACGAGGCTTCCCCCGATGTCGATGGCGTGAAGGGGGCGGGCGGCAACCGTCACGTCGCCCACAGGATCCCCTCCGGTTGCCCCGGTCACCACGGCTTCCACCGAAGCGCCCATCGATTCGAGGATCTGCAGGAAGCCGAGCCTTCCGGGGTTCAGCGAGACCTGGCGGGTCGTGACTCGGGAACCTTCGTGAATCGCGGCGCACGCCCAGAGGAACGCCGCGGACGACGGATCACCGGGTATCTCGTACCGCGCTGGCGGTATCGGGCCACCGGTGACCGCGAACTTCGTGTCCGTCACCCATCGGCCGCGTCCAATCGCAGAGAGCCACCGCTCCGTGTGGTCCCGGAAACCACCAGGGGAATCGATGGTGGTCTCGCCGTTCACCGCGAGCGCTGCAAGCTCCACGGCGGTCCGTACCTGTGCGGAGGCGATATCGATCTGGACCTCAGACGCCGTGGCCTGCCCCGAGCCACCGACCCTCAGGGGCGGGGTGCCCATGGTCGTTTCGATGACTCCCCCAATCGCCGCCAGAGGCCCTACGAGGCGGGACATCGGCCGCGCTGAGAGCGACTCGTCGCCGATGAGCTCCGCCTCGATGGAGGACGTCGACAGAACGCCAGCGAGGAGCCGCATCGTGGTCCCGGAGTTGCCGCAGTCGATAGGGCCGCCGGGAGTTGCCCAACCGCGGATACCGGGTGACCGCACGCGGTCGTTGTGGATGAGCACGCCGAGCGATCGCAGCGCACGCTCCGTCGACCGGATGTCCTCACCCGCCCCGCGGCCCTCGATGAGGCTGTCGCCCTCTGCGATAGCGGCAAAGAGGAGGGCTCGGTGTGAAAGCGACTTGTCGCCCCCGACGAACACATCTGCATCGAAGGCGCCTCCAGGGCCCGAGAGCGTCGCGTCAGCCACGGTCGGCGTCCCTTGCGTATGCGAGCAGTCCCCGTGTCTCGTCGAAGGTCAGCGGTCGGAACCCGCCCGGCTGCAGCGTCCTGTCCGAGACCGGGCCGATCGATGTCCTGACGAGGCGCGACACATCGACTCCGATCGCTTCGAACATCCGCCGAACCTCGCGTTTTCGGCCTTCTGTGAGGACGAGTTCCACGATGGTGCGGTCACCGCTTCGGTCGAGCACCCTCGCCGATTCGGCGCGCGCGAGGCCATCGTCGAGGTCGATGCCCTCGCTCAGCGACCGAACATGCGCATCGGTCACACGCTGCGTGCTGAGGACGTGGTACGTCTTCGGAACCTGATAACGCGGATGGAGGCACACGTCGGCAAGGTACCCATCGTTCGTCATGATCAGGAGCCCCTCGGAGTGGATGTCGAGCCTCCCGACAGGTTTCGTCACCGGTTCCGGCGGAACGAGATCGACGACCGTGGGCCTCCCCTGGGGGTCGTCCATGGTGGTGACGACCCCGACGGGCTTGTAGACCAGATACGAGACGAGGTCGGGATCGATCGGCAGGCGCACGCCGTCGACAGCAACGACGGCCGAAAGGTCGATCCTCTGGCCTATCGACGCAGGATCCCCGTCAACGGTGACGCGTCCCTGGCCGATCAGGACATCCGCCTTCCGGCGCGACGCGTACCCGGTCTGGGCGATCAGTCGATTGAGTCGTTCGATGATGCCTCCGAACGCAACGGCATCTCGAGCGTATCCATGATCTGGGCCGGTGGCACATGATCAGCAAGCGGAGGAAGGTCCGCGAGGGAATCGACGCCGACCTTTTCGAGGAAGAGCTCGGTCGTCCCGTAGAGCACCGCCTGCCCGGGGCCCGGGGCGCGTCCGACCTCTGCAACCATTCCGCGGCGCTCGAGGGTCTTGAGCGCCTGCTCAGAATCCACGCCCCTGATCTCGGTGACCTGCCCCCTCGAGACGGGCTGTTTGTATGCCACGACGGCGAGCGTCTCCACTGCCGCCTTCGAGAGTTGACGGGATCGATCGGTCGAAGCGAACCGCTCGAGATAGTCCATCATTTCGGGTTTCGTGTAGAGGCGCCAACCGCCGGCGACCGCGTCGAGCTGGATCCCGTGCCCATCGTCGAGCTCGACGCGGATGGCCTCGAGTGCTTCCTCGACGCCTGCGAGGGACGTTTCGGTGACCTCGGCGAGTTCGGCGGTCGTGACCGGTCGGTCCGACACGAACAAGATGGCCTCGATGGTTCGTTCGAGTTCGTTCATGCGGCGTCCCCGCCTGCCACGAAGTCTTCGAAGTTCGCCTCCGCGGCGGCGCGGTCGTAGGCGACCCGAATCCCCTCGAACATCGTCTCTTGCGAGACACGGACGATCCCCCATCTCGCGAGTTCGAGGAGCGCGAGAAAGTACGCAACGACCTCTGCTTCGCGATCGAAGCCGGATACGAGATCGTCGAAGTCGGCGACGATCGATTCGGCCATCCGTCCCTGGAGGTCCACGATGGCGTCCTGTATCGACGGGAGATTGAGGTCGAGGTGATCGAGGTCCGGCTCGGTGATGGGCGTGGAGAATGCGAGCTCGGCGACGCGCGCGAGGCCCACGCCATCCACGGGAAGCACGACCTCTGGCGCCTGGGGCGTGACCTCGACCGGTATGCCAGCCGTGCGCCCGTATCGCCTTGCAGCTGCGTCCATCCGGTGTTCCAGGACCGCAGCGACATCCTTGAAGGTGAGGCACGCGAGGAGCCGCGAAAGAAGGCGGTCCCGCTCTTCGGCAAGCGCAAGCTCCTCGTCGAGATCCATCGGTTCGTCGTCTGGAAGGAGATGCCGAGCCTTGAGTTGGATCAGCGTCGCCGCGATGAGGAGGAACTCGCTCGTGACCTCGAGGTCGAGCTCCTTGACATCGTCGAGGAACGCGAGGTACTCGTTCACGATCCCGAGCAACGACAGCTCCGTGATCGCGAGTTGGTGGCTCGTGATGAGCTGGAGCAGGAGGTCGAGGGGCCCCTCGAACACCTTCGTGCGGACTTCGAATGTCATGAGGTCGTCATGCTATTGGACCCCGGCACGGACAGGAGGCTTTGCAGCGCACATGATCGGCGTCATGCGTCGTCGGCAGTCGAGAGGGCAAACCAGGCCTCGCCGTCGAATCCCTCTGGTGTGGGGCCGGGATGGTGGCGAGCGAATGCCACGCTGAGCTCTGAGCCCCCCGCAATCTCGATCAGGGCCGCTCCGCGATGTCCATGGGTGAGGTAGCACTCCCAGGCTCCCCACACCGGAAGCCCGAGCCATGCCCAGACCGTCGCAAGGGAACGCTGGACGGCGCCGATTCCGCACATGCTCTTGCCGACATCATGGAGGAGGGCGGCCTCCCGAAGGTGGGGCGGAACTCGTGCCGCAACGCTGTAGGCGTGACGCTGGTCACCGACGGGCTGTGCGTAGAACAGCTCTCGCAGCGGGGCGGTCAGCCACTCGGAGATGTCATGTTGTTCGCTCGGTGAGAGGGCTCTGGCCGTGATGTGGCCGAAGAACCGACGGATGAGGTGGGACAGCATGACCCGGAGATGGCCTTCTACGGCATCGGTCGCTTGCAATCGACGCAGAGAAGGGACATCGGCCTGAACTCGAGCCGTGCCGCGCCGATGTCGTCGCCACACATGGAGCAGACGCCATAGGTGCCGTCCTCGATCCTTGCGAGTGCTGCGTCGATGTCGTCGACCTGACGCTTGAGCGCGTCGACGATGCCGAGCGTTTCCGTGCGTTCGGCGGTCGCAGAACCGGCATCGGCGAAGGCGTCTCCGAAGTCGACCTCACCGGTGAGTTCGCCAGACTCGTCGGCACCGAGCTCTCCCAGCTGGTGCACGAGGCGCGCTCGTTCGGCGTGAAGCGTTGCCTCCGCTTTGGCGCGGTCAACCGTGGTCATGGTTCCTCCAGCGTGGCGGCGGTGCGGGTGCCGGCACCCCCACGAGACTAATGATCAGCGTGTCGAAGTCTGCCCTCATGGCGGAGTTACGCCCTCGGATGGCTGGTGACGAGCACCTCCCGAAGATGCTCAGCCGTCACCTTCGTGTAGATCTGCGTTGTGCTGAGACTGGCGTGGCCGAGCAGCTCCTGGACCGTCCGCAGGTCAGCGCCACCTTCGACCATGTGCGTCGCGGCGGAGTGCCGGAACACGTGCGGCGAGACGCGGCCAGGGTCGATGTTGGCCTGGCCAGCCGATGCCTTCACCACCCGCCACACCGCTTGGCGGGTCATCCGGTTGCCCCGCGACGAGAGGAAGAGCGCGCCGGGATCGCGGCCCGGAACCCGCAGCGAGAGCCGATCGTCGAGCCACACCGTGACGGCGTCGATCGCGAATCGACCGATCGGAACGATTCGCTGCTTTGAGCCCTTACCCGTGACGAGCATCGTCCGTGTCTCGAGGTCGAGGTCGTGGAGGTCGACGCCGATGAGTTCGGACACACGACAACCGGTGCCGTACAAGACCTCGATCATCGCTCGGTCCCTGCGGCCGATCGGTGTATCGATCCCGATCGCGTCGATGATCGCTGTGACCTCGTCGACCGTCAACGCCCGTGGGAGTGACCGAGGTCGCATGGGCGGTGCCAAGGACGCCGTCGGGTCATCTCCCGAGAGGCCCTCTGCAATCAAGAAGCGGTGGTACGCCCTGATGGAGGCGAACTTGCGAGCGATCGACGCATCAGCCAGGCCGAGGTCCCTGAGGGCCTCGAGATGGTTTCGTATCGCTCCCTCATCGGGCGCGCCGCCGAGCGCGGCGACGGTCGCCTGATATTGCTCGAGGTCTATGCGGTAGGCGGTGGCGGTGTTCCGGGAAAGGCCCCGCTCGGCTTGAACCGATGCGAGGAAGTCGGAACCGTGTGGGGGAAGTGTCACACGCCCTGGAACGTCACGTGCGGGCGTCGCGTGCGAACGTCTCGATCGGAAGAGGCTGTACGGCTGCTCGTGTCCGCTTCGCAGCGGCGACGAAACCAGCGAAGAGCGGGTGCGGCTGGTCCGGACGTGATATCAGCTCGGGATGCGCCTGTGTCGCAATGAAGTACGGGTGGTCAGGGAGCTCGATGAACTCGACGAGCCGCGCATCGGGGCTTGTTCCCGACATGGCGAGCCCGTGTTCCTCGAGCTGTGACCGATACCGGTTGTTCACTTCCCAACGGTGCCGATGCCGCTCGTAGACGACCTCGTCGTCGTACAGCGCCCGCGCGAGGGATCCCTCGGCCAGCTTCGCCGGGTAGATCCCGAGGCGCATCGTTCCGCCCTTGTCGGAGACGTCCTTCTGCGTGTCCATCAGGTCGATCACCGGATCCGGTGTCATGGGATCGAACTCCGTGGAGTGTGCGTTCGGCATGCCGACGACGTGCCGCGCATATTCGATCACCGCACATTGGAGCCCGAGGCACAGGCCGAGGAACGGGATGCCCCGCTCACGGGCGAACCGGATCGCCTGGATCTTCCCCTCGACACCCCTGATACCGAACCCCCCGGGAACGAGGATGCCGTCGAGATCCTCGAGGTACGACTCGGCGAGCATGCCATCGACGTCGTCGGCGGGAATCCACCGGATCTCGGGGTCGACTCCGGACAACCGGCCCGCATGCCTGAGCGCTTCGACGACGGAGAGGTATGCGTCCGGCAGGTCGACGTATTTGCCGACGATGCCGATCCGCACCGACTCGTGAGCAGCGTTCATGCCTGCGACCATCTCGATCCATTCATCCATTTCCGCGGGAGGTGGGTCGAGGTTCAACTCGCGGCAGACGACAGCGTCGAGGCCCGCCTCATGGAGTGCGATCGGAACTGCGTAGATGTTCGGCACGTCGAGTGCGTTGATGACCGCGTCCGGAGCGACGTCGCAGAAGAGGCTGATCTTGCGACGGGCTGCGTCGTCGACGGGCCTGTCGGACCGGACCACGATGACTTCGGGGAGGATGCCGCGGCTTCTGAGCTCCGCCACCGAGTGCTGCGTCGGCTTCGTCTTGAGCTCTTCGCTCGTGTGGAGGTACGGCACGAGCGTGACATGCACGTAGCACGTGTTCTCGTCCCCCACATCCTTGCGCACCTGTCGTATGGCTTCGAGGAACGGGAGCGACTCGATGTCACCGACCGTGCCGCCGACCTCGGTGATCACGATGTCGACATCGTCGCGCTGGCCGAGCTTCCGGATCCGCGCCTTGATCTCGTTCGTGATGTGGGGGATGACCTGGACCGTTGCACCGAGGTAGTCGCCGCGGCGCTCCTTTCTGATCACCGACTGGTAGATGGACCCGGTCGTGACGTTCGAGTCGCGGCTGAGGTGCTCGCCGACAAAACGCTCGTAGTGGCCGAGATCGAGATCGGTCTCGCCCCCGTCGTCGGTGACGTAGACCTCACCGTGCTCGAATGGGTTCATCGTGCCGGGATCGACGTTGATGTAGGGGTCCAGCTTCTGCAGGACGACGCGGTATCCCCGAGATTTGAGGAGTCGTCCCAAGGACGCCGAGGTGATGCCCTTACCAAGGCTCGATGTCACCCCGCCGGTCACGAACACGTGTTTCGTCACGATGTCCTCCACCTCGGAAGGTCGGATGTTAGCAACTGGCCGTCCGAGTCAAACAACCCCGTCATTCAGACATCGTCGCGGCGACGGTCAGCAGCTCGGCCGCATGCTCCCTGCCCTTGGTCGAGTCGCCGAGGCCGGCGAGCATCCGCGACAATTCGACGGCGCGATCGGCATCGTCGAGGCTTCGGACGGCCGCCACATCGGACACCCGCTCCACAACGACGTGCGTATCGGCGAACGCGGCCACTTGCGGGAGATGCGTGATGCACACGACCTGCTGGTTCCGGGAGAGCGCCTTGAGCTTTGCGCCGAGCGAGAGCGCCGTCTCACCGCCTACGCCGGCGTCGATCTCATCGAACGCGACCAGTTCGGCGTCCGCGGTCCCTGAGGCAAGCACGAGCGCCAACACGATTCGGCTGAGCTCTCCCCCGGACGCACCAGCACCGACGGGCGCAGGCTTCAGCGTCTTGGACGACGCAAACAGCAACTCGATTGCGTCGGCGCCGTGAGGACCGGGATCCGCGGGGCGGAGCGTGAATGCGAGCACGGGGCTCGTGAAGCCGAGCTCTTCGAGGTGAGCGACAGCAGCCGACGAGATCCGCTCGCCCGTCGACCGGCGCGCTTCGGACAAGGCTTGCGCCGCGTCTTCGAGCACGGCCCGCGCCGCGATGACTTCTGCGTCGATGACAGCCGCACGCTGCTCGAGGTTGATCAGCACCTCGATGCGATCGACCGCATCGTCGTGGAAGCGCGCGATCTCACCGAGTGTGTCGCCGTACTTCCGCTTGAGCGTCCCGATTTCGGCCATGCGTGCCTCAGCGGCCGCGAGGTTCTCCGGGTCCGCATCGAGGTCGAGGGCTACTCGGGCAATCTCCGACGTGACCTCGTTCAACGTGTCTGCCACGGCTGTGAGCGATTCCGCGAGATCGCTCAGGCCCTCGTCCAACCGTGACGCTCTCGCGAGGGCAGCGACGGCGTCGGCGAGCATCGCTCCCCCGCCCTCGTCGCCAGCAGCGCGTAGCGCGGTGTCGAGATCCTCGGCGAGCGCGTCTGCATTCCGCATCCGCATGAGGGACGCCCGCAGATCGTCATCCTCGTCCGGCTGCAGGGCCGCGGATTCGATCTCGTGGACTTGACGCTCGAGCGAGTCCCGCTCGCGCTCGATCGTCCGCGGGTCGCCACCGAGCGCCTTCGCCTCAGTGATGAGCTTTTGGTACGCGTCCCACGCCTCGGCATACGCGTCGAGCGCCTTCTGACCGGTTCGATCGAGCGCCTGGTCGAGGAGGGACCTCACACCTGCAGCCGTCGAGAGCCTGAGATGGTCGTGTTGGCCGACAATCGAGACACGGCTGCCGACGACCTCGGTGAGCTCGCTGGCCGCGGCAGCGGAGCCGTTCAGATAGGCCCTCGACCGGGATGCCGCGACCGTCCGTCGCACAGCGAGTTCCTCGCCGTCAGCCCCGACAAAGCGGGCTGAGACCTCAGCTGACTCGCCGCCGGGGCCGATCGACCTCTTCGGGGCATTGTCACCCCTGAGGAGCCGCAGCGCTCCGAGCATGAGGGTCTTGCCCGTTCCCGTCTCGCCCGTGATGACGGTCAACCCCGGACCAAGGGCGACGGCGGCATGATCGATGATTCCGAGATTGGTCGCGGTGATCTCGTCAAGCATGCTTGAGGCCGAACTGTTCCCTGACGGCTTCAGGGAACGGATGCCGATCGAGGCTCACAAAGGAAACCGTCCGCTCTGACTTTCGGACCCTCGCGGTCCCGCCCGGTTGGACCTCGGTCAGCTCCTGGCCGTCGACGTTGATGCGCGCTGGGCGGTCGACAGTCACGGTGAAGGACACCTCCGAGTCAGGGGTGAGCACGACAGGGCGCGTCACGAGGCTGTGGGGCGCAACGGGAGTGAGGATGATGGCATCGACAGACGGGTCGACGACGGGACCTCCCGCCGAGAGCGAATAGGCAGTTGACCCGAGCGGCGTCGCGACGACGATGCCGTCTGTCCGATACGTCGCGAGGGGCCGATCGTTGATGGCCACGGCGACGTTGATGATCCGCTGACTGACAACCTTCTCGATGACGACGTCGTTGATCGCGTACGCCGTCACGTCCGTGGAGGAGACCTCGAGGACGCTGTGCTGTCGGAGGGAGTAGGAATCGGCCGCGAGCGCCGCGGCGAGATCGGTGATCTCGGCGGCTTCGTACTCAGCGAGGTAACCGACACGCCCGACGTTGATCCCGCATACGGGGACATCTCGATCGATGGCTATGGCTCCAGCCCTCAACACGGTTCCGTCGCCACCGATTGCGACGAAACAGTCCGGCGTACCGCCCTCGACGATCGTGAGACCCGCATCGGTGAACGCGGACGCAGCCTTGGCCGCGACGGAGGTTGCCCGCTTGGGGCCGTCCCGGGTCACGAGCATGATCGTCTTCATATGTGTGCGTTCCTCACTGCGATGTCGATTGCCTCGTCGCCGATGCCAGGCCCGGATCGTGTGAACCAGCCGACGAACTCGGTGTTGCCTTTGGTGCCGGTGATCGACGATACAACGAGCTCCTGACATTCCAGGCCAACGTCGTGGAACTCGTCGACCACACGCCTGAGGACGCGGCGATGGGTGCTTTCGTCCTTCACGAGCCCGCCGCGGCCGACATCTTCCCTCCCTGCCTCGAACTGCGGCTTTATGAGGAGCACCCACGACGCCTGGGCGGAGCCCACCCGCTCGAACTGCCTTGCGAGGAGGCCGAGTGAGATGAAGGAGACATCTGCGACGACGAGGTCGAACGGGGCCCCGACGGTGGCAGGATCCACCAGCCGAAAGTTCGTGCGCTCGACGACGGTCACCCGAGGGTCTGACCGTATTCGCCAGTGGAGTTGGCCGTAGCCAACGTCGAGCGCGACGACGTCGGCAGCGCCCCGTTGGAGGAGACAGTCGGTGAAGCCACCGGTGGAGGCCCCGACGTCGAGACAATGCCGACCCTTCGGGTCAACGCCGAAGTGATCCAACGCTCCCGCAAGCTTGCGTCCTGACCGTGCAACGAACGGCTCGGGCGGTGCCTGGAGGTGAATCGCATCCGAGTCCGCGACGAGCGTCGAACTCTTCGGAACCGCGGTCGATGAGACCCGCACGAGTCCCGCGTCGATTGCCTTCTGTGCCTCAGCCCGGGAACTGACGAGCTTCCGCCTGACGAGCTCGACGTCGAGCCTGCGACGTGTCAGGCTTCCGTCTCCGAACCCGCGACCCTGTCGAGATCGTCCTGGAGCGTTCTCGCGAGTTCTTCTGCGACGTCCGGCGCATCGGCCGGGTCTGCTGCCTCGAGGGCAGCCTGCTTGTCGACGGGTTGCTCGTCCTGTCTGGTGGCATCCATGGGTTCCATTATCGCCTCCCGTTGGGCGGTCTAGGTGTGCCGGCTGGTTCGACGCCCGTACGCCCCGATGGCCGCACCGATGAACGCTGCCGTCCGACGTACCGATTCGACCGACACCCGCTCGTCGGCACCGTGGAACATGGCAAGCATCT
This sequence comes from Acidimicrobiia bacterium, assembly GCA_003235475.1. Classification (GTDB taxonomy): domain Bacteria; phylum Actinomycetota; class Acidimicrobiia; order Spongiisociales; family UBA5794; genus SZUA-442. The sequence goes on along the minus strand of QJWC01000087.1, from coordinate 19,060 downwards.
CGGCGAAGCTCACCCTGTCATCGAACAGCCCCGCACCGTATGCGGGCACGCCTCGTGTCCTGAAGAACCTCGCGTCGGTGGATACGGGGGTGATCAACGGTGCAAGGGTCCGGCTGCCCGTCAGCTCCTCTGCGGCGTCGCCGAGCGCCTCCCACATCGCGCCGCCGGTGGGCGATGCATTGGCCTCCATTTCGAGCACTGGCACGAAGTCGAGTTCATCGAATCTTGCAGGCCCGAGCACCTTGCGGAGGTGGTCGTTCACGTCGGTCGCATCCTGGCCGGGAAGCATCCGTACGTCGATGTCGCCCTCGGCGGCATCCGCAACGACGTTGGACTTCGCTCCCCCGTGGATGACGTTCGGGGAGAAGGTCAGGTGGGTGCACGCGTGGATCCACCGTGCAAGGGTCGGATCGTCCTCCGCGATGTCGTCGATCGCGACATCCACGGTCTCTTCGTGTGTGAGACGCGCCCGGGTCGCAGTGTCGATGGGAAGATGCGGGACGGTCGCGAGCCACTCGTCCGAGAGGTGGACGGGTTGGGGCACTGACCCGATGTCTGCGAACGCTGAAGAAAGCGAGAGGACGGCGTTCGACCGCGCGTATGGCTGGCTCCCGTGGCCAGCGACGCCGTGCGCCACCACGTGGCGCCACGCCGGGCCCTTCTCAGCGACGGTGACAGGGATGGCGCTTCCATGGCTGCCGCGAAGATTCGGTCCCGCCACCTCGGTGAGGACCACATCGCATTCGACGAGATCCCAATAGTGCTCCGCGAGGTGTGCTGCGCCGAGAGAGCCCCCGGCCTCCTCGTCTGCGACGCAAGCGAGGATGACGTCGCCAGCAGGCGGCGCCAGATCGCCATCGCGCAAGGCCTTGAACACCGCGACCATCGCACCGGTCACGTTGAGCATGTCGACCGCGCCTCTCCCCCAGATCATGCCGTCGACGACCTTGCCTTCGAAGGGCGGGTGGGTCCAGTCATGAGGGCTCGCGGGAACGACGTCGAGGTGCGGGAGCATGAGGACGGTCGGTGCATCCGGGTCGGTCCCCGGAATCCTCAGGATGACCGAGCCCCTCCCCGGCGCGGGCTCGATCACCGTTCCTGTGTCCCCGAGGTATTCCTGGACGGTCCGAACCGATCTGATCTCGTTCCCCGAGTCGGGCGTGCCGTCGTTGACGCACGCATTGCGGATCAGGTCGATCGTGAGCTGCACCGCTTCGTCGGCCCACAGGGCGCCGGTGGTCATTCGGGATCCTGCGAATGCATGACGATCGATCGTGCAGCGAAGCCGTGGCCCTCGAAGAAGTTCTTGGTCGACCTCTGTCCTGGGCCGACGGGCGCGTCGAAGGACGTGATGCCCACCTCCCGCATCGACTGCAGCACCGCCTCGAGCATCGCGTGGCCAACGCCGACGCCGCGCGCCTCTGGCAGCGTGTAGATGATGCGGATGCGCCCGATCATGCGTCCGCCGGCGCGACGGAGCATGGGTTCACGCGTTCCCCAGGCCATGCCGACGGCGACGCCATCGATCTCGCCGACGACGTACCAAGAATCCGGATCCTCGACCGCCAGACGAATCGTTTCCTCGATCGGAAGATCGAAGCCGTCCGTCAGCGCCCAGACAGGTTTGCGCTCCGTCTGCTCGGGTTCCATCGCCGCATACAGCTCGACGAGGGCCGGGACGTCGTCGAGAGACGCTTGGCGAACGGTCAGTTCCATGGCGGCGAGCGTAGCCACCGGGCCCGTCTAGGAACGGCGGGGAACCAATCGGCCGAGTCCCCACTTGGTGATCAATCCGATCGCTTCGATCGCGATCGCGAGGTTCATCTTCGATGTGCCGAGTACGCGATCCCGAAAGATGATCGGGACCTCCGTGATCGCGAGGCCCTCACGCTCGGTCCGCCAGGCCATCTCGACCTGAAACCCGTAGCCGGACGCCTCACAGGTGGAGGGGTCGATCTTGCGGAGCGTCGTGTCGCGGAATGCTCGGAAACCTGCGGTTGCATCCTTCACGTGGACGCCGAGCATCACCGATGCGTAGAGGTTGCCGACGCGCGACAGCAACGACCGGTGCCAGCTCCAGCCCTCGGTTCCCCCTCCCTTGACGTATCGCGACCCGATTGCGAGGTCAGCGCCCTCACCAACAGCGGCCACGAGACGAGGGAGGTCTGCAGGATCATGACTGAAGTCGGCATCCATCTCACAGAGGATGTCGAAGCCGGACGCGAGGCCCTTCGCGAAACCGGCTGCGTATGCCGGACCGAGCCCCTGCTTTTCGGAACGGTGGAGGACATGTACTCCGTGATCCCTGTCGGAGAGAGCGTCTGCGATGTCCCCCGTGCCATCAGGGGATCCGTCGTCGACGATCAGCAGGTCGTAACCGTGGCCGCGGACCGCGGCGGCGATTGCCTCGATGTTCTCCCGCTCGTTGTAGGTCGGCACGATCACGAGGACGGACATGTCAACTATTCCCATACCGGTCTATCGGCGTGCGAGAAGCGACCCTTGATGGGAGCGCGCGATGCGCTTGGTGTGCCCTGCGATTCAGGATGCGCAGTCTGCGCAGATCTTCTTGCGCTTGTTCGCCAGTTGGCTCGAGCGCTTCACGAGGAAGCACTCGGTGCACACGAACTCGCCCGACGCTGCTCCCTCGGCGGCCTCACCCTCCATGGCGATCTCAGCACGTCGGATCGCCCGCATCTCGGCGGCCTCATCGACGACGAGTCGTTCCACAGACTCGTCCTCGGTGAGCATCTCGAGTTCCTCAGCCTCGAGCTCGTCGAGCGCTTCGGCCTCTTCCTCCTCGGGTTCGCCCTCGCGCTCCTCATCGTCATCGTCGTCCTCGGAGGTCACTTCGAGGACCTCGTCGCTGAGGTCGATCTCTTCGTCGTCGTCGATCTCCATGTCGATGTCGACATCGACATCGACGTCTTCGACATCGTCGAGATCTTCGTCCGAGGGGGTTTCGTCGGTGAGTTCAGTGGTCATGATCCTCGTGGGGCCGCCTGGTCGGCGCGGAGCATACCGTGCCGTCGACGAAGGTCAATCAACGTTTCCTAGACCACGAAATCGACCGCATGGTGGTGCATTGCCACTGTCACCGACCCGAATCCCAGGAACTCCCCGTCCGCCTCGACGGGGGTGTCATCGGGAACGTCGAGCACGACGGAGGACCCGACGTAACGGCGCACTGCCCGATGGGTGAGGTGACTGCCGAAGACCAGTCGGGGCATCACGACGAACGCACGACGCCGCGGACCAGAGAAGACCTGGACGTCGAATCGTCCGTCCTCGACGGTCGCCTTCGGCGCGATGTTCAGCCCCCCGCCGAAGAACTGCCCGTTGGCGACCACCACGTTGATCGCGTCGCCCGAGAACCGGTGATGATCGATGGACACCTCGATGTCAGCTGAGCGGTATCGACCAAGGGCCAACCAGAACGCGGCCGTGTAGCGCAGGCCGCCAAGCCACCGCGGCAGGCGCTCCGCTCGGCGCGCGCTCGCAGCCGCAACGCCGGCGTTGGCCGCGTTGAGGAACCACCGCTGGCCGAAGGATCCCGTCACGAGTCCGATGTCGGTCGGATAGAGATCTGGCTCGGCGATCCGGTCGAGGGCAGCGTCGAGGTCAGTCGAGTGCCCGAAAGTCCGGACGAAGTCGCTGCCACTTCCTCCCGGAATCATCGCCAGCGTTGGCCTGGCGTCGGGCATCGTCCTGCGGACGGCGTTCAGGAGGTGATGGGCAGAACCGTCCCCGCCGACGGTCGCGAACCTCGTGACCCCGTCGCCCGACGCCGCGGCCACGACGTCGTCGAGCTCATCGAGGGTGCGAGTGATCTCGAGTCTGGCCTGGATCCCCCGCTTGTCGAGTCCGGCCCGTACCGGTTCCGTGGGATCGGACCGGCCCCCAGCCTTCGGATTGACGACGACGAGCCAGGTCACATCATCACCTCGGTCGAGACTATCCCGCGGTCGATCTCGCGAATGGCCAGACCGATCGGCTCGGCCACGAGTGCGTAGGAATCCCTGATCCGCCGCATGAGGTCGAGGAGCTGTCGCGCAGACCGCACGAAGTCGCCAGCGCGGAGATCCTCGTCCTCGAACAAGTCTGCGAGTGGGTGGCCGGATGCCCACCCGTGGATCACATCCACGAGGCCGTAGTCGGGCTGCCTTCGCGGTTCGACGCCATGTCTCGCCTCGAGCTCGGAGATCGTCTCCCACCGCTCGAGGATTCGGCCGATCGGCTCCGACGCCCCCGACAGCTGCGGCACGGAGGACTCGTCGCCGCCCCTGGCCTCATAGGTGAAGACCGAGAGCACCGCCGCCATGGTTGGCGGATCGAGGCCGTCGAGGTCGCCCGACCGAATGGTCTCAGCAAGGACGAGGTCGAACTCGTTGTAGATCGTCCGCAGCTGCTCGCCGAGGTCGGTCACAGACCAGCCCTCGACGTAACCGAGGTCCGCGAGCACGCGACGAAGGGCCCGGAAGTCCGTCACGACAGAGTGCTCCTGTTCGCGGCCGACGCGGCGTTCGAGCCTGCGAACGTCCCGCTCTGCCCGTTTCGCACGGTCGAGCCATTCGAGATGCACCGAAAGGTCCGGGCAGTCGAGAACCGGGTTGAACACGCCGGAGGCGAAAAGCGGCGTCCCCTCCGATTCGGGGACGAACGTATCGAGCATCCCCCCGACTTCCTTCCGATACCGGATGTCGGAGCTCACGACAGGCGTCGGAAGCGACATCTCGCCGATGACCTTCGTTCCGAGAGGGAGTTCACGGGTTCGCAGCCGGATACGAGCCCCATTGCGGTCGGTCAGGGAGAGTTGGGGCTGTCCGCCGCCCCACGAGCGCCCGAGGACGACCCTTGTCTCTCCTGAGATCCTCAGAACGCTTCCCGGCTCGAGCAGCTCGGTATTCGCTGACGGGCGCTTGGGGGTCGCGCCGTCGTCGTTCAGCGTCGTGATGTCACCGAGCTCGCAGCGGGCAGCCCTGCGATACGTCGCCACGTCGCCTCTCCGAGCTTCGAGGTTCTGCTCGAGGGCCTCGTGGCGTTGCTTCTCGGCGTAGTTCGCGAACGAGGCCTCGAGGAGCGAGAGTGCCTCCTTCTTGCCGTATCTCGCCATCAGGTTCACAGTCATGTTGTACGTCGGCGTGAACGATGACCGCAGCGGGTTCGAGCCGGCAGCAGCGATGCCGGAGACGCGCTCGAACGGCACATAGCTGCTGTGGAGGACGATGGCGGTGCCCTCGGTGTCGATCCCACGCCTACCCGCACGACCTGTGAGCTGTGTGTAGTCGCTCGGCTGGAGGAGCTCGTGCGATTCGCCGTTGAACTTGCTGAGCGACTCGATCACGACCGTCTTTGCAGGCATGTTGATGCCGAGCGCCAGCGTTTCGGTGGCCACGACCACCTTGAGCAGACCGCTCAGGAAGAGTTCCTCGACCGCTTCCTTGAACGCAGGCACGAGTCCCGCATGATGCGCCCCGACGCCCGCCCTCAGCATCGACAGCCAGCCGCGGTATCCGAGCACCTCCAGGTCCTGAGGGGAGACAGGAGCGACGTGGGGCTCGACGATGGCTTCGATGGCCTCGCGTTCGTCGGCTGTCGTGAGTCCGAGCTGTGCGGCTGCGAGGGAGCGCGCCGTGGTGTCACAACCCTTGCGTGAGAAGACGAAGTAGATCGCAGGGAGTTTGCCCTCGTCACGGAGGTACTCGACGACATCGGTGCGCCGGGGAGTAGAGAAGCGGCGGTGCCGGCCTCGTGACCGATCGATCAGTTTGGCGATCGTCGGGTTCGGCCTGCCGTTCCTGGCGAACACCGGTAACGCGTGCACAGACCCCTCTTTGTGCCGGTCACGCCATGCGTACATCGACGTCAGGGGTACCGGCCGCACGTGCTCGACGATGAGGTCGGTCGGGCCTCGGCGTTCACGGACCCACGCCGTGAACTCGTCCGCGTTCGCGATCGTCGCGCTGAGGCAGGCCAGCTGGACAGACTGGTCGAGATGGATCACGACCTCCTCCCACACGCTCCCCCGCTCTCGGTCAGCGAGGTAGTGGACCTCGTCGAGGATGACCATTCCGAGGTTGTCGAGGGCGTGGGACTCCTCGTAGATCATGTTCCGAAGAACCTCAGTCGTCATCACGACGATCGAAGCGTCGCCGTTGATCACATTGTCGCCCGTGAGCAGGCCGACGGCGTGGTCGCCGTGTACGGCCCGGAGATCTGCGAACTTCTGGTTGGAGAGGGCTTTGATCGGCGTCGTGTAGAACGCGCGACGCGCCTTCGATCTCGCAATCGCGATCCCGCCGTCAGCGATCACCGTCTTTCCCGCGCCGGTGGGGGCCGTCACGACGACGGTGCGGCCAGCCTCGAGCGACGCGAGGGCGGCACGTTGGAAGGGGTCAGGGTCGAAATCGAGCGTGCCGAAGAAGGCATCGACCACGGACGTCGACGCCGTCATCGTTTCAGGACGAAACGGATCGCGAGGATGGTCAGCTCGTACAAGACGTAGAGGGGCGTGGCGAGGAGGAACAAGGTGACCGGGTCCCCCGATGGCGTGATGATTGCCGCCGCGACGAGGATGATGACGAATGCCCACCTTCGATTCCCGCTCAACACCGACGAGGTGACCGCGCCGAATGCAGCCGCCGCGAAGAGGAAGACCGGAAACTCGAATGCGATGCCGAACGCGAGGATGAACCGGGTCGCGAACTTCAGGTAGTCCTCGGCCCTGATGATCGGCTCCAACGTCGAACCGCCGAAATCGAGCAGGAATCCGAGGCCGCGCTCGAGAGCGACGTACCCGAAGACCACTCCCCCGAGGAACAGGGCGACGAGCACGGCCGTGAGCGGGTAGGCCCAACGCTTCTCCCGCCTCGACAAGGCCGGTGCGACGAACCGCCAGAGCTGGTAGAGCACGACGGGTGACGCGAGGATGAACCCGCCGAAGAGGGAGACCCGCATCACCGTCGAGAAGGCCTCCGTCGGGCGGAAGTACGCGAGGTTCGCACCGGGCACGGCTGCTCTCAGCGGCCGCACGAGGAACTCGAGGAGGTCATCACTCACGAAGAACGTGATCACCGTCGTCACGACGATCGCAATGAGCACCTTGATGAGTCGAGAGCGCAGTTCGGCGAGGTGACCTGTCATGGGCATGCGATCGGTCGTCACGGGGACGGCCCTTCGTCTTCGGGCTCGTCTTTCCCCTCGTCCCTCGGTGGCTCGGCTGGAGCACTATCGCTCGGGGAGATGTCCGTCAGACGAGCGACCGAGTCCGAGATCTCCCGCCGGGCCGCGTCGTACTCCTCCTTGAGGTTCCTCAGCGGAGCGGCGCCCTCGCGGTATTCGCCGTCGATCGCATCCACGAATTCCCGCGTGGCAGACCGCGCCTTGGCGAGCAGATCTCCGATCTTCCGCGCCAACTCGGGGAGGCGGTTCGGACCGAACACGATCAGCACGACAAGGCAGATCACCAGGATCTCACCGAAACCGACACTGCCCATCATGACGACGGATGGTAGGTGGAACACACGGCGCGAGGACTCCGAACGCGACGATGCCGCCGCTGGTGCGACGGCATCACGCGGCCCCTACACGGCCCGCCTCGGGTGACAGCGGGTCAACCGCCCGATGCCACCAGTTCGTTGAACCAGTCGTCGCTGTCGAGCATGTCGACAAAGCGTGAGATCTCGGGCTCCGTGATCATGGCCCGCTCGACCGTGACCTCGTACGCGACGCCGGTTGCGAGGAGGATGCTGACGACACGCCTGGTTGCCGGACGACGCTGGATGGAGAGGCACGTCGGGCACACGAATCGGTAGGTACCCTCGTCACCGTTGCCGGTGAGCTCGAGCGCCACGTCGCTCGTCGTGAGTTCGACGTCCCCGCACTCTCCGCACGTTGTTCGAATTGTCGTCATGTCCTGCCACTTCGTAGGCGTGTGTCCCCAATGACATCGGCATCCGAAGAGGCGGATAAAGGACTATTCCCGCCGTAGTTACTTCGTGCGTGCGTATCTGGCACGTATGCGCGAACGGAGGTCCTGGAGAGCCTCGACGACGGCGTCGCCTTCCACTGCTCGCACGTCACTGCCCAGCTGGAGGATCAGCCTCGCCGCGACCAGGGGATCCGCGACGCTCATGCGGACACGGAGTCCGCCGTCTGCAAGCTGTTCGGTCTCGACGGGGTAGTACTCGGTGACCCACCGGGAGCTCGGCTCGATGTCGAACACGACCTGGACGTCCGACTCGGTGGGTGAATATCCAACGTGGTGCACATCCTCGTCGACCGGCACGAGGTACGCGTCAGACAACGTCTCGAGATTCTCGATCCGGTCGACGCGGAACACTCGGCGGTCCTCTGCCAGATGGCAATGGCCTGTGAGGTACCAGTTCCCCATGTTGAAGGTGACCGCCCAGCCTTCGACGGTACGCGTGGTGCGACGGTTGTTCGCGATACCCACATAGTCGAACCGCACCGGACGGCGTTGCTCGATCGCAGCGCGAAGCTCGGACAGCACCGGAGGCGTCTGCACCTCGAACTGCACGGCATCCATCACGTCGGGACCGAGGACGGACGCGAGCTTCGCGACTGCCGAACCCAGCGCTTTCGGTGCTTGATCTGACTTCGCCATAGTCATTCCTGCCGCAACCAGGCCGAGGGCCTCCGGGGCGGTGAGGCGCAGGGGATGCGCGAAATAGTCCGCCGCGTCCACGTAGACCTCCCCGTCGAGGATGTCGACATCGATGAGGTCGCCTGGGCCGTAACCCGGGAGGCCCGTCACGATCACGAGGTGAAGGTCGGACACGAGGTCGTTCGAGTCGTCGTAGCCGAACCGGGACGCGAGGTCATCGACGTGGGTGCCGGGGTTGTCGATCACGTATGGCAGGACTGAAAGGATGCGGGAGAGCCGCTGCACGGTTCGCGGGCTGGTCATGCGACGTGCTCCACGTGGGCGACGAGCCGATCCCGGAGTGCGCCCGGCGAGACGATCTCGATCCGATCGTCGAAAGAAAGCGCCCACTGGACGACCCGCAACGCGTCGTCGTACCTGATGCGCAGAATCGTCACGTCTTCCGTGGACTCGACCTGCTCGGCGAACGGCCATCGCGCCATTGCGACCGATGCGATCTCGGAGTCCACGTTGACAATGGCCTCCTGATCCCCCTGCACCGCGGTCACCTCCGATAGCGCAGCGGACGGATCGAACCGACGCGGTCGTTTGAACTGCCCTGGGTCGCCCTTCACGGTCATCGCGCCCATGCGATCGACACGGAACGCTTTGGTCACGCTGTCACCCTTCTCGGGGCCCACCACGTACCAGCGGCCTTTTCGGTGGAGGAGGCCGTACGGGTAGACGACACGGGCCTTCCCGCGGTAGTCGAAGGTGATGCGCCTTCGCTCACTCACCGCCCCGAAGAGGGAACCGACGACATCGAGGCCGGGTCCGAGGTCTGCGCCGACGACCGGGGACGTCAGCGGCGACAGTGAACCGCCGAGTTTGAACAGGGCTCCCATCTCCGTCGGCTGACCGCCGAACTTCACCGCCTGGGCGGCGAAGAAGAGCGCGGACCGTTCTTCCTCGGTGAGGCCCGGATCGTCGAGGATGTAGTCCTCGGTCGGGACGACGTATCCGAGTTCGACCTCCCAGATGTCGGTTGCGGTCATGTCGAGCGGGACGCCGAGCGATCGCAGCAGGTCCTTGTCGCGTTCGAAGGTTCTACGGAATGCCTCGTCCGAGGGTTGGTCGTATCCCTTCACAGTGAACCGGATCTCTTCCGCGGTCACAGGGCGATTGACGGTCAGCAGAAACGCCAGGAGGTTGAGGATGCGCTCGATGACGTTGTGCATTGGGTTCAGCGTAAACCGCAGCCACCGCGAGTGGAACCAGGCGAAGCCGAACGCTTCTCAGAGCGTCTCGATCAACCGGTCCACGCGGTCGTCGTATGCCTTGAAGGGGTCCTTGCAGAGCACCGTTCGCTGTGCCTGATCGTTCAACTTGAGGTGCACCCAGTCGACCGTGAAGTCCCTCCGCTTTTCCTTGGCGGCCTTGATGAAGCCTCCGCGCAGGCGAGCCCGAGTCGTCTGCGGTGGTTCGTACATGGCCAGCTCGATGGCTTGGTCGGTGACGATGCGGTCGACGAGCCCCGCCCTCTCGAGCTTGTAGTAGAGGCCCCGCCGGCGGTTGACGTCGTGGTAGTTGAGATCGATGAGGGCAAGGCGTGCAGAAGACATCGGCAGCCCATGCTTCGCCTTGTACCGGTCGATCATGTGGAACTTGGCGACCCAATCGACCTCCCGCGACAACGTCAGCGGGTCCTTCTCGAGGCCGGTGAGGAGGCGCTCCCACATCGCGACCGCGCGCTCGACCTCGGGCGAGAGATCCGATCCGCGCATGTACCGCATGACCCGCTCGAGGTACTCCCACTGGATGTCCAGAGCCGAGAGCTCGCGGCCGTTGGCGAGCCGGATCTTGCGGCGACATGTCGTGTCGTGGCTGATCTCGCGTATCGCCCTGATCGGGTTCTCGAGGGTCAGGTCCCTGAACACGACCTCGTCCTCGAGCATCTGGAGCAGCGCCACCATCGACCCGACCTTCACGTAGGTCGTGTACTCGGACATGTTCGAGTCTCCGGCGATGACGTGCAGTCTGCGATAGCGCTCTGCGTCGGCGTGGGGTTCGTCCCTCGTGTTGATGATCGGCCTGCTTCTCGTGGTGGCCGACGAGCTGCCCTCCCATATGTGCTCGGCGCGCTGTGCGAGGGAGTAGACGGTCCCGCGGGCGGTGTGGAGCAACTTCCCCGCGCCTGCCCAGATCTGGCGGGTGACGAGGAATGGAATGAGGGTGTCGATGGTCCTCTGAAAGTCAGCAGTCCGCCGGATCAGGTAGTTCTCGTGGCAGCCGTACGAGTTGCCTGCCGAGTCCGTGTTGTTGCGGTAGAGGTAGATCTCGCCGCGTATGCCCTCCTCGATGAGTCGTTCCTCAGCAGATTCGACCAGACCTTCGAGGATCCGCTCCCCCGCACGATCGTGGGCGACGACGTCGAGGAGGCTGTCGCATTCCGGCGTTGCATACTCAGGGTGGCTGCCGACGTCCAGGTAGAGCCTTGCGCCGTTCTCGAGGAACACGTTCGATGATCGGCCCCAGCTGACAACACGCCGGAACAGGTAGCGCGCGACTTCATCAGGCGAGAGCCGCCGCTGTCCGCGCAGCACGCACGTCACGCCGTATTCGTTCTCGATGCCGAAGATTCTTCGCTGCACGAGCTGAGCGTACCGCAGGACCCCTCAACCCACGTCGATGGCTACGAACGAGCAGCTGCGACCTCGGACTCGTCGAGCCGACGGAACGACCTGCGAGTCGCGTCTCGCTCGAGAATTGCGCACTCCCAGGCGTCGACCTCGACGGTGTGCTCCGTTGCTGCCTCGATGGCATCGCACGCAGCCCGCAAGGCGTCCTGGAGCCCCATCTCGGGGTCGTATTGGGCCTCGAGCCGCTCTGTGATCTCCTCCTCTTGTGCGCCAAGCACCGCGAGGTGGGTCGCATCGCGCAGTGTCCCGTCGAACTGGACCCTGAAGAGTTTGTCCCCGTCGATCGTCCGCCCTACCTCAGCGACCACGATGTCGACCTCGAATGGCTTCATCTCGTGGGAGAAGATCTGCCCGAGCGTCTGGCTGTAGGCGTTCGCCAGCCCTTTCCCGGTGACGTCACCCCGCGCATACGAGTACCCCTTGAGATCCGCGTAGCGGACGCCAGCGACGCGCAGCGTCTCGAACTCGTTGAAGCGGCCGACACCCGCGAATGCAATCCGGTCGTAGATCTCGCCGATCTTGCGGAGCGACGACGAGCCGTTCTCGCCGACGAGGAGGATGCCCGATCCGATCTGGAGAACGACGATGGGCCTTCCGCGTCCGATTCCCTTGCGCGCGAAGTCGGCCCTGTCCTTGACGAGCTGCTCGGGGGGCACATAGAACGGAGTGGTCATGGCCTGCCCTCGAGCACGGACGCCGCCACTGAAGCGATGTCGTCGTCAGTGAGTTCCACCACGCCGCCTTGGGTCACGGTGACCACGGTCGGGAAGATGCCTCTCCGAATGTCGGGGCCGCCGGTCGCTGCGTCCTCCTCGGAGGCCGCGACGAGTGCCTCGATGGCCGTAGCCACCGCGCGATCCTGGGTGAGGTCCGGCGACCACGCCCCCTTGAGGAAGCTCCGTGCCTCCTGGCCACCTGAGCCCGTGGTTGCATAGTGGAGCTCGTCGTAGCGTCCGCCGACGACATCGAAGCTGAAGAGCCTGCCGGTCCCTTCGTTGACGTCGTACCCGCAGAAGAGAGGGATGACAATGAGCCCCTGGAACGCGAGCGCGAGGTTCCCGCGGATCATGCGGGCAAGGAAGTTCGCCTTTCCCTCGAGGCTGAGGGACGTGCCCTCGATCTTCTCGTAGTGCTCGAGTTCGGTCTGGAACAGCTTGATGAGTTCGAGTGCCATTCCAGCTGTACCGGAAATCGCAACGGCCGAATGCTCGTCTGCCGGGTACACCTTCCTGACGCGACTGTGGGCGATGACGTTGCCCGCAGTCGCCCTTCGGTCACCGGCCATGACGACGCCACCTGGCCAGGTGAGAGCGAGGATCGTCGTCGCTTCAGGCATCCCAGAAGCTGTGCCAGGGCCGAGGTCCCATGTGGGGGATGCGCCCCTGTGTTCGAGGACGGAGAGGAACGACGCGTCCGGGACGGCTTCGCCGAGGCGGAGCGGCCCGACTTCGGTCGTCCGTTCGGTCACTCGCCGCCCTTCTGCACGTAGTTCTTCACGAACTCCTCGGCGTTCTCCTCGAGGACCTCGTCGATCTCGTCGAGCAGGTCGTCGATCTTGTCCGCGACTTCCTCGCCGCGTTGGGTTGGTGCATCCTGCACCTCGTCGACGTCGGCCTCCCGCCTGTCCCCAGTGCGTTCACGCTCCGTCATTGCTGCCTCCGAGTTGTTCGATCAGGGTCGCGGCGTCTGGGCATGCGTCGAGCAATTCCTCGACCAATGCCCTCGTTCCGCGAGTCGGTTCCATCATAGGAACGCGTATCAATGTCGCTCCCCCGACATCGAACACGAGGGAGTCCCAGTTCGCCGCGACGACAGCATCCGGATAACGACGGATCGCCTCGCCCCTGAACCACGCTCGCGTGGAAGGTGGCGGTTGGGACACTGCGTCCTCGATCTCCCGGTCGGTGAACAACCTTCGGACTCTCCCTGCGCGAACCAGCGTGTGGTACAGGCCGCGATCGGGATCGACGTCGTGGTACTGCAGTCCGAGGAGTCTGAGCTTTGGGTCGGACCAGGCGAGGCCGTCTCGCTCCCTATAGCCTTCGATCACGGAGAGCTTCGCAGCCCAATCGAGTCGGTCGGCGACGTTCCGCCAGCCGCGTTCGAGGTCGCTGAGAAGCTTGCGCCACTCGACGAGCACGGTCTTGTACACCGCGCTCACCGAGGACTCCGATGCGAAGGAATCGAGCGCAGAGAGGTACTTCCATTGCATCTCGAGCGCCGTCGTCTGCCCGCCGCCTTCGGTCGGGAGGGTGGCGTCGAACTGCAGGTCATGGCTCACGGTGGTAACGGCCGCAACCGGGTCCTCGAGCGTCTCAGGTTCTTCGAGCGCATCTGCTTCGAGTGCCATGAGCATCAACGCGGTCGAGCCGAGTTTGACGAATGTCTGGACCTCGTTGAGGTTCGCGTCGCCGAAGATCACGTGGAATCTGCGGTACTTGGCCGGGTCGGCGTGGGGCTCGTCCCTCGTGTTGATGATCGGTCGCTTGAGCGTCGTCTCGAGTCCGATCTCCTCTTCGAAGAAGTCGGCTCGCTGGGTGAGCTGGTAATCCACGTGCGGCCGGTTGTGTTCCGAGCCGAGCTTGCCGGATCCCGATATCAGCTGGCGCGAGATCAGGAATGGGCGCATCGTCTGTGCGATCAGGCCGAAGGGAATCGACCGATCGACGAGGTAGTTCTCGTGCGCACCGTAGGAATTGCCCTTCCCGTCCGAGTTGTTCTTGTGGATGAGCACCCTGCGGCGATCCTGCTGGAACGCGGCGGCCCCGAGCGCGGCCCTGTGGACGACGACCTCCCCTGCCTTGTCGTGCAGCGTGGCTTCGAGAGGATCACCGCATTCGGGTGTCGCGTACTCCGGGTGCGCGTGGTCCACGTAGAAGCGTGCGCCGTTCTCCAGCACCGAGTTGACGAGTCCCGAATCCATGTCGTCGACGGGGACGTCTCCGAGTGAGAAGCCGCGTGCGTCTCTCCCTGGATGCTCGTCCTCGTAGGACCACCGGATGCGGTTTGCGCCTGCCGCATAGCCGTTGACGACCGTCCCCGACGCGTTCACAGGGTTCGCGGAAGGATCTCCGGCGACCGAGATGCCGTACTCGACCTCCGTGCCGAGAACGCGTGTCTCCACGGCCCTAGAGATACTGGCCCGGCGTCACCGCTTCGATGGTGCGCTGCTCGCCGTCACCTTCGATGAGCGTCCGCACGTAGACGATGCGTTCGCCCTTCTTGCCTGAGATGCGCGCCCAGTCATCGGGATTCGTCGTGTTCGGGAGGTCCTCGTGCTCTTTGAACTCCTGCGAGACAGCCTCGAGGAGGTCCGCCTGGCGCAGCCCGCGTGGCCCGCCGTCGATCTCCCGCTTGATGGCTTCCTTTTTCGCCCTTCTGACGATGTTCTCGATCATCGCACCGGACGCGAAGTCCTTGAAATAGAGCTCTTCCTTGTCCCCGTTCGCGTAGGTCACCTCGAGGAACCGGTTTTTCGGGCCCTCGGCGTACATCGATGTGACGGTCTGCTCGATGAGGTCCTCACGCATTGCGTCGAGCGATTCGAAGCTGGCGACCTCTTCCTCGTCGAATGGCAGATCACCTGAGAGGTAGATCGCGAAGATGCGTCGCGCGGCGTCGGCAGACGGACGTTCGATCTTGATCTTCACGTCGAGCCTTCCGGGCCTCAGAATGGCGGGATCGATCAAGTCTTCCCTGTTCGAGGCGCCGATCACGATCACGTTCTTGAGGGACTCGACGCCGTCGAGCTCGCTGAGGAGCTGCGGGACGATAGTCGACTCCACGTCCGACGACACGCCCGTGCCCCGGGTGCGGAACAAGGAATCCATCTCGTCGAAGAAGACGATCACGGGGACGCCTTCGTCGGACTTCTCCTTGGCGCGCTGGAAGATGAGGCGGATCTGCCGCTCTGTTTCCCCGACGTACTTGTTCAAGAGCTCAGGCCCCTTGATGTTGAGGAAGTACGACCGTGCGTCCGCGAGGCCGGTGGTCGCTCGCACGGCGTTCGCGAGGGAATTCGCCACGGCCTTTGCGATGAGCGTCTTGCCGCAGCCGGGGGGCCCGTACAGCAGGACACCCTTAGGGGCCGCAAGATCGTATTCCGCGAACCGCTCGCGGTGCAGATATGGCAGCTCGACCGCGTCCTGGATGATTTCGATCTGTTGGTCGAGTCCGCCGATGTCCTCGTACGTGATGTCCGGGACTTCCTCGAGGACGAGTTCTTCGACCTCGGGCCGCTCGAGGCGTTCCAACACGAAGTTCGTCTTCGGTTCCAGGCGAACGTGGTCGCCAACGCGGATGTACGTGTCCTTGGTCGGTGCACCGAGGGAGACCACGCGCTCCTCGTCTCCCCTTCCGAGGACGATGAGACGACCGTCTCCCATCACTTCCTTGACGGTCGCAACCTCCCCGGTCGGCTCGTACGCGCGGACATCCACGATGTTGAATGCCTCGTTCAGGATGACTTCCTGCCCGGCCTCCAGCTCCTTGATCTCAACGGTCGGCTCGACGGCGACACGGAGTTTCCGCCCGGAGGAATAGATGTCGACCGTCCCGTCCGAGTTCATCTGGACGACGGTGCCGAAGGGATTAGGCGGCGCAGTGAGCTTCTCCACCTCATCCCGAAGGAGAGCGAGCTGCTCCCTCGTCTCACGAAGGGCGGTCGCGAGCTTCTCGTTCTGGCTGGATGCCTGGCCGAGCTGGTTTCGGACATCGACCAGCCGCTCCTCGAGGAGGCGGACCCTCCTCGGAGCATCTTGGAGCCTCCGCCGTAGCACGGCGATTTCCTCTTCGAGCTCCCGGACCATCGCCCGGTCTGCTGGCCGATCGCTTGCGGACACCGTTGCCTCCTCCACCTCGGAATGCCGTGGCGTCGAAATCCGAGTGTAGAGGGCGCATTCGCAAGTGCCACATCACCGCATTGGGTGCCTTCGATGGCACTACGATCCAGCTACTCGACCGGGAGGATGGGCGATGAAGGTCTGGATCGATCAAGACCTGTGCACAGGCGACGGGCTGTGCGAGGAGATCGCGCCAGACGTCTTCGTCCTGCTCGACGACGGCCTTGCGTATGTTCGCGAAGGAGACAAGATCTACGCAGCATCCGAGGGAAATCCCCAGGGTGCCCAGGGCATGGCCAGCTTCCCTGACGCGCAGCTCGATCTCGTCGTCGAATCGGCCGAGGAATGCCCGGGCGAGTGCATCTACATCGAGCCGTAGGCGCGGCGTCCGTCAGCCTGCGTCGCCCAGCTCGTCCCTGACTTCCTTCACACGCCGGCGAGCAACGGTGATGAAGCCCGTGTGACCGACCATTCGGTGGTCCGGTCGTACGGACGCCCCGTCCACGTTCCACGATCGCATCAGCACCTCGAACGTGTCGACCTCGACGAACGCCTTCGTCGCGGAGACGGCTGACCGGAGCTGCTCCACCTGGGGGATCGTCGGAACATACGCAGCGAGTGACCCGCCGCCCTTGATGAAGTCTGCACCGACGGTTGCCGCATGCCACGGTTCGGGAAGATCGAGGATGAGATGGTCCGGCGCGACCTCGGCGATGTGGTCGGTCACGTCTCCGACTCGGAACTCGATGTTCGCCGGCACCGCTCCTCGAAAACGCTCGATGAGACGCTTCGCGTGCGTCTGGTGGTCGCCGCGCACGTCGCACGTGACGACGCGACCACGATCCCCGACCGCTCGTGACAGCGCGAGGGTCAACGCTCCGGATCCGGTTCCGGCCTCGAGCACTGTGGACCCTGGCTCGACATCTGCCCAGTGGATGATCGCGGCAGCGTCCTTTGGGTAGACAACCGCCGCTCCCCGCTTCATCTTCAGGACGTAATCGGCGAGGCGAGGGCGCAGCGCGACCATCGGCGAGGCCTTGGACGTACGGATCATCGACCCTTCGGAAGTGCCGACGATGTCGCCGTGGCGAATCTGGCCCATGTCGCACTGGAAGGTGAGCGAGGGGTCGAGCGTGAGGAGGTACTGCTTGCCGCGTGTGTCAAGGAGGAGGCAGCTCTCCCCTTCGACGAACGGGCCGCCGCTCACGTGAGCGCGGGTGCGATCGTCGCGAGGAGCGTGATGACCATCGTCGCGACCACCAGCCAGATGACGATCTTCACCCACCGCTGTCGGTTGCGATTCATCGCCGCGATCCCCTTGTTCCGACCTCCGGGACAACGTGCACTCGAATGTCCCCTGTGCCTTCGATCACCTCCCGGTGAACGAGCACGGGATCCGACTTCTTCAGGAGCAGCCCGGCCACGATGAGCCCGAGGCCGACGGCCGACTTGGTCCCACCCGCCGCAGTTCGCTGGCGGAGGACCTTCCACCCGACGAGGACCATCGGATGGAATCGCCGCCGAAACCTCCGGCGAATCGCATAGCCGACGGCACCCGTCACAGCTTGTACACCTCGACGCGGATCTTGTTGCGTCGGGAGCGCCAAACCGAGATGGCCACGATGCCGATCACGAGCACGGCCGCGCCGATTGCGAGCATCCTGGCGCTCGACTTTGCCTCTTCTTCGACATCGACGACGACGCCTTCGATCTCGCGCAGTTTCGCTTCGAGGTCCGACCTCGTGACACTGGTCACTCCGTGCCTCCTTCAGGCGCAGGTTTCGGGCTGTCGTGCACGCCGCGGTCCGGGACGAGCGCTACCACGAGCGCCATGAAGGCGCCAATGGCGATCGTGGCGATGAGGTAGGCGAGTGCTTCCCAATACGGGCCCTCGGGCAGGGCGCTGTAGATCGTCCGGAGTCCGGCGACCGCGAGGAGGACGAATCCGATGGTCCAGAGCCCGGTCGCTCCGATCGAGAAGCCAGCGAAGTGACCGAGCCGTTTGGCAGGTTCAACGGTCTCCTGGAGGAGGTACTCCTTCGCGAGCGCGACGAACTCGCCGACGAGGCGCGGTATGTCGCTGATTTGTGCCATCGCGTTCGCTCCTTCGCCACAAGGCTAACGCGCGGCGGAACGGCGTGATTCGGCTCGCGGGGCCTGTGCGCTACGCTCGCCGCGTGGATACTGCGAAACCGGTGGATATCCCGTCCGAAGATCAGGTGCGCCGGGCAAGGCGCAACCGTATTCCGATCGTCGGCGGCCAGGCGATCTCCCTGTTCGGCGATTACATCGCCTTCTTCTCACTTCCCTACTTCATGCTCGCCCTCACAGGGGACGCGCTCGACCTCGGGTTGACGGCAGCCGCTGAGACGCTACCGATGCTCTTGTTCGGCCTCGCGGCAGGCGTCTTCCTCGACCGACGAAGGCGCCTGGGAACGACGCTCATCGGCGTGGATCTCGTTCGCGCCATTGCGTTCCTCGTGCTGTCGATTGCGGCCCTCTCCGATTGGGCGTCGCCTGCGATCGTGTTCCTCGTGGCTTTCGTCGTTGGTGCGATGGCCGTCCTGTTCGACTCGGGGCTTCAGTCCTGGATGACCCAGAGCCTGCTCGAGGACGATCTCGTCGCAGCGAACTCGGATCTCGGCCTCGCCAGAACGCTCACGCTCAGCATTGGCCCGCTCGCAGGCGGGTTCATCGTGGCTTTTGCGGGCGGGTTCGCCCTCGCATTCGCCATCAACGCCGCCACCTTCGTCGCTTCAGCCCTCTTCCTTGCCCTTGTTCGGCCCATCCGGCCACACGCAAAGCCCGTCCGCGAACCTTTCGGCGAAGCTCTCAAGTCGGGGGTGAAGGTTCTCTTCGCTGATCCTCGGCTCCGATGGGCGACGCTCGGTGGCACACTGACAAACTTCGTCTTC
>QJWC01000043.1 GCA_003235475.1 Acidimicrobiia bacterium | reverse complement strand
CGACCTTGACGGCGTCGCCGAGCGAAAGTACGTCCTCGACCTTGTCGATGCGCTTGCCGCCGCCGATCTTCGAGATGTGGAGCAGGCCGTCGCGACCAGGGAGGATGTTGACGAACGCACCGAACTTGGTGATGTTCACGACCTCCCCGTCGTACTCGGCGCCGATCTCGGCCTCGGGCGGGAACCCGATGGCGAGGATGCGCTCCTTCGCGAGGTTCATCGACGTCGTATCGGGAGCGCCGACGCGGACCGTGCCGTCGTCGTCGATCTCGATGGTCGCGCCGGTCTCTTCCTCGAGCTCACGGATCGTCTTGCCCTTCGGGCCGATGACCTCGCCGATCTTGTCCTTGGGGACCATGATCGCTTCGATCTTCGGTGCCGTCGCGGCGAGCTCCGGCCTCGGCTCGGCGAGGACCGCAGCCATCGCATCGAGGATCGTGAGGCGAGCCTCGCGTGCCTGGTTCATCGCGGAGATGAGCACGTCAGCGGGGAGTCCTTCGATCTTCGTGTCGAGCTGGAGCGCGGTGATCATGTCACGCGTTCCCGCGACCTTGAAGTCCATGTCACCGAGGTGATCCTCAACACCGAGGATGTCGGTGAGGGTCACGAACTTCTCGTCGTGGTGGATGAGGCCCATCGCGATGCCCGCAACCGGTGCGAGGATCGGAACGCCGGCGTCCATGAGGGACAGCGACGAACCGCACACCGATGCCATCGATGACGAGCCGTTCGACATCAGCACCTCGGACACGAGTCGGTATGCGTAGGGGAAGTCCTCAGCTGGCGGGATCACCGGGAGCAGCGCCTTTTCGGCAAGGGCTCCGTGGCCGATCTCGCGACGCTTCGGACCGCGCATGAAGCCGGCTTCGCCCGTGGCGTACGGCGGCATGTTGTAGTGGTGCATGTACCGCTTCGAGTCCTCAGGCGAGATCGTGTCGAGCATCTGCTCCATCTTCAGCATCCCGAGGGTGGTCACGTTGAGCACCTGGGTCTCGCCACGTTGGAACATGGCCGAACCGTGTGCACCGGGTACGAGCCCGACCTCGACCGTCAGCGGACGGATCTCGGTGACTCCGCGACCGTCGATGCGCATGCCTTCGTTCACCACGCGGCTGCGCATCACGTCCTTCTGGACCTTCGAGAACGCGGCCTTGGCCTGCTTGAGCGAATCGGTATCGCCGTCCTCGAGGTTCAGGGACTCGATCAGCTCATCACGAACGGCGGACTCTGCGTCCTGGCGTTCGTGCTTCTTGACGATCGTTCCGAGTGCCTCGAGCTTCGGCTTTGCGAAGGCCAAGACCTTGTCGTACATCTCGTCCGAATAGTCGGACAGGTATGTCCACTCGACCGGCTCCGGCTCGCCGAGCTTCTCGGCCAGCTCGAGCTGAAGGTCGATCATCGTTGCGATGAACTCCTTCGCGAGTTCGAGCCCTGCGGCGACGGTCGCCTCGTCGGATGCCTGTGCGCCGTCCTGGACGCGACGGAACCCGTCCTCGGACGCACCGGCTTCGACCATTGCGATGTCGATTCCGCCCTCGGCGTTGCGCTTGCCCGCCACCACGATCTCGAACACGGCTTCGTCGCCCTGCTCATAGGTCGGGAACGGGATCCACTCGCCGTCCGCGAGCGCCAGGCGGACGGATCCGATGGGGCCCTCGAACGGGATCGGGCTGACCGTGAGGGCAGCCGACGCGCCGTTGAGCGCGATGATGTCGTGCGGGTTCTCGAGATCCGCTGCAAGCACGGTCGCGACGACATGCGTGTCGTGGCGATAGCCATCTGCGAAATTCGGACGAAGCGGGCGGTCGATCAAGCGCGCGGTGAGCGTCGCCTTCTCGGTTGCCCGACCCTCACGCCTGAAGAACGATCCGGGAATCCGACCAACGGCATACGTCCGCTCCTCGACGTCAACCGTCAAGGGGAAGAAGTCGACGCCTTCGCGAAGGCTGCGACTTGCCGTAGCGGTCACGAGGACCTCGGTGTCGCCGATGCGGGCTGTTACCGCGCCATCGGCAAGTTGTGCGAGCTTTCCTGCGCTGAGGATGATTTCCACATCACCAACACGCCCGCGAACGGTGGTTTCTGCCACACGTTCCTCCTTTGTATCGGGAGGAAGCCCAATTGGCAGTGGACGGGGTTCGCGTCAGGCGGTGTCGAACCGCGTCCACTGTCAACTGGAGCTCATCCTCCAATGAATCGTCGTGATAGGACAGAAGGCGGCTCCCGCCGCCTTCTCGTCGGTCTCAGCGACGCAGCCCCAACTTTGCAATCAGGGATCGGTAGCGCTCCACGTCATTTTCCTGGAGATACCGAAGCAGTCGCCGACGCTTACCGACCATCATGAGCAGTCCCCGCCGGCTGTGATGATCCTTCTTGTGGATCTTCAGGTGCTCGGTCAGGTGATTGATCCGCTCAGTCAACAGCGCAACCTGGACCTCCGGCGAACCGGTGTCCGAGGCATTCTTGCCGTATTCGTCTACAACAGATTGAGTGTCGTTCACGAGGTACTTTCCTGCGCGAGTAAGGGATCGGGCGAACGCCCAACAGGCAGGTTAGCAGCGCACGTGTCTATCTCGCACACTGGCACCGACTCGGCGGAAGAGTCGTTCACATCGCCCGGAGGCCATGCGAACCGCCTCCCGCGCCAATATCGGCAGGCACATTGAAGCCGTCCCCTGTCCACGTGCACGACCCCGGCAGTTCGATCTCATCCCGGATGCAGGACGTCACCGCAGGGTGCCCGAGGACGGAGCCATGGGCCTCTCCGATCCGGTTGATGAACTCCACCGGGTGCCATGCATAGAACCAAGCGCTCGGTGCACCATCGTCCACGAGATCGTACGTCCTCAGCCCTTCAGGCCGATCGGTGAAGTTCGTGACGAGCGCGTCCGGGTTCTTGATGGCGATGACCTCGACACCCGAGGCCTCGCCGAGATGCTCGCGGATGTCGCGACAGCCGTCGTCGTCGCACCGGATGGGATTGAAGTCACCGTTGTCGGGAATGAGGTCGGTTCCCTCGGAGAGGCTCTGCAGCGACCCGACGAATCCCGTGCCGATGGCTGGCTCGAGCAGGGCCGCACCCCGATAGCCGTCGATCGGAGGACGGGTACCGTCGTCGAGCGACGCGATGACCTCGACACCGACAGCTCCGCCTTTCGAATGGTGGATCGTGTAGATGTTGGCATTCTCCTCTGCGAGGTCCCGCAGAAATGCGTCCAGCGCTTCTGCGGCATCGGCGGCAGACGCATGACGTGACGCCTCCGTCGAGTTCTCACCGGGCATCACTGTGCGGTAGTCGAACGCGATCACCCGGTCGCCCGGGAGTTCGAGTCCTCGAACGAGCTCCGAGAAGTCTTCAGCCGAGCCGCCGTCACCGTGGACGAGGACGACGAGCGGATCCTGACGGCGCTTCGTGTACGCGAGGGTTGCGACCGCCACGACACCAAGAACAGCTGCACCGCCGAGACCGACGGGCGCGGTCGGAACGCTTGACCCAGAGCCCGAGCCGCTCCCGGGGAGGCGCACCTGCGACACCACGGGTGGATCAGCGTCGAGACGCAGTCCGTCTGCAGGCGTGGAAACCGACGCTGGCGAAACGGACGAAGCAGCGATGAGGAGCGGGACAAGGATCGACATGCGACTCCCAACCGGGAAGCGCGGAACGGGTCAACGGTGTCACATGCGATCGCCGACCACAAGGGGTCCGACGAGCTAGCGGGCACCTATCTGCTCGAGGATCAGCCGGGTCTTCGCGATGTCGTCCTGGATCTGCGCGGTGAGGGCATCCACCGATGCAAAGCGTTGCTCGTTTCGAATGCGGTCGATGAAGGCGACACGCACCACCTTGCCGTAGAGATCGAGTTCCGTGTCCAGAAGGTGGACCTCGATGGTCTCACCCTCGCCATCGAATGTCGGCCGGGTCCCGACGTTGCTCACCCCGTCGTGCACCACACCGTCGACCGTGCATCTCACTGCATACACGCCTCCAGCTGGCCTGACGAATCCGTGCGGCATCTCGACATTGGCGGTCGGAACGCCGATCGTCCGCCCGCGTCCGTCGCCAGCGACAACCTTGCCTTCTATCTCGAACGCCCGTCCGAGCATCCTTGCCGCAAGCTCGACGCCTCCCGTTGCGATCGCCGCACGGATCGCCTGTGATCGCACCTCGGTTCCATGAATCCGCACGATGGGGGTCGCGATGATGCGGAACCCGTGGCGTTGGCCGAGCAGCCGGAGCGTGTCCACGGTCCCTGTGGCGCCGTGGCCGAACCGGAACCCGTCGCCGACCGCGACGACCTTGGCGGAGAGGCCCTCGACGAGATACTCCTCCACGAACGCGTCAGGCGACATCTGCATCACCGTGTGGTCGAAGTCAATGAACGCCGCCATGTCGAGGCCTGCTTCATCGAAGAGTTCGAGGCGACGCTCGAGGGTCGTGAGCGCTGGCGGTGCGGGTACCCCTGAAACGATGGCGTCGGGGTGGGTCGAGAACGTCATCGCGACACGCGGCGCCCCGTCGCTCGACTCGGTGAGCGCGTCGAACACCGCCTTGTGGCCCCGATGGACGCCGTCGAAGACACCCACGGCAACCGCCGTGGCCTCAGCGCCCGAATCCCACGTCGCCGGGGGGCCTTCAAACACCTTCAAGAGAGCACCACCTCGGCTCTGAGTTTGTCACCGTCGCGACGGTACACGGCGAGGACGTCGTGTTCGGCTTCCGTGGCCACCCGCACCGCGGTGCCGTCTGGGATGTCCCACTCGCCCACCGCGAGGGCGACGCCGTTCCGGACCCGCATGGCGTCGGACGAGCCGATCACGATCTCCAACAGATCCCTGAGGCCGTCCGCAGCCGTGAGCATGATCTCGCCGAGCTGCCCGGCGTCCGTGGCGGTTCCAACCTCCTCGACGCTCGCGGCGTCATCGACGCTGAAGGTGCCGATCCGAAGTCGTCGCAGCATGGTCAGATGTGCCCGGCTGCCGAGCGCTCTGGCGATGTCGTCTGCAAGGGTGCGGATGTAGGTCCCCGTCGAGCACACGGTCCGGAACGTGACCTCCGTGTAATCCGATGGCGCGACATCGACCAGCTCGAGCGAGTTGATCGTCACCGGCCGTGCGTCACGCTCGACGACCTTCCCCTCCCTCGCGAGGGCGTACAGACGCCTTCCCTCGACCTTACGGGCCGACACCATCGGGGGCACCTGCAGGATCTCGCCGCGGAAGCGGTCGAGCACCGCCTCGATCTGGTCGGTCTCGACATGGATCGGTTCCCGGGAGAGCACAGCGCCGTCCGCGTCGAGCGAATCGGTCGCCACGCCGAGCTGCGCCGTCGCGATGTATTCCTTTTCCGCGCCCTGGATGTACCGAAGAAGGCGCGTTGCCCTTCCCAGCGCGACGACGAGCAGGCCGGTGGCCATGGGGTCGAGGGTCCCCGCGTGCCCAACCTTCCCGCCGGCGAGCCCGCGGACTTTGGCAACGACGTCGTGCGACGTCCATCCCGTTGCCTTGTCGACGAGGAGGAAGCCGTGAGGCGTATCAGCCATCGGAGATCTCGGACAGCACCTTGCTGATTGTGTCCTCGACCGTGTGTTGCGACGTGAACCCCGCGGCGTTGTGATGTCCGCCGCCACCGAACAGGCCGGCGATGGCCGCCACGTTGATCTTTCCCCGCGATCGGAGGGATCCTTTGACCACGCCATCGCGCACCTTGAGCAGGCACGCGACCTCGCTCCCCTTCGCCAGCCGCACGAGATCGATGAGCCCGTCGGCTTGATCTGAGCGAAGCCCGCAAGCCGCAAGATCCTCGTCTGTGACGCTCGACCACACGACAGCTCGCTCGCGATCGAACTTCGCTCGCCCGAGGACTCGAGCAACGAGTTCGTAGTACCCGAACGGCGCCTCCTCGAACAACTTCTGACCGACGAGATCGGGAGCGACGCCGGCGGCGAGGAGTTCGGCGGCGATGCGATGCGTCTCGGGCGTGGTGTTCGAGTACTGGAATCGGCCCGTGTCGGTGACAAGACCGACGTAGAGCGCCGTTGCGATCTCCGGAGTGATCGCCCACCCGAGTTCCTTCAATAGGTGGAAGACGAGTTCCGTCGTCGATGCAGCGCTCGAATCGATGACCACCACGTCACCCCACCCTCCGTCTGAGATGTGGTGGTCGACAACGCCCAGCCTCTTCGCCGACTCCATGGCGAGAGCAAGTGAGCCGACCCGGTGCCGTACGGATGTGTCGACGGCCACTGCGAGGTCGAGGTCGTTCGGAAATTCCGATGGTGGGACGAGTGCTGACGTGTCGAGTGATGAAAGCGTGTCAGGAACGATGAACGGCTCGTCGAACGAGGCAACAGCCCGCTTTCCGGCGCCGCGGGCGCCGAGTGCGAGCGCGGCCATCGATCCGAGGGCGTCTCCATCTGGGTTGACGTGGCCAACGACGCCTATCGACGTCGCAGCGTTGACTGCCTCAGCCAGGGCGCGGATGCTGGCGGCTACCTCAGGACTCGCCATCTTCAGAATCCTCCTCCTCATCCACAAGACCCGACGCCTCCGAAGCGCTCAACTCTGAAAGGAGCTCGGACACCCTCATGCCGCGATCGATCGCAGGATCGACGCGGAACTCGAGCTTCGGCGTGTAACGAAGTTTCGTCTGACGCCCGAGTTGGGACTGGATCCTCGCTGACGCCGAAGCAAGCGCATCGGCGGTGCCAGCCTTCTCCTCGTCTGTGCCGAGCACCGAGTAGTACACGATGGCGTAGCGGAGATCCGGGCTCGTTTCGGCGCCGGTGATGGTGAGGAACCCGATGCGCGGGTCCTTGAGGTCCACAACGGCGTCGGCGACGACTTCGCGGACGAGCTCGTTGACCTTGCGCATCCGTTGGCTCTTTGCTCGTGCCATGGTCATCCGCTCCCAACGCGGTATCGGCGTGCCACGTTCTACGTGCGCGCGACCTCGCGGACCACATAGGACTCGATCGTGTCGCCTTCCTTGATGTCACGGAAGTTTGCCAGCCCGATACCGCACTCGTATCCGGTCGCGACGGTCTGGACATCGTCCTTGAAGCGACGGAGCGACACGATGGTGCCGTCGTAGACGACGACGCCGTCGCGCACCAGACGAGCTCTCGCGTTTCGGTTGATCGAGCCCTCAGTGACGTACGACCCGGCCACGGCGCCAAGCCGTGGTGCCCGGAATACCTGGCGGACCTCGGCGACGCCGAGGAAGTTCTCGACCTCCTCGGGTGTGAGCTCACCCACGAGGAGCGCCTCGACGTCGTCGAGGAGTTCGTAGATGATCGAGAAGGTCCGAATGTCGATCGCGGCTTCCTTCGCTGCGGCACGCGCCGACGCATCCGGCCGGGCGTTGAACCCGTACACGATGGCGCCCGATGCCTCCGCGAGGGAGATGTCGTTCGTAGTGATCCCGCCGACGGCGGCATGCACGATCGTCACGTAGCCGTCCTCGCGGCTGATCTTCGCGACAGAGTCCTTGATCGCCTCGAGGGAACCGTGCGTGTCGGTCTTGACGATGAGCCTCAGCTCCGAATGGTCCTGCGTCCGCAGCTGCTCGATCAGGTGCCCAAGGCGGTCAGTGCCGGTAGGAACCGTCAGCTCCTGTGCCCGGATCTCGTCGATCTTTGCCTGCGCCTTCTTGCGTGCCGTACGTTCGTTGTTGACGACCTCGAACATGTCGCCTGCGGTCGGGACCTCGTCCCAACCCATGATGACCACGGGCGACGACGGGCCAGCTTTCGTGATCTGCTCACCTGCATCGTCGAACATCGCACGCACCCGCCCTGCGACAGGTCCGGCAACGAGTGCATCGCCCTTCTTGAGGGTGCCACGCTGCACGATGACAGTTGCGACTGGCCCCCTGCCGACCTCGAGTTGTGCTTCGATGACCGTTCCGATCGCCGGCGCCTTGGGGTTCGCGGTGAGCTCCTCGACCTCTGCGACGAGCGAAATCATCTCGAGGAGATCCTCGATGTTCGTTCCCTGGAGCGCGGAGATCTCGATCGCAGGCGTCTCGCCGCCGAGGGACTCGACAACGATCTCGTGCTGCGTCAGGGCGGCCCTCACCGCTTGTGGGTTGGCTGCTTCGAGGTCCATCTTGTTGATGGCCACGATGATCGGCACCTCGGCCGCCTTTGCGTGATTGATGGCCTCGACCGTCTGGGGCATCACCGAGTCGTCAGCCGCGACCACGATGATCGCGATGTCGGTGACGTCCGCTCCCCGCGCGCGGAGGGCAGTGAACGCCTCGTGGCCCGGCGTGTCGATGAACGTGACCTTCGATCCGTTGTGGGTCACCTGGTACGCACCAATGTGCTGGGTGATGCGCCCGGCCTCGCCCTCGATCACGTTCGCGTGGCGAATCGTGTCGAGCAGCTGCGTCTTCCCGTGATCGACATGTCCCATCACCGTGACAACTGGTGGACGTGGTTCGAGGCTCGATGGATCGTCCTCGAACTCGATGATGTGGCGGCTTCGGCCCTCGTCTTCCGGTTCGTCGTCGGACTCTGCCACCAACAGCTCCCACCCGAGCTCCCTTCCGAGCGGCTCGATGGCATGGTGTGGGATCTCGCCTCCGCCGGGGACCATTTCGCCCATGAACATGAGCGTTTTGACGATGTCGGCCGTCCGAATCTTGACCATGCGTGCAAGCTCGTGGACGGTGATACCCGGTTCGACGAGCAGCACCTTCTCCTCGGCGTCATCCTCGTCCGGCGTCTCCGTGGCAGCCTCGGGTTCGGGCGCCGTCTCTGCCTCGACGGGCTCTTCGGCCACCTCGTCGACGGTCTCCGCGGCTGCGTCCGCCGTTGCGGTGTCGGACTCCTCGTAGGACATCCGCACCAGAGTCGCGGCATCCTCGTCGAGACCGGACGACGCCGTCTTGACGTCGATGCCAAGCTCCTGGGCGCGCGTCAGTACGTCCTTGGACTCGTGCCCAAGATCTCGAGCCAGTTCGTATACGCGTACCTTTGCCACTCAGACCTCCGCGCGGTTGCGCTACCTCGCCTACTCGGACGCTTGTTCTTCGTCGTCGTCCGGGTCGTCGTCGGATGCGCCCTCGTCGCCGTCATCGGCGACTGTCGCTTCCTCGCTGTCGGGCATCGCATCCGCGACGTTCTCTTCTTCGCTCTCCTCGTCCGCGGATTCCTCCGCAGACTCCTCGGCAGCTTCATCAGCTGCTTCGGATACGTTCTCTGCTTCGACTTCGGCTGAGGCCTCGGCAACTTCCGCTGCCGCCTCGGAGCCGCCGTCGCCCTCCTCGACCGTCTCGAATTCGACCTCTTCGTCCTCGGTCTCGTCGAGGCCCAGCTCCTGGGACTCCGACCGGATATCGATGCGATAACCGCTCAGGCGGGCCGCAAGCCTTGCGTTCTGGCCTTCCTTGCCGATGGCAAGGGAGAGTTGATGGTCGGGGACCACGACGATGGCCGTGTTCTCCTCCTCGTCGATGCGGACGTCCTGAACCCTGGCGGGGCTGAGGGCCTCGGCAATGAACGCACGGGAGTCATCGTCCCACTCGACGATGTCGACCTTCTCACCCTTGAGCTCCGTCACCACCTGGCGCACCCGCGAGCCGCGGGATCCGACGCACGCACCCACAGGGTCGACGTTCGGATCGTGCGACATGACCGCGATCTTGGTGCGGTGCCCTGCTTCACGGGCGATCGCTTTGATCTCGATATCGCCATCGACGAGCTCGGGGACCTCCAGCTCGAAGAGGGCTCGAATGAATTCGGGGTGGCTGCGCGATACAACGATCTGCGGCCCCTTGCCCTCGCCTCGTACCTCGAGGATCCATGCCTTGACGCGGTTCCCGCGCTCGAGGCGCTCGTACGGGATCTTCTCGCTTCCGGGCAGGATCGCCTCGGCATCGCCCAGGTCCACGATCGAATAGCGGTGGTCGCTCTGCTGGATGATTCCCGTTACGAGGTCGCCCTCGCGTCCCTCGTACAACTCGTAGACCTGTTCGCGCTTTGCGTCGTTCAGGCGCTGCAGGATGACCTGCTTTGCCGTGGTCGCGGCGATACGGCCGAAGTCATCAGGCGTGTCCTCCCACTCGTCGGTGACGTTGCCGTCCTCGTCGAGTTCCTGTCCGTACACCCTGATCTCGCCCGTGTCGGCATCAATCGTGACCCTGGCCTCCTCGGCAGCACCCGGCGTGCGCTTGTAGGCGGACACGAGCGCGTTCGCGAGCGCCTCGAGGATCGTGTCTCGCGGCACGCCCTTCTCTCGTTCGAGAAGTTCGAGCGCATCCATCAGGTTGTAGTCCATACCCTCTCCTACGAGCTCTTGCCCGGGCGTTCGCTCTTTTCCCACACGAATACGGTGCGCGCCGATGCGATGGCCGCGTATGGGATTGTTCTGTTGGTTCCTTCGATGTCGATTGTCGCGGCGGAATCGGTTGCCGCAACAAGAACGCCTCGGTGCGCCTTCGCTCCCCCGAAATCGGCATGGGTTTTGACCATGACTTCGCGTCCGATCGACTTTTCGTAGTGCCGTGGCCTCGTCAGCTTCCTTTCGAGCCCGGGCGACGAAACTTCGAGCGTGTAGGACCCCTCGATCGGATCGTCCTCGTCGATCAGGCGGCTGATGCCTCGCGAAAGGTCGGCAATGATGTCGACGCCGATCGGGTCGGAAGCGTCAACGACGACGCGCACGATCTGGCCGCCGCCGAGGACCTCGACATCGTCGAGCTCCACGCCTTCAGCAGCCACATATGGGTCGATTCGATCCCACAGCTTCTCTGCGACGCTCGCCATTCGTGCTCCTTGCACACCAAAGAGAGCTCTGCCCAAACAAAGGGGCGGGCCACGGCCCACCCCAGCAGAGTTCTCGGTTCGTTGAGACGAGTATATCAGCCCCCCGTGTTGGTGGCCGATCGGGCCTCAGACGCCGAGGAGGCCCGCGATCTCGTCCGCGGCCGAATCGATCGCGATCTCGGTCGATTCGCCCGTTCGGCGGTCCACGACCTCACACATGCCTTCCGCGATCCCGCGAGGGCCCACGGTGACGCGATACGGGATGCCGATGAGCTCGGCGTCGTTGAACTTCACGCCTGGCCGCTCGTCCCTGTCGTCGAGGAGCACCTCGACTCCCCTGCCCCACAGGTTGGCATAGAGGGCCTCAGCCGTGTCCATCGTCGCCGCATCGTCGGGCCTGATCACGGTGATGACAACGGCGAACGGAGCAATCTCGAGCGGCCACACGATGCCCTTGTCGTCGTGGTTCGCCTCGATCGACGCCGCCATGTTGCGCTCGACGCCGATGCCATATGAGCCCATGACGATCGGCACGGTCTTCCCGTGTTCATCGAGCACATTGACCCCGAGCGGCTCGGCGTAGAAGGTCCCGAGTTTGAAGATGTGGCCGACCTCGATCGCCTTGAACAGGTTGAGGGGCTCTCCGCAATTCGGGCAGCCCTCGCCGTCCTCTACTGAGCGAAGGTCGAGCCATTTCGTGACCGCGATGTCACGTGCGACGTCCACGTTGCGGATGTGCTTGTCGTTCTCGTTGGCACCCGTGGTCATCGAGGACCGACCGCTGAGCGCATGGTCTGCATAGACCGGGATGCCATCCACGCCAACCGCTCCGAGGCTTCCTGCGTCTGCACCGAGCAGCGCACGGATCTCCTCCTCGTGCGCCGGACGCACCTCGGAAGCACCCGTGCCGTCCTGGACCTTTTGCTCCTCGAGTGCGTGGTCGCCTCGAAGCAGGAGGAGTGCGAACTCGCCGTCGAGGACGTAGACGAGGGTTTTGATCTGCCGATCGGCCACCGCACCTCCTTCGAAGACCTCGAGGTCGGCGATCGTACGAACGCCCGGCGTGTCGAACACCTCGAGGGCGCCCGACTCCGGCGGATCGTCCACATCGGGAATCGCCGATGTGGCCTTCTCGCGGTTGGCGGCATACCCGCAGTTCGCGCAATGGACGACACTGTCCTCGCCGATGTCGCTTTGCATCATGAACTCGACGGACTCCTTGCCACCCATCGCGCCGGACGATGCCGCAACGGGCACGGCCGTGATGCCGAGGCGTTCGAAGATTCGCAAATACGCGTTCCGGTGGTTGTCGAACTGCACATCGAGGCCCGCCTCGTCGATGTCGAACGAGTAGGAGTCCTTCATCGTGAACTCGCGCACACGCAGAAGCCCTGACTTGGGACGAGGCTCGTCCCTGAACTTCGTCTGGATGTGGTACCACATCTGCGGAAGCTGCTTGTAGGACGTCAGCTCCCCTGCGACCGTTGCGAAGATCTCCTCATGTGTGGGGCTGAGGACGACAGGTGAACCTTTGTTGTCGTCGAACGTCATCAGCACTTCGGCGAAGGACACGGTGCGACCGGTCCGGTCCCAGATCTCGCGCGGATGAAGGTTTGGGAGGAGGAACTCCTGGCCGTTGATCGCGTTCATCTCTTCGCGAATGATCGCCATCACTTTGTCGCGCACTCGCTGGCCGAGGGGCAGCATGGAATAGATGCCGGACATGAGCTGCCGGACGTAGCCGCCGCGCACCAGCAGCTTGTGACTGACCGCCTCTGAATCGGCTGGGTCGTCACGAAGCGTGGGAATGAAGGCCTGCGACCAGCGCACGTTGGCTCCTGACGGATGGAGGACTCGGGGAGGATAGCCGCGGGTCAGTCCGATCCTGATCTGGCGACATCGGCAACTGCGGCCCTTCGGCGCTCAGCATCGTTCGCATCGCCCTGCGATGTCAGGAGCTCGATCCGCGTCTCCTGGGCGAGGTCGGCTGCGGTCACGTCCTTGGCCGCGAGTCTTGCTTCGGTCCCCTGCTCGGCGATAAGCATCGCCTCCTCGATGAGGGCATCGACCATCTCTGACTCCGGGACCACCCTGACGACCTCGCCCTTGATGAACAGGTGGCCCTTGCCCTTGCCAGCTGCGAGACCCAGATCGGCCTCTCTGGCTTCACCGGGCCCGTTGACGACGCACCCCATCACCGCAACCTGTATGGGGAGCTTCATCTCCGTGAGCCGGTCGTTCACTTCGGACGCGACCTTGATGACGTCGACATCGGCACGGCCGCACGACGGGCAAGCGATCAGGTCGAGGCCCGTCCGTTCCCTCAGTCCGAGGTATTCGAGCAGAGATCGGCCTGCCTTCGCCTCCTCGACGGGGTCTGCCGTCAGCGAGAACCGGATCGTGTCCCCGATGCCCTCGCTGAGCAGCGTCGCGATGCCTGCGACCGACTTGATCAGGCCGCCAGGCGGAGGGCCGGCCTCGGTCACACCGAGGTGGAGGGGGTAATCGGTCGTGTCCGCGAGGAGCCGGTAGCTCTCGACCATGAGCGCAACGTTCGAGTGCTTCACTGAGATCTTCACGTCGTGGAAGCCGACATCATCGAAGTAGGCAACCTCGGTCATCGCAGAGGCGACGAGCGCTTCTGGAACCGGGCCGCCGAACTTCTCGAGAAGGTCCTTGTCGAGTGACCCGGCGTTCACCCCGATGCGGATGGGGATCCCCGCGTCAGCCGCAGCCCGAGCGACGGCCTTGATGTGCTCCTCCTTGCGGATGTTCCCCGGGTTGAGGCGTAGCGCGGACACACCGGCTTCTATCGCTGCGAGGGCCAACCGGTATTGGAAGTGGATGTCGGCGACGATCGGCACCGGAGACCGCGGCATCATCTCAGCGATGCCTTGGGCGGCTTCCACGGTGTTGCAGGTCACTCGAACGATGTCAGCGCCGGCACCCGCAAGCGCGTAGATCTGCGCAAGGGTTCCGTCGACGTCGTCCGTCTTGGTGGTCGTCATCGACTGCACCGAGATGGGAGCGCCACCCCCGACGGGAACGGATCCGACCGTGAGTTGGCGCGTGTTGCGCCGCTCGAAGCTCATACCTGAAGCGTACCGGCGACTCGCCTGCTCGCTACGAACGGCCGGTGAGCCGCTGCCACCACGAGGCGCGCGGCGTGCTCGCCTCGAGGGTCTCGACATGGCTCGACACCTGTCCGCTACGCACCTCGTAGACGTCCACGGGGTCGGCGAAGCCCTTGACGCGTCGTTCGTACGGGCCGTCGAAGTCCTCGTGATGGTCGGCGTGCGCGAACACGCTCGCGGCGGCGACGATCTGCTGCGGCGCCGCCGCGTCCGTGAGCCGACTTGCAAGCACTACGGCTTGCCCGTAGAGGTCGTCGTCGCGGTCGACGGGTTGCCCGGACGCAAGACCAACCCGGACCTCGAGCTTGACGCCGTTCACGGGTTCGAGGTCCCGGAAGGCCTCCACGATCGAAACGGCAGCGTGCACCGCGTCGTCGGCATCCTCGAACGAGGCCATGATCCCATCGCCCGTGTGCTTGACCTCGCTCCCACGGTTGCGATACAGCGCCTCGCGGACGACACCGTCGTGCGCGGAGATGACGTTGATGAACTCGGTCTCGCCCACCTCACCCAGGATCTCTGTCGAACGGACGAGATCGGTGAACATCACCGTGCGCAACGGACTCGTGATCTCGGACACGTTCTTCGGGTCGTGCACCCGCCCGAGGAACCGGAAGACGTCGTCCTGCGACACGTCGATGATCTCGTTGGGGATCAACCCGTGCGACTCACTGTGCAGATCTGCGAGGGCGTCGCGGCTCGGTGCGTCGGCGAAGCAGAACACACGGCCCTCTTCCGAGTCGAACCAATACGAGAGGAACTTCACACCGAATTTCGGTGATGTGGCGAGGTCGCTCACGTGCGCGTTCGCGACGTCCTCCGCAGACGCGCCGGGAACCTCATGACGATCCATGTACAACGGCACAGCCACCTCCTGACGGGAAGCTACCAGCTACGCAGAAGGCGTCGGTCAGAGGGAGCCCGGCTGGAAGATGTCGAGATACAACCCGACAAGGCTCAGGCTGACCAGGAACATGAACACCACGGCCGCGACGGGGATCAATTTTTGGATGTTCGGTTCGCGTCCGGTCACCTTCTCGTAGGTAGCGACCGCGAAGTGACCGCCGTCAAGGGGATAGAGGGGAACGAAGTTGAGGACGCCCACAAAGATGTTGACCAGAGCCAGAAGCTGCAATGTCTGTTCGAGCGGACCCGCATTCTGAACGAGGCCCACCGGGCTGATCGGGCGACCCTCCAAAGGGACGTCCGAGGCGCCGAAGACCGAACCGATCAGTCGTGGGAAGCTGACCACCATCTTCCCGAGGCCAACGACGCTTCCGGTCGCGACCTCGCCGAACTGGTCGAACACGACCGGGATCGCGGAGATGGGGCCCATGAATTCCTTCTCAGGCTCCGGACTCACACCGAAGAATCCGACCGTCTCGGTCACAGCGTTGCCGTCCTCGTCGAGGACCCGCTCGCCGTCGATCACGACGTCACGCTCCCTTGTGGCGAGTGTGGCCACGGCGGTCATCTCCACCCCGTCTCGCACGATGCCGATCTCGACGGTCTCCCCACCGTGGTCCTCCGCGAACGTGGCGAAGTCCTGCCACTCGACGACCGGAACCCCGTTCGTGGACACGATCCTGTCACCGGGCATCACACCGCTCAACAGCGATGGTGACGTTTCCGTCGAACCGGGAACCGTCGTCGACACGGCGGCGACAACCGTCGTCGGCACGGCCCGATCGTCGGGTCCGACCACGATCACGCCCCACGTGATGGCGACCACCCAGAGCAGGACGAGGGCGATCACGAAGTGGGTGCTGATGCCCGCGAGGACGACGACCGTCTTCTTCCAATACTTGGCGACCCGATACGTCCGCGTCTCATCCTCGGGAGGGACTTCCTCGAACGGGTTCATGCCGATGATCCGGACGTAGCCGCCGAGCGGGATGGCCTTGATTCCGTACTCGGTCTCGCCTCGCTTCGTGGACCACAGTCGGGGTCCGAACCCGAAGAACGCCTCGGTCGCCTTCATCCCGAAGGCCTTGGCCGCGACGAAGTGGCCTCCCTCGTGAATGACGATCATCGCCACCACGCCGATGATCATGACGGCCGGTCCCACTGGCTTCCTCTCCGCTGCGTGCCGGGAACGCTACCCGCGGGTCACGACAATCACGCCCGCCGCGACGCGATGTCGCGCTCGGCTTCGGCACGTGCCCACTCGTCGACGTCGGCCACGTCGTCGACCGAACCCGGCTCGTGGACGTCGTGGAGATCGAGCACATCGGCGACCACCGTGGCGATTTCGGTGAATCGGATACGACCCTCGAGGAAGGCTGCGACTGCGATCTCGTCTGCCGCGTTCAGCACAGCGGGAGCAGTACCTCCGGCTCTGCCAGCCTCGTATCCGAGCCGCAGGCACGGTGTCTCGTCGAGGTCGAAGCGCTCGAACGTGAGCGATTGACCTGCAAGGTCGAATGGCGGTGAATCGACCGCAGCGCGGGCTGGCTCGGTGATCGCGTACTGGATCGGCTTGTGCATGTCCGGGAACCCGATCTCTGCCTTCACGACGCCGTCGACGAACTCGACCATCGAGTGAACGACGCTCTGGGGGTGAACGACGACGTCGATCGCGCCGTAGTCGACACCGAAGAGATGGTGCGCCTCGATGACCTCGAACGCCTTGTTCATGAGGGTCGCGGAGTCGATCGTGATACGCGGCCCCATGTCCCACGTCGGATGGTCGAGCGCCTCGTCAACAGTGACCTCGTCGAGCGATGCCAGCGGGCGGCCCCGGAACGGGCCCCCGGAGGCTGTGAGCACGATCCGACGTATGGATGCCGATTCCTCGCCGCGAAGGCACTGCCAGATCGCGGAATGCTCCGAGTCGATCGGGACGAGCTCGCCGCCCCCGTCCGCCAGCGCATGCTTGATGAGCGATCCTCCTGCCACCAGGCTCTCCTTGTTGGCGAGCGCCAGGCGGTTGCCCGCGTACAGCGCTGCAAGGGATGGTGAAAGCCCGGCGAAGCCGACGATGCCGTTGACAACCGTGGTGTCCGGAGTCGCTGCCACCTCGGTCACCGACCCGCTCCCGAAATGGAGGCGACTTCCCGCCAGACGTTCGAGGCGTTCGGCCTCGTCACCCCGATGGACGACGTATACGTCTGCGTCAGGCAACGATTCGGCGAGCGCGACGAGTTCGGGCGAGGCGTGTGCCGCGGCGATCGCGGCAATGGGGATATCGAGCCGCTTTGCGACATCGATTGTCTGCCCGCCGATCGAACCGGTGGCGCCGAGGACGACAAGAGGTCTCAGAGCAGGCCCGCCCACAGGAAGATCGCCCAGGCCGCGGGAATCGCGAACAACAGCCCATCGATCCGGTCCATGAAGCCTCCGTGGCCCGGCAGGATCGACCCCATGTCCTTGAGGGCAAGAGTCCGCTTTGCCGCGGACATCGCGAGATCGCCGAGCGGCACGAGTACGGCCACGGTCGCACCGAGGACGAGGCCGGTGTCGAGCCCGAATGGATCGACGAAGTCGAGTAGTGCCCCGACTCCGAGCGCGACGATGACGCCTCCGACGAGGCCCTCGACGGTCTTGTTCGGCGAAACCCACGGCGAGAGCTTGTGTCGACCGAGCGCGCGGCCCACGAAGTACTGGGTGATGTCCATCGCCGCCACAGCGACCACGACGACGCCGATCAGGCGGCGGTAGTCATCGGACGCCGCGATGAGGAGGGCGAACGACCCGAGCGATGCCCACACCATGACGGTCACGGTCAGCGAGACGCTTTCGAGCGGATCCCGCGAAGTCGGTACGACCGCGAAGTACAGGAGAAGTACCAGCGTCGCAAGCGTGAGCGCCGCAGGGATTGCGATCGCGCCCCATGCATATGCGCCGAGGGATGCAGCGATGATCCCCACGAACCCGAAGATCGAGACAGGCTTGCGGCCGGCCCTGGCGAGGGCCGTATAGAACTCACCCGCGCCAACAACGAACACCGCCGTCGCGAGCGCAACGAACGCGGGCCGCCATATCAGCGCTGCGGCGAGGCCCGCGATCAGTATCAGGCCGGTTGTCGCCCTCGCGACGAGGTCGCCTGACTTGCTTGCCCACACCCGGCCGTGGCCCTCGGCCTCGACGACATCATCGAACCCCACAACAGTGGACTCGAGTCCCGGAATGGGAGCGGAGAGCGCGACCTGCTCAGTCGCCTCATCGTTCGCCACGGCGATGGCTGCAGCGAGGCCCTCGTGCTCTCGCGTCGCCGTGTGCAGATAGTCGCCCTGGGACAAATCGAACGGTTCGTCGTCGTCCTCGTCCCACAGTACGTCGAAAGCATCGGACGTCTCATCGCTCTGGGGGTCGGACCCCGGATCGTTTTCGAGGTGTTCTGCATCGTCGACAGGCTCGAACTCGACGACATCGAGTTCTCCGGTGTCGACAAAGGCCTCGTCTGGGGCGGGCTCTGCCTCGTCGACGTCGATGACCTCGAGTTCGCCCGTGTCGTCATCTTCATCGTCATCGATGGCGAACGGTTCACCCCGAACCTCCGTGAGGTTGGTGACCGTGGCATCCACGACGGGTGCGGCGGCCACGATCGGGATCTCGTCGGTGTCGGCGCGATCGCCACCGTCGAATTCTGCGAACTCGACACTCGTGGCGGGCTCGAACGTCACGATGTCGTCGCCACCACCGTCGTCGCGCTCGACGGGAACCTCTTCGGTGAGCGTCTCGTCGACGGCGGCCTCCTCGACGTCTTCAAGCTCCGGTTCGGGCTGCTCTTCCAGCGCGACAACGGCCACCTCGGCGGTTTCGTCCGGGTCCTCGAGGGCTCCGCCTTCGCTGACCCAATCCGAGATCTCCGCAGCGTCGTCGTCAGCAACCTCTTCTGCAAGCGCGGCATACGGGTCGGTATCAGGACCGGGCTCCTCGCCGAGCCAGTCGTCGAATCCCCCTCCGGAGCTTTTGTTGTCAGCCATGGTTCCACCACGGTACCCGGTCGGGAGGTGCGAACTTGGGAACGGCGCTCACGATGGAAGACGCACGAGGCTCACACCTCGAGCAGTTCCTCTTCCTTCCGGCTGAGGGCTTCGTCGATCGAGGCAATGTGCTTGTCCGTGAGTTCCTGCAGTTCCTTCTCGGCGCGATGGACATCATCCTCCGAGACGTCCTCGGCTTCGATCGCATCCTTGGAGTGGCGGCGGACATTCCGCACGGCGATGCGGCCATCCTCGGCCAAACGATGGACCATCTTGATGAGATCCCTGCGACGCTCCTCGGTGAGGGAGGGAAATGCCAGACGGATCACGTTCCCGTCGTTCGAAGGGTTCAGACCGAGGTCTGCTTCCTGGATCGACCGCTCGATCGCTGGGATCGCCGACTTGTCGTACGGTTGCACGACCAGGAGCCGCGCCTCCGGGACCGAGAAGTTCGCGAGCTGCTGGAGCGAAGTCTGCGTTCCGTAGTAGTCGACCGTGATGCGTGAGAGGAGGCCGGGGTTCGCCCTGCCCGTCCGGATGGTGCCGAACTCGCCGACGGTGTGCTCCACCGCTTGGTCCATCTTCCGGTCGGCTTCGTCGAGCAGCTCATTGATCATGCGCGCCTCCCTGCGTCGACCAACGTCCCGACGGGTTCGCCGCGCACAGCACGGGCGATGTTGCCCGGCACGGTCATGTTGAACACTCGGATCGGCAGGTCGTTCTCCATGCACATCGTAATCGCGGTCGTATCCATCACCCCGAGCTGCTCGGCGATCGCGTGCATGTAATCGAGCTCGGCAAGGAGCTCGGCGTCGGGATGTGTGTTGGGATCCGCCGTGTAGATGCCTTCGACCTTCGTCGCCTTGAGCACGGCGTCCGCGCCGATCTCGGCTGCCCGGAGCGCGGCAGTGGTGTCGGTCGTGAAGAACGGGTTTCCGGTCCCCGCGGCAAAGATCACGACCCGGCCCTTTTCGAGGTGGCGGATCGCTCGCAGCCGGATGTACGGCTCGGCAACTTCCTGGATGGTGAGGGCTGTCTGGACGCGGCACTCGGCGCCGGCGCGTTCGAGCCCGTCGCGCAGCGCAAGCGCATTGATCACGGTCGCCAGCATGCCCATGTAGTCGGCATTGGCCCTGTCCATGCCGGAGGCGGCATCAGAAAGGCCCCGGAAGATGTTGCCCCCGCCGACGACCACGGCGACCTCGTATCCCTCCGCAACCACCTCGGCGATCTCGCCGGCTGTAGCTGCAACGGTGTCGGGGTCGATCCCGTATCCGAGCTCAGCGTTCGCAAACGCCTCGCCGGACAGTTTCAGAACGACCCGTCGTCCGGTCATGGTGTCGCCTATCCGATCTCGACCCGAGCCATCGATGACACGGAGATGTTCTCCCCCATCGTCACCGCGAGCTGTTGCACCATCTCTCCCACGGTACCGTCGAATCGTTCGCTCCTCACGAAAACCTGGTCGAGGAGCACGTTGTCCTTGAAGAACGCTCCGAGTCGACCTTCGACGATTTTCTCGATGATCTCTTCGGGCTTGCCCTCGTTCCGCGCCTGTGCTGCGATGAGTTGCTTCTCCTTCTCGATCACGTCCTCGGGAACCTCATCCCTGCTCACCCACGAGGGGCGGGCCGCTGCGGCATGCATCGCGATGTCGTTGGCGGCCGACAGAAAGTCTTCGCTCTTCGCGACGAAGTCCGTCTCTGAGGCAAGACCGATGAGCACGCCGATGACCGGGCGACCTGCCTGGTTGTGCATGTAGACGCCGACCGCGCCCTCTGACTGCTCACGGTCCGCGCGCTTTGCAGCCGCGGCGATCCCCTGCTCGCGCAAGTAGTCGGCTGCCTTGTCCGCGTCGCCTCCCGTTGCCTCGAGGGCTTTCTTGGCGTCCATCATGCCGGCACCGGTCGCCTTGCGAAGGGCCTGCACATCCTGTGCGGTGAAATCTGCCACCGTCTACTCCTTGATCGTGTCGTCAGAGGCCGGAGCTGCGTCCTTGCGCTTGGCCTTGGCGATCTCCTTGCCGGCGAGGCACCCGTCCGCGATCACATTCGCGATCAGCTGCGCGGCACGGATGGCGTCGTCGTTGCCGGGGATGACATAGTCGACGAGGTCCGGGTCGCAGTTCGTGTCGACCAGTGCGATCACGGGGATGTCGAGGCGGTTCGCCTCGGCCACCGCGATGTGCTCAGCATTGATGTCGACGATGAACACCGCATCGGGTGCCCGCCGAAGGTCGCGCACGCCGCCGAGGACTGCTTCGAGCTTCACGAACTCACGGCGCAGTCGGAGGCGCTCCTTCTTCGGAAGTGACTCCATCTCGCCACTGTTCTCCATCTGCTCGAGTTCGAGCATGTAGAGGATGCGCTTGTGGATCGTCTGGAAGTTCGTGAGCATGCCGCCGAGCCAACGATGGTTGACATACGGCATGCCAGCCTTCTTCGCTGCCTCCTCGATCGCCCCCTGCGCCTGCTTCTTGGTGCCGACGAACAGGACCGTTCCGCCGCTTGCGGCGATGTCCTTTGCAATCGCGTATGACTGCTCAGCCGCTTCGAGCGTCTGGCGAAGGTCGAGGATGTGGATTCCGTTGCGCTCCGAGAAAATGAACGGGCGCATCTTCGGATTCCACCGGGCGGTCTGGTGACCGAAATGCACGCCTGCTTCGAGCAGTTCGCGCATGGCGATGACTGCCATGGGTGTTTCTCCTTGTTCGGGTTGGTGCT
Source organism: Acidimicrobiia bacterium (assembly GCA_003235475.1). GTDB lineage: Bacteria > Actinomycetota > Acidimicrobiia > Spongiisociales > UBA5794 > SZUA-442. Next base: position 2,862 of record QJWC01000043.1, on the reverse strand, counting down.
TCCACCCGTCCTTCGAGCCCTCGAACGCCTTACGGCGCACCGCGCGAGGATTGCGACGGGTGTGTGTGATTGGCGACGATTCTACGGTCGCTCCGGTCGTTTGCGCAGCGGCGCCCTACCGGTACGCGGGTTCGATGAACCTGTTCCGCAAGCTCAACACGGCTTTGGTGTGGATCTGGCAGATGCGGGACTCGGTCACGTTGAGGATCCCGCCGATCTCCGCGAGGGTGAGGCCCTCGTAGTAGTAGAGCGTGAGAACGAGGCGCTCGCGGTCGGGAAGCCTGTTGATGGAGTCCGCAAGCATGTAGCGCGTCTCTTCCTTCTCGAAGTTGCCCGACGGGTCGATCGCACCCGTGTCGGCGATCATCTCGCTCATCGATCCCGAATCGCGCTCGGTCGGGTTCAGGAGCTCGTCGAGCGCGACGAAACCGAGGTTTGCAATCTCACCGAGGTGGTCACGCAAGGTTTCGAGTGGCACGTCCATCGCCTCAGCCACCTCGTCCTCTGTGGGGGTCCGTTGGAGCTTGTGCTCGAGTTCGGCCATCGTCCTCTGTATCTCACGCGCTCTGGAACGCACCGACCGCGGCACCCAGTCGAGGGCGCGTAGCTCGTCGAGGATCGCGCCTTTGATGCGGTTGACGGCATAGGTCTCGAATTTGAAGCCCCGTTCGGGTTCGAACTTGTCGACGGCATCGATGAGGCCGAATGTCCCGAACGACACGAGGTCGGACTGATCGACGTTCTTCGGGAGCCCTGAACCGACACGGCCAGCCACGAACTTCACCAGCGGGGAATAGTGGAGGATCAGGCCCTCCCGGGCTGCCTGATCGCCCGTCGCCTTGTACGACTGCCAAAGCTCGTCGAGGTGTTGTTGGCCATCAGGCACGAGGGTGGCTTCTTTCGTAGGTCTCGGTCAGGTGCTTCCGGGTCACGGAAGTGTAGATCTGCGTTGTCGCGAGCTCTGCGTGGCCGAGCAGATCCTGCACCGCACGCAAGTCTGCCCCGTTTTCGAGCAAATGCGTGGCAAACGAGTGGCGGAGCGCATGCGGGAAGGCCCCAACCCGGGCGTGCACGACTCGGCGGATGCCCCGGGTGTCGAGCGGACGACCACGCACACCGACCCAAAGGGCATCCGTCGGATCGCCGACGAGAGCGTCACGGCCCCCAGGGGTGAGGTAGGCATCGAGCGCTGCCTTCGCCGTGCGGGTCATGGGTACCACCCGGTCCTTGTTGCCCTTCCCCGTGACGTGGAGGGTGTCCCTCCCCCGCACATCGGCGACGGTCAGGGACGCGAGTTCGCTGACACGCAGACCGGTCGCGTACAGAAGCTCGACGATCGCGCGGTCCCTTACGTCGACCGGTTCGCTTCCGTCGATGAGGTCGAGCATCGCTCCGAGCGTGCCCGCTGGGACGGCTTTGGGGAGGGAGCGGGGACGCTTCGGTTGCGGAATGTTCGCCGCGGGGTTCGAAGAGATGGCCCCTCGCTTCGCCTCGTCTTCGAGGAACGCCCTCACCGCCGACGCCTTGCGCGCAAGTGTCCGCGGGGCGTAGCCGCGGGTCGAGAGGTTCGCGAGGAATCGCCTCACGACGGTCCGGTCGACCTGGTCGAGGCGCGGCGCACCGTACTTCGTCGCGAACTGGACGAAGTCGTCGAGATCCGTTCGATATGCGGACAAGGTGTGCGGCGACAGCCCTCGATCGATCCTGCACCGATCGAGATATGCACCCACCGAGTCTTCGATCGTGGGCCCTGGCATCCCCCCATGGTTGCGGGAGGAGCCGCGCGCGTCAACGATGGACGACCGCGGGTATCGTGCGCCCGCACACGACGGAGCCTCAGGAGACACGCGGCATGGCCGATCGTGACGGTCCCATCCTCCTGGCCGGAGGCAATCCACAGATCCCGAAGGGCGACGGTGCCGCCCCGGTTCAGGCGTACCTGGACGCAATGCCGGGCTGGAAGGGCGACATCGGCAGGCAACTGGACGCCCTGGTTGTTTCTCTCCTTCCCGATGTCCAGAAGGCCGTGCGTTGGAACTCCCCGTTCTATGGCCTTGATGGCCGGGGATGGTTCCTGAGCCTCCACTGCTTCACGAAGTACGTGAAGATCACGTTCCTGAACGGTGCCCTGCTCGACCCACCGCCTCCGATCCCGTCAAAGCAAGGCGAGGCTCGCTACTACCACGTGTCGGACACCGATCCCATCGACGAGGCCTTGCTCGCCGACTGGGTTCATCAGGCGGCGTCCCGCGACGGCGCCTTCCTCTTCTAGACGAACGGAACGACGAGATCGAGGGTGGCCTCGAGATCCGCTGCGTCGAGCACAGGGAATGCACCGTCCCGAATCAGCAGGTTCGTGCCGACTGATGCGGGACGGTCCACATCACCGGGCACGGCGAACACCGGGACCCCATAGTCGAGTGCGATTCGGGCGGTGATGAGCGCACCACCCGTTGTGCCAGCCTCGACCACGACCACCACGTCGCTCAATCCCACGATGATTCGGTTCCTCGTAGGAAAACGACAATTACAGCGTTGGCGAGGAAGCGGACAGCGGTCAGAAGACGCGAATTTCGACGCGGGGTCGGGATTCGGTGAGGGCGTTGAAACTGTGACGTTGGTGTGATGCCCCTGTGACGTCCTCCTGGGAAGCTGTTCATGCGCTACCTGAGGAGAAACGATGCGCCGATCCCGTGTTCTTCCGACTGGCCGTGAACTGGTCGTCGCTACTTTGGCGGTCCTGCTGGCTCTGACCGTCACCAATCTGTTCCGCACCGCACAAGCAAGCGAAGGAGGACCCACCGGCGATGTGGCGTACGGAGCCGCAGCCACGTTCCCTACCCCGGGCCTGTACCCGATCGC
>QJWC01000035.1 GCA_003235475.1 Acidimicrobiia bacterium | reverse complement strand
CCAAACGCCGCTGCGGCACGGGCATCCAGCTTCACATCCGGGCTGCCTTCGATCGTGCCAGCGAAGAGCACGCCGATGGCGCTCTCTTCGCCCAGCTTGAGGGTGTCGGCGACCACGATGCCCGCACCGGACTGCCTCAGATCGACGCTGTCACCGGTGATGACGGCGGCACCGCTCATCGACAAGTCGGCGGTCGTCGCCTCGACGATCATGGCGCCGCCCTGACTGATCGAGATCGTCTCGGCGTGCGCGGACTGAATGCCGCCTCGTGTGACCTCGATCGAGGTTGCGTGGACGTTCGCTGCACCGCCCTGGGTGATCGTCACATGCTCGGTCTCGACGTTTTCAGCCGTTTCGATGGTTTTGATGGTGAAATCCACGGCGGTCTCCGGACTTGCTCACTTCGGCGCCGGATTCTATGGACGCCTGGCTCGCGTCGGTGCTGCAGCGGTGTCAGGACGACGGATTCGTTGCAAGGGTCAGTGTGATCCGCGCAAGCAACGGTGAGGAGCGCACCGCCTACTGGCACTCTCCCGACGGTGCGACGTGGGGCCGCCTCGGAACGGCTTTCGCGGGCCAGACGTGACACTCGCATCGGTCGGATGGACTGCGGTCGACCTGGACGGCGTATTGATCTCGACGGAATGCGAGAACGGGATGCACATCGGCGAACCACCTTTCCGAGAGTCAGCGCGGTTATGGCGATCAACCTTGACGCGGGAGATGTGTTGTGGGTGACGCACATCCCGACCGAGACCGTCGGTTTGGTGGTCTACACGATCGCGCCGTAGCACGCCGGGATACCCGAAACCATCCCGACGACCGAGCGCTGCCGTCCGTCTCGCGGTACTCCGGCCAGTCGACATCCCGGGGCTCGTCGCGTAGGCTCGACAAGTAACTCCGTCGTCGGACCCGTGAGGGAAGGGTGGACATGCACTCACTCTTTGTCGCCGATCAGACCGGAGAACCCGCGCCGTCAGGTGTTGATCGATGAAGGCGCTACTCGTCGGGTTCGTGGGTGTTGTGGTTGTCACGTTTGGCTTCAGCGTCGGCGCGACCGCCGGCAGAGCCGGTGCGGACGAAGTGGAGATCGACGACGCGTACGCGGGTGTGTACGACTGTCCCGGCGGAGACCGGATCGACGAATACCAACCGCGATCGCGCGTGTTTGTGGTCGGACAGTCCGAGAACGGGATCTGGGTGCAGGTTCGGAATCTGGACGATCCGACCAACCTCGTGTGGATGCAGACCGCGGCGCTCGACATCGATGACGGAGATGCCGATCTCCCCGTCGTGTCCTGTGAGACGTCAGGATTCGCGTCGGCCGATGTCACGACGACCTCCGTGGGCGACACCACCACCACGACAACCGCGGCAACGACCACGACCACCACGACCACGGCCACCACGACCACGACAACCGTCGCAACCACGACGACCGCCCCGGACACCACTCCTCCGGTCGTGACTGGCCAGGTAGCGGACCCGGACGAGGTCTACGAGTACTTCCCGGGGCTCTGCACGGGTCTGGACCGAACGTCGCAGATCTCGGTCACGGCGACCGATGCGGGAACGGGAGTGGCAACGGTCGAGGCGTCGTGGACGATGGGCGGCAGCACCACGACGATCCTCCTCTCGCGCTCCGGCAACACCTATACGGGCACATTCCCTGTGGAGCCTGACGGAGTCCCCTACGGGATTGCCCCGCCGAACGGCGAGATTCTCATCGACATCGTCATCACCGCGACCGACGGAGCCGGGAACGAGAAGACGGTCGGCTTGAAGGTGCTGGTCCACTCGGCAGACAAGTGCCTGTCATGACGGAGAACGCGGCGCCCACAACAGTTCGGACATGGCTCCTTGTCGCAGGCGGAATCGCACTCTTCCTGATTGCTGGGCTTGTGGGGTACCGGTGGGGGACCAACGACGCCGAGGACGAGACACCAACGGTGATCGCGAACTACGGAGGTGAGGTGGTCACCCAACCATCGGATGAAGCTTGGCGCGAGCAGGCCGAAACCGTGGTTCACGACGAGTCCGTGAGGGCGCTCGAGGGCGTCGGCTCGCAAGAGCAGCTTGCCGCCCTCGACGTCGATGATGTACGGGAGGGGCCTCGATCGGGAAGGGACGGCTCGACGTTCTCCCGCATCGACGCCCGGAGCGGTCGTGAATCGTCCTCGGCTAGCGGAGGGTCTCCTTCCATACCGAGGGAGGTCATTGACGACGGGTTCCTCTGGCAGTTCATCGACATGGCCGAAGTGCCCTTTGCGCCCGTGCCGGACGACTTCCGTTTCGACCTCTGCGCGGGACCCAATCCGTTCGCGGACCCTCCACCCGGGTGTCCGGGAGGCTCGGGTGCGACGATCATCCCGCTCGACGAGCACGCCTACTACTCGATCGACTGGTTCAACGACGGCGAGTGTGTGACGGACAACGACGCGGTGAGGTTGGCGCTGTTGGCCACCCGACCAAGCCGCGTCGAAGTGTCTGCGTGGAATTACCGCGGGGCGGACCTGCTCGGTCATGAGCCTGATCGGGCCGCTGACCAGACCGTCACCGTCCAATCCACAGGGGCCGAAGTGGACGCCTGGCTGGCATCCCCGCCGACACCGGTTCGGTTCTGCGTCGAGCTCACGGGCCTCGACCGCGGGGTCATCCACCTGAAGTTCGAGGGCTCGTCCGTGCTGCCGCTCGAGTCGGACCTCTCCGACGATGGAGCGCGGGATGTCCGGTGGTACGCGGCGGGCCTTGACAGACCCCCGACGACGGCTGTGCCACTGACCGTCGACACCGTGTACGTCTCGGCATACCGTCGATCAGTCGATGACCAGCAGACATTCGTCCAGGCGCGTGTCTACGGCGAGCAGAGCTGTGACAACGCAGGGGACATCTCGCTGATCGGTGATAATCCCCAAGGTATCCAGTCGGATCTTGAGGCTACTGTCGAGCTTCGTACGCACATCGGTGGGTGGCCGTGGGATCCGTCGTGGGATCGAGCCGACATCCACAAGCTTCGTCTCGAGACGGGCAAGCTGTATCTGCTGTGTGCCTATTGGGTCGAGTCTGGTGGTCCGAGCTTCGAGCCCGACCGAGTGGTGCGTACCGAGGTGATGCTGGCAGTTCCGCCCGACCTTGCGACGATGACCGTCAGCGTCGACAACATCCAGTTCATCGGCCTCGAGGACGACCCGAGGGTCAACAGCGTTTCCGTGATCCCCACCGACTTCGGCGCCTACGGTTGTCGTGGTGTGACAGTGAGCACGAACTCGTCCGTGACCGAGACCTACGTCCTTGGACCTGATGAGCTATGCACCGTGGTGTCTCCGGGGCGCGAGTTCGACCGAGGAGGATTCGAGATCGAGACGCGTGCGGTCGACTCACTCGGCGACACCTACACGCGTTCCGTATTCGTGCGGGTGCGTCCGACGGACATCCGGTGCGACTCGACGTGCGAACCCGTCGTCAGGCGCGCTTCGCTTCCCCTGCCGTATGTCCCCAAGCGCGCCCTCACTGGCCACGCCGAGTGGCCGGGGACATTCGATACGGGTGCGATACCACCGGAGCCCGAGGGCGAGACAGGCTTCCCGGCGGGGACGGTGGGTCTGGAGCTTCGGTTCGTCCCGACGGGCTTCAACTGGTGGGCGATCGACACCTTCCGCGAGGTCGATCAGACACCGCGCGGCCTACCGGCGCGGCCCCAGCTCGACGTGGATGTGACATCGACCGCAAGCCGCAGTTCGCTTTCGTCGGCTGCGAACGTCGAACTCGTTGCCGACAGGGACGTGTCCGTCGAAGCAAGCGTCAAAGGACCAGGCGGCGGTTCGCCGTGTGCTGCCGATGCGGCGGGGGGCTTGGATTACACGAGCACTGAGCGATCGTCGCGGCATGCATTCTCGTTCAGCGGACTCTGCCCGGGAACGCAGTATGAGCTGCATGTGACGGCTCTCGACGAGACGGGAACGCCAGGGGAAGTCACCTTGCGTCCGTCGCTCGCGGACGTGCAAGTTGTCCCGTTCGGGACGGTGGGAATCGACGTCGCTGTCGACGTCGAGTTCGTGGTGCTTGGCGCCCCTCCGGCCGAGGGGGGGAATGTGTTCCATGTTCGCCATCTGCCGCAGTTCGAGATCTACTCCCTGATTCCTGGCTACCGATCAGCGACGCCACGTGTTGTTCCCACGAATGCCGTCGGGTCGGTCGTGACCAATCCGAACACCGAGGCGGCGGAGGCGGGGTGGACGTTCAACCTCCCGTACAACAGCGTGATGTGCGTTGCCGAGGCTGGGGGCACCCCGGGCGCTTCATTCGTGCGCCGCGCGACCCCAAGTCAGCGGAACTGGCCAGTGCGTACCACCGCCGACGGCGTGCGCATCCGGTTCCAGGTCGAGTACGGGATGGCACCGCGGCTCTTCATTGGAGAGAGCTCGACGACGTCGAGTTCCCTGTGCACTTCGAGCTTCCCCTCCACGGGGACGTACACGCTCGATGAAGTGCTCACCTTCGATCAACTGAGCGCGGGTGTCGAGTTCATCAGCGGCGATGGTTTGTTCGCGATACGGGTGAGCGGCTAGCCACGCTCGTCACCGTCTGCACGAAGAAGAGTGTCGTAGGCGTTCCATGTTGCCTGGTCGAACGCGACGAAATGGACATCCGTGACCCGAGTAGGCGTGGTCGAAACGCGAGTCACGGCGATACGGGCGGCGGCGTCGATGGGGAAACCGAAAACTCCGGTTGAGATCGCCGGGAACGCGATCGAGGACGCGCCGACCTCATCAGCGAGTTCGAGCGAACGCCGGTAGCAGGATGAGAGAAGGTCTGGCTCGCCGCGGTCGCCTCCGCGCCACATCGGCCCGACGGCGTGGATGATCCACCGGGCTGGAAGTCGAAAACCCGGCGTGATCTTCGCATCACCGGTATCGCAGCCGCCGAGTCTTTGGCAGTGTTCGCGGAGTTCAGGCCCAGCTGCCCTGTGGATCGCCCCGTCGACGCCACCGCCGCCCATGAGCGTCGAGTTCGCAGCATTGACGATTGCGTCGACCTGCTGGATGGTGATGTCACCCATGACGAGTTGGACCGTGGGTCCAGTGCGTTCGGTGGGACCAGCGTCCATGGCGCCCTCGGCAGGATTCGAACCTGCGACACCCGGTTTAGGAAACCGGTGCTCTATCCCCTGAGCTACGAGGGCCTATCGCCGGACACCCTTGCCGTATATGCGTTTCCGCAGTTCCACGGTTGGGCTCTTCTTCCCGTTGTCCGCGGTTGTCCGCCGTTGCTAGGCAGTCACGGCCGACGGGTGCAAGCTCTCGCGCATCACCTCGTCTAACGCTTCCGCGGCCTTCGAGCGGTCGGAAGCGTAGTGGTGCCCGTACCTGTCTCGCCGAGCTCGAAGAGCTGCGTGCCGAGTGGCTCGCACAGCCCGAGTACGCCAACTGGTTCGGTCCCGGCGCACGCGAAGAACCCCAATGGGGGTGCATCAGAGATCGTTCACATGATCCCGCGCGCGGCGCCCGAACAGGTGAAAGCGAGGTTCGTTGCGATGTGCGTACACAATGGCGAGGAGACCACCAATTCCGAGCGCGATCAAGCCCCACAGGACTGCGTAGAAGCCGTTCAACGGGTGCACCGGACCCGGCACGACGAAGCCAAAGAAGGAGGAGCCGGCGGAGCTGCTATCGAAGTTCATGAGACCCTGAACGCACAGCGCACTCAGAGCACACAGCACTGTCACGAAGTACGCCCAAACGATGATCGGGCGCCGCAGCATCAGCGACAGGCTGGCAGCCATAACGCCAATCATCAGCCCGGTTATACCCAACGACCCGAACGAACCCCAGACCGTGATCACGTCATACGGCGGCCCGGATCCAGACCGGGACCAGTCACCAAATACCAAGCCCCAACCTGCCAATAGCACTCCAACGGCAAGCACCACAAGTCTCGCTGGGTAAGACCATGACACGCGCCGACCTTCTGGCGAATTGAGCCTATTCAGGGGCGAGTGGTCGGGATCGTTCGTCACACATCGAAAGTACTCCGGCAGCTCGCCGCTGGGTAGTCATCCCTGCTATCGCGCCTGCGTGGGCAGCAAACCCCACTGTCGGTCTCTGAGGAACGGCGTCGCGTTACCCCGCAGCATCTCTGAGTAGATACTCCCGTCTTCCTCGTCGCACAACCGTTGGGTCGGAGTTCTGCGTGAGCTTGAGCGCGGCGGGAGGGCCTAAGGTGCTTCGAAGCCTGGTAGACGGTATCGCGAGTCGCTCCGTCGCTTCACAATCCGCTCTTCGCGCATGAGGATTCCGAGCAGCGAAAATGTGAGGCAGTCCTCGTTGTCCACTGTTGTCGCTTCGCGGGTCGAAATGTGTGCGGCGCGTCGGCGTTGCTGATTCATTTGCTGCCATTGGCTTCAATTAGCGGGTTGACCGTCCGTCTAATCGGTGAGTGTGCTAACCACGATCACCGAGATTGAGGCGGCAGTGAGCGCAGCGCCGACGACTACCCAAGCGAGCACCCTGCCTGGTGAGCGACGCCGCCAGCGACGCACCACCAACGGGGTGACGATTACAGCTGCCACCGCCCCAAGAATGAAGGAAGTCTCGAGGCTCGCGAGCTCACATTCGAGATCAAGGAACCCACAATCGGGTGGCGACACCGTTTCCATGTACCAGAGAGCCCAACTCGCCACCCCATAGACCGTGGCGACGAACAGGAGCAGCGTAAAGGTGACCAACTCCCACACCCGCAGTCGGTCCGGAAACTCACGAGACGTCTGGCCGTGCTCGCCGGTGCCCATTCGACCCATACGTCAAGTATGTCAGCGACGGCAACTTGCGAATACCCGCTTTTTCCAACGATGCACGAGTCACGCTCTTACTCGGAGAAGGGACACCGCTGTGCTAGCGGAAGAGTTCGGACTGGGGGATCGGCTTCTGCGGCGTCCACGCGACGACGCCCACCGACCGTGGCTGCGTCAGACGTGCACACGATCTCGTTCTGTCATCGCCCCAGCAATTCGAACCAGACAGCCGCGAAGGACACGACGGCGAGCGAAACCAGATACGGAGCGGCCAAGACGACGGCGGCGATGCGTGCTCTCCGCACTCCTCTTCTGCGACCTTCGGCCTTGAGCGCCTTCGACCAAAGGTAAAGGCTCATAGCGTGCCACGGCACAAGCCCAAAGATCAGAAGTAGCACCGCGAGGCCGCCCATTGCGCCGCGCAGGGACACGTGCATGAAGGAATCGGGGTCAGGAAAGATCACGGCGAGAAGGACGAGCACGACAGAGAGCGCTGCAAGCAAACCCGGAAGCAGGACGGACAGCGGAACCCGAGGACCGACACGGTCTGGGCGGTCCGGGAATGATCCGAGCGACTTCCTCACAAACGAAGCCAGACCTGCGTCGTTCTCCTCCGCATCAGACTTCACGCCTGTCCCTTCTCTTGCCCCCAAGCTACGCGTGCGTCACTCTCTCCGCTTGCCATTCCGCCGGGGATTCCGTGTCAGTCGGAGCAGAGGTTTGAGGGGGAAGGGGG
>QJWC01000020.1 GCA_003235475.1 Acidimicrobiia bacterium | reverse complement strand
AGGGAGAGGACACGGCTGGCACGATCCGGATCGAGCTCCGAGAAGACGTCGTCGAGGAGCAGGATGGGCGTCACGTCACGCAGCGACTCAATGAGCCGATACGCGCCCATACGCAGGGCAAGGGCCACGGTTCGCTGCTCGCCCTGGGATGCCCGGTACCTCGTCGATCGACCGCCGAGCACGAGGTCCGGTTCGTCGCGGTGCGGGCCCGCCCCCGTTGAGCGCACTTCCATGTCCTTGGCCCGTCGCTCCCTCAGGGTCGAGACGAACGCCTCGACAAGGGACTCCATCTCGAAGGCATCGCCAGAACCCCAGGTGGACCGGTACGACCAGGAAAGGCTTCCTTCGCCTCCCACGACCTCGTAGCTGCTCGCCAGGTGTGGCTGCAGCTCCTTGGCCACTGCGCGTCGATGGGCGAGCACCCGGGCGCCCGATGCCGCGAGCCGTTCGTCCCATACGTCGAGCGACACCGGGTCGGCGTTACGGCCGTCCTGCCGGAGCAGGGTATTGCGTTGCCTGAGGGCACGGTCGTACTCGCTGAGGTCTGCCCCCGCCTGCGGCCACAACCGAGCCGCGAGGTCGTCGAGGTAGTCGCGCCTGAGGGAGGGCCCCCGCTTGATGACATCGAGGTCGTCGGGCTGGAACGCCACGACCGGTACGGCGAGAAGGAGGTCCTGGATGCGCTTCGGCCGCTTCCCGTTGACGAGGACGGTTCGCCGCCCGTCGACAGGGACTTCGCATTCCACCGTCGTGTCGGTGGCGCCACCTGCGATGCCTCCCCGAACGACGAAGGAGGAGGCGTCCATCCGAACCATCGAGCCGTCCGGAAGCCCCCGGAAGGACTTCCCCGAGCCGAGGTAGGCAATCGCCTCGAGGATCGAGGTCTTTCCGACCCCGTTGTCCCCGACGAGCACGTTCACGCCGGGATCAGGCTCGAACCGGATCTCCGGATACGGGCGGAAGTCGCGCAGCTCGATCCAGGTGACGTGCACTGCTGCTCAGAGGCGAACAGGCATCAACAGATACCGGAAGTCCTCGTTCTCAGCGCCGTGCAGGAGGCTCGGTTCGAGCGGGCTCGACGTCTCGATCACGACCTTGTCGTCTGCCACCGCGGAGACGCCATCGGTGAGGTATCTGGTGTTGAACGCGATCGTCATGTCCTCACCCGAGTAGTCGCCTTCGAGGAGCTCGGTCGCCTCACCGACCTCCTGCCGGATCACGGAGAGTTCGACGCCGCCGCTCTGCATGGCGAGGCGCACGGGAATGTGGTCCTCAGCGACCAGCGCTGCGCGTCCAACAGCCTCGAGCAGCGAGTCCTTGTCGACCACCAGGCGATTCGAATGGCTCTCGGGCAGCAACTGCCGGTACTTCGGGAACTCGGAGTCGATGACGCGGACGGTGAGCCTTCCATCGTCCGTGACGAACGAAGCCTCGCGATCGCCGAGGGCGACCTTCATCTTCCCCGTACCCACCGTGCGGGCGAGCTCCCTGAGGGCCCGATACGGCACGAGCTTCGAAGTGCCTCCCGCGACGCCGGGGAGTTCCTTGACCGCGAGGCGATATGCATCCGTCGCCACCAGGCGCAGCAGGTCGTCCTCGGCCTCGAACATGACCCCCGTCAACGTCGGCCGCGCATCGTCGGTGGATGCCGCGACCCCTACCTGTGCGAGCGCCTGGGTCAACATGCCGCCTTCGACTTCGACCGCCTGCGATGTGTCCGGCTCGGCGATCTGCGGATAGTCATCCACGGCCATCGCTCTGAGATTGAACCGCGGCCCGTTGCCCGTGATCTCCACCTCGGTGTCGGATGACGAGATCGTCACGGCGCCCGACGGGAGCTTTCTCACTGCGTCCGCTGCGAGCTTCGCCGGTATCACGGTCTTGCCCTCCTCCGTGACCTCGACGTCGAGGTACGTGCGGACGGTTATCTCGTTGTCGGTGCCCGTGACCGTCAGCTTGCCGCCAGCAACCTCACAGAGCAGACCCTGGAGGATCGGGAGCGGTGTTCGTGTCCCCACTGCCCGGCCTGCTCGTGCAAGGACGTCAGCGAGGTCATCTCGTTCGGCTCGTATTCGCAACTTGTTCTTCCTCTGTTATTACTGATCTATTTCTTGAAGAGTAGTTGTAGTAGTAGGCCCTGTGGATTGTGGAGAGGTCCCCACGATGCCCGTTTCGCAAGGGTTTCCGCGTCCACAGGAGATGTGCATGGATGTGCCCTTGTCCACGGCGGCGGCGACGGAGGGACTGCGCGTGTGGATATCCATCAGGTTGTCCTCAGCTGTGAAGTGATGCGCGTGACCTGGTCGAACACGTCCTTGTCCTCGATCATGAGTCCGCCGATCTTGTCGACCGCGTGCATGACGGTGGTGTGGTCCCGTCCCCCGAACGCCGCCCCGATGCGCGGCAGGGAGAGCCCGGTGTGTTCCCTGCAGATGTACATCGCAACCTGCCGTTGGCGGGCAAGTGGCTGCCTGCGCGAGCTGCTCGTGAGGTCGGAAACGGGGATCTCGTAGTACTGGGCCACGGTCGAGATGATGCCGTCCGCCGTGAGCGGGGCGGCGTCCTTGAGGCCGACGACGTCCCTGAGGACCGATTCGGCCATGTCCTTCGTCACCCGCTCGTGCGTGAGGACCGCAAAGGCGGTGACCCTGGTGAGTGCCCCTTCGAGCTCCCTGATGTTGTTCGACACGTTCTGCGCGATGAACTCGAGCACGTCTGAAGGGACGGGCACGGGTGCGTTCGACGCGTTCTTTCTGAGGATGGCGAGGCGTGTCTCGACGTCAGGGCTCTGGATGTCGGTCGTCAGGCCCCACTCGAATCGCGTACGGAGGCGGTCCTCGATCGTTCCGAGCTCCCTCGGGGGCCGATCGGCCGAGATCACCATCTGCTTGCCGGCGTCGTACAACGAGTTGAACGTATGGAAGAACTCCTCGAGGATCATCTCCTTCCCCTCGAAGAACTGCACGTCGTCGAGAAGAAGCAGGTCGACCTTGCGGTAGCGGTCCTTGAAGTTCTCCATGCGTTTGCGGCGAATCGAGTTGATGAAGTCGTTGAAGAACGACTCGGAAGTGACATACCGCACGGTCGCGCCGGGGTCGAGTTCGAGGCGATGGTGCCCGACGGCGTGGAGGAGGTGCGTCTTGCCGAGGCCTGCGTCCGCGTAGATGAAGAGCGGGTTGTAATGGCGTCCGGGCTGCTCCGCCACGGCTTGGGCGGCGGCGTGGGCAAAGCGGTTCGAGGGGCCGACGACGAAATGTTCGAACGAGTACCGGGCGACCAGGTTCGAGATGTCACGAGCGTTGAGGGGTTCGCGCTGGTTGACGGCGTCGTCGAGCGACGTCTGGCGGGGGCCGTGGTCCTCTGCCTCGGTGGTCGGCGCCACGGTGTTCACGACGACGTCGACCTCGATCGGCTCGGGCCAAACGGAACCTGCGACCTCGCGAACCTGATGGATGTAGTTGTCCCGCACCCACGTCGCGTTGAATTGGTTCGGTGCCTCGAGCTCGAGCGCGCCGTCATCGACCGACACGGTCAGTGGTTTGATCCATGTCTCCCACTTCGCCTCCCCGATGATGTCGCGGAGGCGGCTGTGGAAGAGGTCGAGCTGCGAGTCGACGGCACCCTGGGGGGTATGGGTGACTCCCACGCCTTTGTTCTCCTCTTTCAGGCCGGACGTCATGGACGCCGGGCCAATCCTGTAAAAACTTTCCACACATCTATCCACATGATGTGGAGAAGATGCGACCACGAACCCGATTCGGGACCGTGGCCCGGCCCCAGGGGGAAGAGCGGATATCCGCCATGGGGTGCAGGCGAGCATATGCACACTTCAAAATGCACTTCAAGAGTGACAAATCCACCGCTACGTGGAGTGGTCAGGGGGTTTTGCATCGCTGGAAACCCAAGCGCTGCAAGGGTTTCCGAGGCAATGAGCGGGACGTCCGGCATGCAGGTGTTCGCCGGATTCGGTCCAAACGACCCTGAACTGTGTTTCGCGAGGTCCCCGTACTTTTCGCGTGCTGCGCCCCGTTGGGTGTTTCGCGGGTGCAGTCCCTAGACTGTCGGCGTTCCGTGGCCGCCCACGAACACCACCTCGACCTCGACACGCAGGGAAAGTCGCAGCATGAAGCGCACGTACCAACCGAACAACCGACGCCGCAAGCGCAAGCACGGGTTCCGCACCCGTATGCGCACCGCCGCGGGTCGCGCAACGATCCAACGCCGCCGTGGCAAAGGACGACACAGGCTCTCGGCCTGAGACACCGCCCTTCGTGTCTCTTCGTCCGAGCTCCCGATTCCGTGAGATCTACCGCACGGGTTCACGAACGAACCGTGGCGGTCTCGTCGTGCATCAGTCCCCCTCCCCGAGTGCGTCGCCCGAGGTCGGCTTCGTCGCGGGGAAACGGGTCGGCAACGCCGTTGCGCGGAACAGGGCCAAGCGGAGGATGAGGGAGGCAGCAAGGCGTGTGTCGTTCCAGCCGAAGCGTGCGTACGTGGTCGTCGCTTCGAGGGGCGTGATCGACGTGGAGTTCCCACAGCTCGTCGAGTGGCTTTCCTCTGCGATTGCCGCTGGCGGGCCACCCCCGGAGGGACCGCCATCGTGATGGTGCAGCCAAGACCGAGCCTCGCCCGACGAATGGGCCTCGCGATGATCCGCGGCTACCAGAAGGGCATCTCGTCTCACCTGCCGTCGAGATGCAGGTACTACCCGTCTTGTTCCAACTACACCTACGAGGCGATCGAGTTGCACGGGCTTGCGCGAGGAAGCTGGCTCGGCGTTCGACGCATCGCCCGTTGCCACCCTTTCCATGAGGGAGGCTTTGACCCCGTGCCAGGCTCGGCCGACGCCGAAGGGAGTATTTCGTGAATCCGTGGACATGGCTGCTGAGCATCCTCGGTGGCATCCTCTCGTTCTTCTACGACGTAATTCCAGAATATGGAATTGCGATCATTCTCCTCACGCTTCTCGTGGGTCTTGCGCTGTTCCCGTTGACGTACAAGCAGACGAAGTCGATGAAGGGGATGCAGGAGATCCAGCCCGAGGTGAAGAAGCTCCAGAAGGAGCTGAAGGGCAACAGGGAAGAGCTCAACAAGCAGTTGATGGCGCTGTATCAGGAACGGGGCGTGAGTCCTGCGGCAGGATGCCTTCCGCTGCTCGTGCAGATGCCGATCTGGTTCGCGTTGTACCGCGTGCTGTGGCGGGGCGATGGCCTGCCCGTCGATTCGGCCCTCAAGACGGTGATTGATGCCGCGAACCATGCGATGTACCAGGTGAACGACGCGGGCGTCTTGACGACGGCCCTCCAGCCCGGCGTCGACATTCACGGGTCCCAGTTCTCCCATGTCACGTTCCTCGGCATGAACCTCCTGGTTCGGCCCGGTTCGGCCGTTGACCTTGGCAACATTCTTCATTCACTCCCCTACATCCTCCTCATCGCCGTCATCGTCGTTGCTGGCTTCTACCAACAGGTGCAGACCACCCGGAAACGAAACGACAACGACGATCAGAACAACCAGGCGCAGACGATGCAGAGGGCGATGCGGATCATGCCGGTCGTGTTCGGGTTCATCTCGTGGAACTTCGTCTCAGGCCTCGGTCTGTACTTTGCCACGTCGAACGCGTTCCGAGTGGCCCAGCAGGCCGTCATTCTGCGTACGGCCGCACGCGACGAAGGCGAAGGCATGGAGCGTACGTCACGCAGCCCAGACGAACCGAGCGGTCCTCCGCCTTCGTCGGGGCCGTCGAAGAACGCGAGCAAGAAACGCAACCGCAAACGAAGGAAGTAGTGCCCCAATGGACGAGTGGGTAGAAGTACAAGGGAAGACCGTCGACCTCGCCGTGGATGTCGCCATGACTGAACTCGGTGTCACCGACCGCGCTGACATCGAGGTCGAGGTGGTGCAGGAACCACAGGCTGGTGGTTTCCTCGGGAGAGGGCGGCAGGAAGCTATTGTCCGGGTGACGAAGGCGCCACGAAAGCGTCGCCGCAGGCGGGGCCGTGGGCGAAACCAGGACGACCGCAGCGACGACAACCGCAGGAAGAATCAGAACGAGAAGTCGCCGAAACCCAAGCAGGGCAAGGGTCAGGGCAAGAACCGGCAGGCCGCTGGCGGCGATAGAGACCGCAATAGCGGTGGCAACGGTGCGAGCAGGGACCGGAACGAGAAGCGTCAGGAGCCGAAGGTGTCAAAGTCGGACAGCGAGAGGTCGGCGGACGATCGGCCCGAGCAGGCGCCAATCGAAGAACAGGCAGAGGTCGCCAAGGAGTTCATATCTGGCTTGCTGGAGGCCTTCGGGCTCGAAGGCAAGGTCGAGACCAGGATCGACGAGGACGTGATGTACATCGACGTCTCCGGAACCCAAACAGAGGCGCTCATAGGCCCCAAGGGATCAGTGATGCAGTCGGTCCTCGAGTTGACTCGCACCGTGGTGCAGCGCCGTACGTACGGAGCACCTCGCATGCGTATCGACATCGGCGGATACGTTGAACGGCGGCGCGAGGCACTTCGAATCTATGCCAGCAAGCTGGCAGCGCAGGTGATCGAGGACAAGGGCGAGATCATGCTTGAGCCCATGAATGCCGCTGATCGCAAGGTTTTGCACGACGCAGTCGCCGAAATCGACGATGTCCGCACGTACTCCGAAGGCGAGGACCCGCGACGCGCCGTGGTGATCGCCTACAGCGGCCCTCGCGACGAAGAGGAGTAGGACGTTTCACGTGAAACCACCGGACGAAGAAGCCGGTGTTTCACGTGAAACACGTTTGACGGCAGACTGGGTTCACGACGCCACCATTGACACGGGCATCCTCCTCGACCCGTCATCCGTTGAACGTCTCGAGCGGTATCTCGCGTTTCTTGCGACCGAGGCGACCGCGTCGGGTGGTATTGGACCGTCAGAGGCGGAGCGGTTGCTCGATCGCCACCTGGGGGACTCGTTTGCCTTTGCCCCGATGTTGCCGAACGCGTTCGGGGAGGCGATCGACGTGGGATCCGGGGTGGGCCTTCCGGGGGTTCCCCTTGCAATCCTGTATCCAAGGACATCGTGGGTGTTGCTCGACCGTTCGGGGAAACGCTGCCATCTGCTGCGCCGGGTGGTCCGGATGCTCGAGCTGGAGAACGCGTCCGTGGTCAACGCGGATGTCCACGATTTCAGTGGAGGATTCGAAGCCGTCACCTTCCGGGCTTCGCTCCGGCCACCGGAGGCAGGCAGCGCATTTCTGAGGCTCGCATCCCCAACGGGCGTCGGTGTTGTTGCGCTCTCGCGGTCACCGGACAGACCCGACATCACCGTCGCCGTTCCCGGCGTGGCGACGGACGTGGAGCGCCTCGACCTCTCAATACTTGATTCGCCGGCTTGGTCCCAGGAGCATTCCCCATGACCGCAGGTACGGTCGTTGCCATCGCCAACCAAAAGGGCGGTGTCGGCAAGTCGACAACAGCCATCAACCTCGGTGCGTCCCTTGCCTTCCTCGGTGAGCGGGTCCTGATCATCGACCTGGATCCCCAGGGAAACACGAGTTCCGGCCTCGGCGTCGACAGGGGCGCCATCGAGACCTCGACGTACAGCCTCCTCGTCGATGGAGCGGCTGCCGAGGATGTGCTGGAACCCACCTCAGTACGCGACCTTCACGTGATACCGGCAAACATCGAGCTTGCCGGGGCCGAGATCGAGCTCGTCTCCATCATGTCGAGGGAAACGAGGCTGAAGGCTGCGATTGCACCGATCCTCGAGGAGTACGACTTTGTCCTGATCGACTGCCCACCGTCGCTGGGGCTTTTGACCATCAACGGCCTGGCAGCGGCGAACGAGGTGCTGATTCCGATCCAGTGCGAGTACTACGCGCTCGAAGGGGTCAGTCAGCTCACGCGAAACATCGGATTGGTCACCCAGAACCTGAACCCTCAACTTGAAGTCGAGGGTGTGGTCCTCACGATGTTCGACGGGAGGACGACGTTGGCCGCGGATGTCGTTTCCCAGGTTCGGCAGCATTTTGGGGAGACCACCTACAAGACGGTGATCCCGCGCACGGTTCGCCTGAGCGAGGCACCGTCGTACGGGGAGCCGATCGAGGCCTACGACCCGATGTCGAGGGGTGCGATCGCGTATCGAGAATTGGCGAGAGAGTTCAGGAGGCGACATGGCCGCACGTAAGAGCGGGCTCGGGCGAGGGCTGGACGCCCTCATACCCCAGGGCCATCCCACCGACGGGTACCAGCAGATCCCGGTCGGAAAGATCGAGCCGAACCCCGACCAACCAAGG
Source organism: Acidimicrobiia bacterium (assembly GCA_003235475.1). GTDB lineage: Bacteria > Actinomycetota > Acidimicrobiia > Spongiisociales > UBA5794 > SZUA-442. Next base: position 3,813 of record QJWC01000020.1, on the reverse strand, counting down.
GACCACTTCGATTCGGGCAGGATCGACGATCTCGCGGCATCCATTGCCTCGGTCGGTCTCCTTCAGCCGATCGTCGTACGGCCGACCGACGACGCCTATGTCCTCGTGGTAGGCGAGCGCAGGCTGCGAGCCGTGAAACAGCTCGGATGGGAGGACGTCCCGGCGATGATCCGCGGTGAAGCCGAGGCAGGGACGAACCTCACCGAAGCGCTGATCGAAAACGTCCAGCGGGAGAACCTCAGTCCGCTCGAGGAAGCCGCCGCCTACCACGAATTGCTGGAAGAATATGGAATGACCCACGAGGAGGTGGGCGAGAAGGTCGGGAAGAGTCGCTCGGCGATTTCGAACACCGTGCGCCTGCTCCAGCTACCAGGGAGCATCCAATCGCTCCTCGCCAAGGGAACGCTCTCGGCTGGCCACGCGAGGGCCCTTCTCGGGGCCGATGACGAGGCCTATGCCACCCACATAGCGGAGAGGGCAGCCACCGAAGGCTGGTCGGTGCGAAGGGTGGAGGAGGCGATGCGCCTGCGGGCCACCCAGAGCGGGGGAAGAGGCACGCGCTCGACGACGACGGTGCGTCCAGCAGCGATCATCGAGTTGGAGGAGAAGCTCCAGGATCGTCTCGGCACCAAGGTGAAGATCGACTACCGAGGGAAGGGCGGGAAGATCACGATCCGGTACTCGTCGGCGGACGACCTCGAGCGCATCTACCGGCACCTGTTCGACCCGGACTGACATCTGGTCCTGCGGGTGGTCCCTCAGGAAGAACTGCTCCGCTCGTAGATCGAGGCGACCGCGTGGGCGACGATGCGTCCAACGCGTCGGTTGATCGACCGGAGCGCGACCACGACGGCAGGTGACCTCGTCTCCTTGAGCATCGGGATCGATCTTCCAAGTGCTGGAACGCCGACGCGGTCGGCGAGGATCTCGGCGATCGTGAATCCCGCCTCGGACCGGGAGTGCTCAGACTGGAAGAACAGGATTCCCTCGACGCGGTCGGTTGGAATCTGGAAGCCGACGACCATGTCGACGTTCGCGCGATTCGCCCGCTGCGCGCGGAGACGCTCAGGTGGTGACGTGTCCACGCTTCTCGAGAGGGTCGGCACGCCCCCGAGCGCTTGGATGGCAAGGCTTGCCTCGACCGCCGCGCGCCACGTCGCATCCCCTTCTTCGGATGTCCGACACTCGGCGTCGATGTACACGGCCTGCCCCGCGATCGACTCAGGGAGGCCGAGAAGCCACTCACGTTCCCTTACCGCCTCACGCCCGTGCTTGCGGGCAGTCATGTCGACGAGCCTGAGCTCATTCGCGACGATCTCTCCGGCCAGGCCGTCCTCGGCGAGCCCCCGATTGTGCTGGAAGTCGAGGACTCCGCGAAGCGTGTCGGGCCCGAAGACACCGTCGACCTTGCCGGTATCGAAGCCGAGGGAGTTCAGCCTCGCCTGGAGTTCTGCGACGTCGTCCCCGCGCATCATCGGGATCCGGCGGTAGAGGACCCGATCGCCGAGGCGGTATCCGGCGTCGACCAGGGCTCGCCAGGTCTCTGGCCCCACGATGCCATCGACGGGAAGCCCACGACCCTGTTGGAAATCGGAGACCGCTTGCCTCGTCGCATCCCCGAACACGCCAGCCTCGTCACCGGTCACCATGAAGCCCAAAGCAGAGAGCCGACCCTGGACATCCAGAACCGGCTCACCGCGGTCGCCGTAGTGGTAGAGCCTCACGAGCTCAATGCTTGCAGATTGCCGTCCTAGGCGAGGAACTCCGCGAGCTCGGACTTCAGCTGGCCCTTGCTCCTGGCACCGATGAGGCGTCGCTTCTCCTCACCGTTCTGGAACACGATCATCGTCGGGATGCTCATCACGGAATAGGCGCCCATGGTCGACGGGTTCTCGTCCACGTTGAGCTTTGCGACCGTCAGCTTTCCTTCGTTCTCGCCAGCCAATTCGTCGAGTGGCGCGTCCATGATCTTGCACGGACCGCACCACTCCGCCCAGAAGTCCACCAAGGTTGGTGTGTCCGAGGCAATCGCCGAAGCGAAATCAGAGTCTGTGACGGTGACGGTGTTCTGTCCCATTTCCTTCTCCTGTAGTCCAGTTGTGTAAACCTGTGAGGACGGCCGACATGCCTGTCAGGCGCCGTGCTCGAGGAATCGTTCAGCGTCGAGCGCGGCCTGGCATCCCATGCCGGCTGCAGTGACGGCTTGACGGTAGACCCTGTCCGCAACATCGCCCGCCGCATAGACACCCTTGACGCTCGTCGACGTGGATCCCTTTGGGGTGACGATGTAGCCCGCGTCGTCGAGTTCGAGTTGGCCCTTGAAGACCTCCGTGTTCGGATCGTGCCCGATGGCCACGAACACGCCGTCGACGTCCATCCGGGTGACCTCGTCGGTCGTCCGGTTCCTCAGGGAGACGCCTGTGACGAGTGAGTCGCCCAGGACCTCTTCGACGACGCTGTCCCATACGACTTCGATCTTGGGGTGGTTGAGCACTCGGTCGACCATGATCTTGGACGCACGGAACTCATCACGGCGATGGACCACGGTCACCTTCGAGGCGAATTTGGTGAGGAAGAGGGCTTCCTCCATGGCGGAATCACCGCCACCGACGACGATGAGCTCCTTGTCCCTGAAGAAGAACCCATCGCAGGTCGCGCATGCCGAGACGCCGAAGCCGCGGAGCTTCTCCTCGCCGGGTACGCCGAGCCACCGCGCCGAGGCACCGGTGGAGATGATCACGGTGTCGGCCGTGTAGTCGTCCGAGCCGACCGAGACCCTGAACGGACGTTCGCTGAAGTCGACTTCCGTGACGTTGGAGCTGATGATACGCGTGCCAAACCGCTCGGCCTGCTTGCGGATCTGCTCCATGAGGTCGGGACCCATGATCCCGTCCGGGAAACCGGGATAGTTCTCGACGTCGGTGGTGATCATGAGCTGCCCACCGCGCTCGAACCCCTCGACCATCAACGGCTCGAGGCCTGCGCGGGCGGCGTAGATCGCTGCTGTGAGGCCGGCCGGGCCGGACCCGATGATCAAAACCTTCTCTGACATTGCTACTCCTGAGATGTCCGATCCTGCGGATAGCGTCTCCACCAAAGGATCGCACCAGCGATGACAAGGATCAGGCCCACCACCGCGTATGCAACTTCAGTTCCCATCAGCGTTCCGAGTGCCCTGAATATTCCGACGAGGAGCCAGAACAAAGCGATGGCTGCAGCGGTCCCAAGGAGCAGGCCGACAGCTATCCACGTGATGGCGGTTGCCGCCCTGTCGACGGACAGTTCTCGGATCCGCGTTGCAGCCATCTCGAGGAACTCTGCGACACGCGCGGAGAGAGGTGGGGACGTTTCAGCCATCGGCCGCTGAGATTAGCCCTGCCTGCTTCTGCGTCGGCAGGTCACTCCTCGACCTTGATGTCGATCAGAGTGCAGGACGTCAGATCGACGACCGCCACCGCGACGACCGACGAGCCGTCCTCGACCGCGAGGACCCCGGACGTGCCGTCCCGGGCAACGCCGACGAGACGTGTCTCACCCTCTGGCAGCGCACCGCCAAGCAAAGCGACACACTCCTCGACCACGGCTGGCTCGATGCCGTCAGGGGGGAGGAGCATGTCGAGGGTGTCGACACCCTTGGCTTTGTTCTCGGTGACGGCGCGGTAGAGGTCTCCAATGGTCGTGGACGCGAGGAGATCCTCGTCCGTCGACTCGGGAGCCGACATCTGCGAGGTCGCCGACTCCTCGATGCCGTCGCTCGATATGAACCCCTCGCCTCCGACGGCTCCTGGGGCCGTCGTCGAGGTCAGTTCGGCA
>QJWC01000009.1 GCA_003235475.1 Acidimicrobiia bacterium | reverse complement strand
CGGCAGACGACCGCCCGACGAACCAACCGATGAGCAGCGCCACCGTGACGATGGAGATGGCAAGCGCGGCTTTGTCCGAGGTACCGAAGGCCGCGACGGCGAAGTCCTTGAGCCACCCTGGGGAACGGTCTATGACCCAGGACCCGATCGCGGAGATGGCTGATGGAATCGAGGTGAAGAATCCCGCAAACAGCTCGGTGAGCCCGAGTGTGACGGCGACACCCGCCGCACCCGCCCACGCCGAGGTCCGCCGAAGGGTCGGGGTCTCGGGCGGGGTCGAGGGTTCTCCCATATGCGTATTGAACAATGTGTGAGGGCTAATGGGACCGCTTTGTCCGAACGAACGCCGCAAAGGCTTCCAACGGGAGGGCGTTGAGCACGCGGTCAGGGGTCACCCACCCCTTGCGCGCCTGCGCAGCGCCCCATCGTACGTTGCGGAGTTCAGTGGTGTGGTGGGCGTCCGTGGAGATCGCAAACATCACGCCTTCGACATCCATTGCTTGCCGGATCAGGGGTGCCGCTAGATCGAGGCGCTGCAGGTGGCAGTTGATCTCGATCGCAGTCCCCGTGGCGGTGGCCGCCTCGAACACCGCGTCGGCGTTGAAGCGGGCACCGGCGCGCCGACCGATCTTCCTGCCGGAGGGGTGCCCGATCACGTTGACCGCCGGGTTCGCGATCGCGCGGAGCAACCGCTCCGTCTGCTCGGCCTCTGGAAGGTCGAAGTGGGAGTGGATCGACGCAACACCGAAGTCGAATGTGGCGAGGAAGTCAGGGTCGTAGTCGACAGTGCCGTCCCTGCCGATGTTCAGCTCAGCGCCATGGAGGATCTCCAGTTTCGGGAGACGCCCCCGTTCCGCGACGATCGCCTCCCTCGCTTCGAGGACCTGCTCCCTGGACAGTCCGTTCATGGCGAGGTCCTCGGCATGGTCCGTGAGGGCAACATATTCGAGACCGCGCTCGATGACCGCGTCGAGCATCTCTGCCATCGTCGAGCGGCCGTCGCCTGACCACGATGTGTGGACGTGCAGGTCACCGCGGAGATCGTCGACGGAGATCGACCGTGGCAGGTCGCCTGACGCCGCGGCCTTGATCTCGCCCGTCCCTTCACGCATCTCCGGCGGGATGAACGGCAATCCGAGCGCCTTGTAGATGTCCGACTCGCTCGCCGACGCGACAACCGTCCCGTCCTCGACCGACGAGAGCGAGTATTCATTCAGCGTCCATCCCCGGTCGAGGCACCGCTGGCGTAGCTCGATGTTGTGCGACTTCGACCCGGTGAAGTAGAGCAAGGCTGCTCCGAAGGCTTCCTCCTCCACGACCCTGAGGTCGACCTGGATCGCGTCGTCGACGACCACGGACGACTTCGTCGCGCCGGACCCGAGGACAGCCGTGACGCCTGGCAGGCCGACAAAGACCTCCATCACCGACGGTGCATCGGACGAAACCGCGATGATGTCGATGTCACCGATCGTCTCCGACAACCGGCGGAGGCTGCCCGCGTACTCGACATGGGTGACGCCCGGCACGTTTCGGAGATCCGCCACGATCCGGCGTGCGATCCCCATGGCGTCGAAGATCGGCGTCCGGCTTTCCGACGAGTGGATGCCGAGCAGCTCGATCGCCTCCGCGATCTTCGCCTCGGACTTCACGCCGAGACCGGGAAGCGTCCGCAGCTTCTCCTCGGCGATCGCCTGTTGGAGCCCCTCGACATCGGTCACCCCGAGGTGGTCCTGGAGTGCAAGCACCGTCTTGGGTCCCAATCCCGGGATCCGCATCAGTTGAAGCATCGACGCGGGGAACCTCTCCTTCAGCCTCTCCACCTTCGCGATCGACCCGGTGTCGACGAACTCGACGATCTTCCGAGCGGTGCTGTCACCGACGCCTTCGATCTCCTTCATCTGTGACACGGTCAAGCCAGCTATCTCGTCGGACCGCGCATTGATGGCATCGATCGCCTTCTCGTAGGCCCTGGTTCGGAAGGACTGACTCTGGCCCTCCTCCAGCTGCGTGTACGCGACGAGCTGCCTGAGGGCTGCGACGATCGCGGCGTTCGACGTCACAGCGATGCCAGCGCGTAGACGACGAACAGCAGCAGAAGGATGACGCCCTCACCACGCGACAGCTGCTGCCTGGTGAAGGCGAACAACCCTGCGACGGCCGCGGACCCGATCATCAGCGCCAGCAGGATCGCGGTCTCGCCGTGGATGACGCCGGGTCCGATGAGCATGGCAGCTCCCGCAACGCCGAGCGAGTTGAAGACGTTGGACCCCAGGACGTTGCCGAGAACCAGGTCGGAGTGGCCCCTGCGTGCTCCGGCGATGGCTGCGGAGAGCTCAGGAAGGCTCGTCCCGACCCCGGTGATGAGCCCCATCACGATCACCGAGAAGCCGAGCTCAGTTCCGATTCCCTCGACGCCGAGAAGCAATTGCTGGCCAGCCATGACCGTCGCAGCCAGTGCGATCAGCCCGAAGACCACCTCTGCGCCGACGCGGACCTCGTCCGTTCCGCCGTCATCGATCTCGCCGACGTCACTCTCCGCGGCGTCAGGGTCCTCGTTGGTCCATCGTGTGAGCAGATACACCGCAGCCACCATCGCCATCGCGAGCGCCGCTCCCTCGAGCCTCGATGCCTCCCCGCCAACGACCACCATCGACAGGAGCAACACCGATCCGAACATGAGGAGGCCCTCGCGGCGGATCACTCGGTGCTTGGTGATGATCGGCGTCAGGAGGGCTGCGCTTCCGAGGACGAGGGTCAGGTTCGCGGCGTTCGAGGCAACCACGTTGCTGATCCCGAGGCTGAGGTTGTCCTCCCCCGCAGCGAGGCTCGAAACCACGAACTCCGGGATGGATGTGCCGAACCCGACGATCACCGCACCGATGATCACGACCGAAATGTCCATCACCTTCGCGATTCGCACCGCCGAGATCACGAGACGATCTGCGGCGAAGATGAGCACGACAAGGCCCGCGACGACTCTGATGATGTCGAGTAGCAAGAGGACTCCTTCGGGCGACTGATGGTACGAGGAACCCACATCGTCTCGGAGCACCGGCGCTCACTAATCTTCCGTTCGCATGGCTACCCCACCAGACGACCGAATCCACGAGACGTGGCTCCACTCGGAGCGACCGGTCCCCTCGCTCTTCATCAGACCTGTTCTCCAATTCACCCAGGTCGAGGCAGCGGGTGGGATCATCCTGCTCGTCGCGGCCGTCATCGCCATCATCTGGGCCAACTCCGCGTGGCACGAGAGCTACTTCAGCCTGTTCGAGACCCGCGTGGACTTTGAACTGTTCGGTATCCACCTCGACGAGTCGTTCAAGGACCTCATCAACGACGGCCTGATGGTGATCTTCTTCTTCGTGGTCGGTCTCGAGATCAAACGCGAGCTCGTGGTCGGCGAGCTGAACTCCAGGAAGAAGGCCTCCATGCCTGCAATGGCGGCACTCGGAGGCATGGTCGTCCCCGCCCTCATCTACGTGGCGTTCGTCAGCAGTGGTAACCCCTCGGCCATCCACGGCTGGGGTATCCCGATGGCGACGGATATCGCGTTCAGCGTCGGGGTCGTGGCGCTCCTGGGATCCCGCGTCCCCGTCGGCGCGAAGCTGTTCTTGCTTGCCCTCGCCATCGTCGATGACATCGGGGCAATCGCGGTGATCGCGATCTTCTATACCGAGGAGCTGAGCCTCTCGTGGTTCGCCATAGCGGCAGTCGGTCTTCTCCTGATGTGGCTCGCGAATCGTGTCGGCGTGCAGGCGATCCTCGTCTACGCGGTGATCGGGGTCGTGGTGTGGTACGCCTTCCTCGAATCAGGGGTGCACGCAACGATCGCAGGCGTGATCATCGGCTTGATGACCCCCGTTCGCTCTCCGTACTCGGACGAGGAGTTCAGGCAGAAGACGAAGCGGGTCCTCGATCGGTGGGATGCGAACCGCGCATCTCCGTATGCAAGCGACCGTCTCGATCAGGACGCGCTCGAGCTCTCGGCAGTTGCCAAGGCATCGGTGTCCCCGCTCAATCGACTCGAGATCGCGCTCCACCCGTGGTCCTCGTTCGTGATCGTGCCCCTCTTCGCCCTCGCGAATGCCGGTGTGCGCTTCGTCGGAGCCGAGGAGCCCTTCGGCTCGATCGTCACGAGCCCGGTCACGCTCGGCGTCGCTGTCGGTCTCGCACTCGGCAAGCCGATCGGAGTCACCTTCGCGACGTGGATCGGGCTCAAGCTGAACCTCGGTCAGCTTCCCCAGGGGACGACCCTGAGGACCATCCTCGGGCTCGGAGCGCTCGCCGGCGTGGGGTTCACGGTCTCTTTGTTCATCTCAGAGCTCGCGTTCACGGAGTCGATCTTCGCTGAAGAGGCGAAGCTCGGGATCTTCATCGGGTCGTTCGTGGCTGGGGTCGCCGGATTCCTGCTCCTGCGATCGATGAAGTCAGCCCGGGACGAGGTCGCCCTGGTGACCGAGGAACTTCCTGTCTCGTAGCGGCCGCTGAGTCCTCAGGCCCTCTTGGAGCGGGTTCCCGTCCGTCCCTCGTGGATACGGCGCTCGGCGAGGTCGAGGTATTCGGCGTTCACGTCGAAACCGACGAAGTGGCGCCCTGTTTCGACAGCAGCAACCGCCGTCGACCCTGACCCCATGAACGGGTCGAGGACGAGGTCGCCGACGAATGTGTACAGCTCGATGAGCCTGGTGGGGAGTTCCACGGGGAAGGGCGCCGGGTGGCCGACACGTCTTGCCGACTCCGGCAGGATGTCCCAAATCGAGACCGTCGCCTCGAGGAACTGGTCCTTCCCGATGGAGTCGTCGCCCTTGCGCTGGCGTGCGAACGATCCTTTGGATGCCACGATGATGTACTCGTGGACGTCGCGGAGGGTCGGGTTCTTCGCCGAGCGCCACGAACCCCACGCGCATGACCCGCCAGCAGACTTCGCCTTCTGCCAGATGATCTCGCCCCGGAGGTTGAAGCCGATCTCGTTGAGCATCAGCGACACGAGCTGATTCAGGGGGATGTAGGGCTTGCGGCCGAGGTTTGCAACGTTCACCGCGACCCTGCCACCAGGTTCGAGAACGCGGTACGTCTCTGTGAACACCGCTTCGAGCATCCCGAGGTACTCGTCGATGTCGAGGTCCTCGTCGTAGTCCTTGCCGACGTTGTACGGAGGTGATGTGACCATCAGCGCCACGCAGTTGTCGGGGATCTGGTGCATCGAGTCTGCCGACTGGCAGAACAGCTGATCGATGATTGCGACCGGGGGATCCGCGACCTCTCCGAGATCTTCGTCGGTGCGAGGCTCGACCATGCGACGGGCGTAGTACTCGGACGCGTCGTGTCCTTCGCGTTTGCCCGCGCCGAAACTCGCCGTGCTCGTCGCCACCACTACCTCCTGCGCGGGAAGGTAGCAAACGGCACCTCGATCCGAGGACACCGCGGCGTGATAGCTGGCGTCCCTAGCCGTTCGCCGACCGGTACGAGCCCAGGTTCAGCACCTTCGCAGCGCTCGCTGGCGGGGGGTCGAGCACCTTGCGAAGGCCCTCCTCACCTGGCTCATGCACGAGGTCGATGAAGAACCGGTAGTTCCAGGCATCGCCTGCAGGGCGAGACTCGATGCGGGTGAGGTTCGCCCCACGAAGTCCGAGCTCCGTGAGGATCAGGGCGAGCGAGCCCGGCCTGTGCGAACCGGTGACGACGATCGTCGTCTTGTCGTCGTCCTCATTGACCTCGGGTTCACCGACGGTGAGGACCACGAACCGCGTCGTGTTGTGATCCCTGTCGAGGACATTGTCCTTCAGAACGACGAGCCCATATGCCGCGCCAGCCAGCGGTGGTGCGAGCGCGGCGATCGTCGGGTCGCCGAGTTCCGCCACCTGCCGCACCGCGCCTGCTGTGTCGTGCGTCGGTACAGCCTCGAGGCCGAGGTCGAGCAATGCGTACTCGGCCTGGGAGAGGGCCTGGGGGTGCGACCGGACCTGCTTGAGCCCTTCGATCGTCGCGCCGGGGATCCCGTGCAGTGTGTGTCGGACCTCGACGAGATGCTCTGCGAGGATCGAGAACCGCACATGGCTCGAGTCGCCGGGAAGCCGGTCGAGCACGGAGAGGACCGATCCCGTCGTTGAGTTCTCGACGGGCACGACGAGTCGATCAACGTCGCCCTTCTCGAGCGCGGTGAACGCCGCGGCAAAGCTCGGGAACCCGATGAGGTCCTCACCGGGGAACAGCTCCGTCGCGGCTCGGTGGCTGTAACTGTGCGGTTCGCCCTGATAGCCGATGTCCATGGTCGGTGAAGGTATCAGGCTTCAACGCCCTCCGCCTTCGGAGTTCCACCCCGAAGGGAGCGTCAGCGCGTTCGCTGGTCGAGGAGGATCGACACGTCCTGGACGATGACCTGGTCGTCTGCGCCGATCTCCTTCACGCCGTCGTCGATCATCACGTAACAGAACGGGCAGCCGGTCGCGATGATGTCCGCACCCGTCCCGAGCGCTTCTTCGGTTCGGGCGAGGTTGACCTTGGTCCCGTCGTGTTCCTCGAACCAGAACTTGCCGCCACCGGCACCGCAGCAGAATGAGTTCGTGCCGTTCCGCTTCATCTCAACGCGGACGCCTGATGCATCGACGATCGTCCTCGGCGACAGGAATGTGTCGTTGTGACGGCCCAGGTAGCACGGATCGTGGAACACGATGGTCTCCCCCGTCGACTCGGGAAGCAGCCTCCCCTCTTCGACGAGGCTCGCCAGCAGCTCAGAGTGATGGACGACGTCATAGTTCCCGCCGAACTGCGGGTACTCGTTGCCGAGCGTGTTGAAGCAGTGCGGGCACTGCGTGATGATCGTCGTGACGCCGAGGTCGTTGAGGGTCTCGATGTTCTGCAGGGCCAGCCCCTGGAACACGTACTCGTTTCCCGTGCGCCTTGCAGGGTCGCCAGTGCACAACTCCTTTGCGCCGAGGATGCCGAAGTCGACGCCTGCCTTGTTGAGGAGCCGAGCGGTGGCGATGGTGACGTTGCGGTTGCGATCGTCGAACGAGCCGGCGCACCCGACCCACATCAGGTACTCGGCGGTCACACCCGGTTCATCGAGCCGTTTCACCGGGAAGTCCAGTGCATCGGTCCAATCGCCACGGGTGTTCTGGTCGACGCCGTACGGGTTCGACGAGTTCTCCATAGACACGTAGGCCTTGCCGAGCTCGGAGGGGAACTCGGCTTCCATGAGCGACTTGAATCGCCGCATGTCGAGGATCTTGTCCACGATCTCGATACCGGCAGGGCAGATCTCGTCGCACGCGCGGCACGTCGTGCATGCCCAGATCTCCTCGGCCGACACCAATTCGAAGACGCTGTCGGAAGAAACGGTGATGGCGTCGTCCACGGATACGGGCGGGGACTGCGGGGGCGTCGCCGTCATCGAAGCCACGGTGCCGAGCTTCAGGACGATGCTGCGGGGGTCGAGCAACTTGCCCGTCTGGTTCGCCGGGCACACCGAGGTGCACCGCCCACAGATCGTGCACGCATCCGTGTCGAGGAGCTGCTTCCACGTGAACTCCCCAACCACCGAGGCACCGATCGACTCGATGTCGGTCGCTTCCATCAGGTTCGCCACCTCGCGCATGGCTCCTTTGGGCCGTTCCCTGGGCTGTAGGGCGAGGTTCACCGGCGTGGTGAACATGTGCCGCAGCTTCGTCACCGGAAGCACCACGAGGAATGCGAGGAAGGCGGCGGCGTGGGCGATCCACCAGACCTGATGGATCCCGGCAGCCGATGATTCGGGGACGACGCCTGCGATCGCGTAACCGACGAACGACCACTGCTCGAAGTCGGGTCTGCCGACGAGCGAGATACGAGCGGCTTCGGTGAGGAGCCCCGTGATCCCGATGGTCGCAAGCAGCAGGAGGATCCACGCGTCCTCCGGTCTGGTCTTCGATGCGATCCTGTTCGGCTTCTGGATGTACCTGCGGAATGCCGCCAGTGCAAGACCGCCGAGGAACAGGAGGGCCGCAACGTCGAGGACGAACGAATAGCCCTGATACACGGTCCCGTGGAGGAACTTCAGGCTCGTCGGCGCGAGGTGGTCGATCTCGAGCGTCACCGTCCCGAGGAAGAGCACCACGAATCCCCAGTAGATGAGTGAGTGCATCAAACCAGCAGCGCGATCCTCAGCGACCGTCTTCATCGAGAGTCCGTCAGCGAACCTCCGGAGTCTTCGCTTCCAGTCTCCCGTGCGCGACTCCCATGCGCCCCGTTCCCAGTTCTTCACCCTGTTGGCGAAGAGCCCTATCGACACGGCGACGAATGTCGCAACGAGGATGTAGAACAAGGCGACGACGACTGAGGGGATGTTGCCGAACACCTCGCGCGTGACTGGATCATCCGAGTGTTCCGGGAGCGAGCCCAACCACCACAGGGCCAACGTTCCGACGAAACCGAGGACCGCGAGCGCGCCGACGATCCTCGATGCGGTGATGCGGCCCCGCTGTTCGGTGTTCGTGGTGTCCGTCGTCACGACATCGACAGGCTCAGGCCTGGGCCTCTCCCTCGGCTTCATCCATCATCGGAGCAGGCGCTGACGTGAGACCGAGTTCGGCCTTCAGCTCCTCGAGCTTTGCGTCCGCCGCTGCGACATTGATCGACGAGCGCAGCTCGGCCTCCGCACCCTCTGGCGTGGCCTCGTGCAGCTCGGCCCTCGCCATGGCCTCGGCCTTGCGCCGCTCGATCTTCTCCTCGACCTGGTCGAGGGATGGGCCGTCGTCCGACATCGAGGACGTCATCGACTGCACGGCTGAGTTCACGGCTTCTTGCATCTTGGCCTGTTCCAGCTGGCCGACCAGTTCCATGCGCTTGGCTGAGAGCTCCTGGAGCTTCATGGCATTCTGCTGGACGGCATCCTTGGCCTTCTCGGCCTGGCCCTGCGCGACCGTGTACTGCTCCTTCAAGGATGAGAGGTTGTTCTCAGCCGCCTGCAGCTTCATGGCGATCGACTGTGCCGCCTGCGTCCACTTTTCGACTCCTGCTGGGTCACCGGCAGTCTTGGCTGCGTCCGCCTTCAACAGGGCCTGCTTCGCCATCTCCCTCGCCTCGCCTGCATCGTCAGCTGCACGTTCGAGCTGGCTCTCGAGCTGGGTCCGGTGGGCAACGACCTTCGCAGCTTGATTGCGTAGGTCCTGATCCCGCTCCTTCGCCTCGTTGATGGCACTTTCGATCTCGATCTTCGGATCCATCGCCCGTTCAGCGGTGGTCGTGAAGAGGGCCTTGAGATAGGCCCAAATGCGAGCGAACATGAGTCCCCCGAGTGTCGGTGAATGGGTCGCCGTCGATACTAGAGGCGAAGGGCTCCCGACGCATTCGCCTACCCGCGGCGGCGTCCGCCTCCGCGCATCCTGCCCCCGCCCCCGCGCATTCCGCCGCCGGTCGAACGCGAGGAACTCCGGCCGAACCCGCCGATGCCCCCACCGAACCCGCCTGTGGGGCCGCGGCGGCCAGCGTTACGGAGCGCGCGGGACGCGAGCACGGCGGCAAGGATGTCGCCCGCGCCGAAGCTGGATCGACGCGTCTCGCGTCGCGTGTACGGCTGCAACGGTGGCGGGCTCGACGGCGCGTCGGCCGGAGGTGCAGGTGAGATCGGGGAGGGCGGAGCTGCCTTGGGTGGTTCGGGCTTCGGCGGTACTGGCTTGCCGTCGAGGAGGGCCTCGACGGCGTCGAGGTTCCAGATGGCATCGTCGAGCTTGGCGCTCGCAGCGACGATCTCCTGGGGCGTGTTCGCCCGGTCGAGCGCGTCCGTTGCCTCCGAGTAGATCTGCGACGCTTTCTGGTACCGGGCGGTTACTTCCGCGCCGCCCGCCTGTCTCACCTCGTCCTCGAGGTCGAGGATGTCGTTCGCCACATCCTTTACCTGTACACGAGCCTTGTTCCGGAGATCACCCATGATCCGGCCGACACGAGCCGTGTTCGAATTCGCCGAGCGCCACATGAAGAACGCTATCCCGGCGAGCACGATCAGTCCGATCACCACGAGGATGCCGGCGCCGCCCCCGCCCCCGCTCGACGATGTTGGATGCAGCAACTCGGCGACGAAGATGGTGACGACCTCGTCCGAAGACGACCCGTCGAGGGATCGGTCGAGCGCGTGGTTGAGCTCGTCAGCGGTCCAATCGACGCCATCGGTCGACCAGCCGACCGTCCGCGGCGCCACGACGAGGATCGTTCCCTGCGGGGCGAAGTTCGCCACGGCGTCTGCGTAGGTCGTGGCGCCTGCGGCTGGCTCGTCGGCGAGCACGACAACCGACAGGAGGCCTCCCGACGCACGGGCGTCGAACACGGCGGCGCCGACCGCAGCGTCGGTCGCGTCCGCACCCTGCTCGATGAAGTACCCGTCCTCGAGGACCACGCGCGCCACGTCCGGAGGGTTTGCCGCCGAGACGAGGAAGACGAGTGCAAGCGCTCCGATGACGGCTCTCATGACACGAAAGGGTACGCCGTTGCGGGTCGATGGGCGAGGCGGTCAGCCACCGACGAGTGCCCTCAGGAAGAACTTCACGTTGGCCGGCCTCTCAGCGAGACGCCGCGTGAGATATGGGTACCAGGCGTCTCCGTATGGGACATACACCCGGACCTGATGTCCCTCGGCCACGAGCTCTTCCTGCCGGTCACGGCGAACGCCGTAGAGCATTTGGAACTCCCACGGCCCTTCCCGATCCTCCACCGCATCGAGCACCGGCGCGATTCGCGCGTCATCGTGCGTCGCGATCGCAGGCATCGCCATGCCGTTTGCCATCAGCGTCTCCGCGAGATCGTCAAACGCAGAGTCGACCGCATGTCCTTGGAACGCGATCGAGTCGGGTTCCGCGTACGCGCCCTTGCACAGCCTGATGTGGCCTCCTGCTGGCATGATCCGCTCGAGATCGTCCGCGGTTCGGTGGAGGTAGGCCTGGAGGGCGATGCCGAGGTTCCCACGCTCCGTCTGGACCGTCTCGAAAATCTGGATCGTCGTCTCGGTGAAGTCCGATTCCTCCATGTCGACGGTGACGGTGCAACCTGCGTCGAGGCCCGCCACGGCGAGCCGGTCGAGGTTGCTCCTGGCCACGTCGTCGTCGAGGCCCATGCCGAGCTGGGTGAGCTTCACGGAGATGTTGGCATCGATGCCCGTGTCTTTGATCGCAGCGATGCACTCGAGGTAGCTCTGGGTTGCCGCCTCCGCCTCGTCGATCACATCAACATGCTCGCCGAGGTAGTCGAGCGAGACCTTCATGCCCGCGGCGTTGAGCTCCTTGGCGGCCTCGACCGCCTCTTCGAGTGTCTCGCCTGCCACGAACCTCCGTGCGAGCGCGCGGCCCG
Source organism: Acidimicrobiia bacterium (assembly GCA_003235475.1). GTDB lineage: Bacteria > Actinomycetota > Acidimicrobiia > Spongiisociales > UBA5794 > SZUA-442. Next base: position 13,710 of record QJWC01000009.1, on the reverse strand, counting down.
GTCGGGTGCCGGTGACCATTCGTCTCGTGACGGAACGCTCGGTGACTCCGAGCACGGCCCTACGCATCATGAGTCTGACGCACGCTCTCCGAGTTCCCTGGACCTCCGCGCAGCGGCTTGCACGGCGTCCTCCACGAGCGCACGAAAACCGCCCTCTTCGAGAACGTGCATGGCAGCGGCTGTGGTCCCGCCGGGTGACGTGACCTCTCCCCGGAGCCTGAATGCTGACTTGTCCGAGTTGGCAAGCAACATCCCGGATCCCCACAGCGTCTGATGGACGAGACGCTCGGCGGCGTGGTGTGGCAGGCCCTCACGGATGGCTGCCTCGATGAGAGCCTCGGCGAGCAGGAAGACGTAGGCGGGGCCGGTGCCAGAGACCGCGGTGACGGCGTCGAGAAGGTCCTCCGAAAGCTCGAGCGTCTCGCCGACAGCCTGCAAGACGGTTCGGACCTGTTCGGCGAGCTCAGGCGTCAGCGGGCTGCCGACCGTGAAGGCCGTCATCCCCTTGTCGACGGCCGACGGGGTGTTCGGCATGGCCCGGACGATCGGCGACCCAGGGAACGCCTCGGCGAAGACAGCGATCGGAACACCAGCCGCGATCGATATCACCATCTGGTCTGGCGTGATGACCTCGGCGAGCTGGCGGACGGTTTCGGGTACGTCTTTCGGTTTGACCGCGATCATCACGATGTCCCTGCCCCGCGCGGCCTCTCGGGCGTCGAGCACGGCCTCGATGCCGGTGAAGTGCGTCAGGTCGCTGGCGCGTTCAGCCCTCCGAACGGCGAGGATCAGCTCCGAAGGATCCCAGCCAGCCCGGACAAGGCCCGAGGCGAAGATCTCTCCCATCGAGCCCGCGCCGATCACCGCAACAGTTGGTCGTTCCATTGCGCCAAGGCTATCGCGCCTCGAATCGCCTGGGCAGCTGCAATCAGATGGCCGCGGTCTCCCAGGGGAATCGGCCGTCGTGGTCGCCTCCGGTCGTGAGATACGTCGTCGATCCGCCACCGGCGAGGTCGATGCCAGCTTCCTCGGCAACGCGAAGCGCCTGACGTGCAACCGCAGGCGCCGGGTCGATGATCTCGGTCCCCGCGGGCAGCCGGCGCTCGATGTCGTCCCTCACCAGTGGGTAGTGCGTGCACCCGAGCACGACGACGTCGGCACCCCTCTCGATGACGGGTGCAAGGTATCGATCGAGCAAGCTCGAGGTGTCACCACCGGTCTCGATCGCCCACGCGAGACCTGGGCACGCCTGCTCGATCACGTTGAGGCCCTCGCCGTGGACGTCGACCAGCGACTTGAACAGCTCACCCTGGAAGGTGGCGCCCGTCGCAAGGATCGCGACGACGCCGGTGCGCGTCCGCTCGGCCGCTGGCTTGAGCGCGGGTTCCATGCCCACGAAGCTGGTGTCCGGTAGGCGCTCTCGAAGGTGGTGGAGGGCTGCGGCGGACGCCGAGTTGCAGGCGATCACGACGACACGCACGCCTCGGTCGATGAGATATCGAGCCAGGAACTCCGTCCGGGCCCGCACTTCGTCCAGGGTTCGCTCTCCGTACGCGCCGAATCCGTGGTCCGCGACATAGACCAGGTCGACCGCTGGCGCGCGTTCGCGGATTTCAGCGAGCACTCCGGTGCCTCCGATGCCGGAATCCAGTACCGCGATGTTCGCCCCGCGGACGTCCGGGTCAGCCGCCATGGGTGTTTCGATGCACCAACTCGTCGATGGGCTTGCGTCCCGACATACCGCTCGGTCGGGGCGTGGTGTCCGGGTGTCCGATGGCGATCGCGTAGCGGCATCGTCGGTCACCCGAGAGAGCGAGCACCTCCCGCGCCACATCGTCGCGGTGAAGCGTCACGGGGCAGCTCGCGAGTCCGATGGCATCCGCTGCCAGCATGATGTTCTGCGCGAGGCGTCCGATGTCGAAGTCGTAGCCCTCGGGCTCCTGCACGAGGCAGATTGCAAGGGGGGCTCGCCGCACGGGGGTCATGAAGTCGCCTGCCTCGCACAGGCGATCCTTCTGGGCGGGGTCGTCCACGACGATGAACGACCACCGTTGAAGGTTCTTCGACGAACCGGTCCAGCGCGCGGCTTCGAGAAGCGCCGACAGATCCTCATCCGACACCGGTTCATCGGTGAAGTGGCGGACGGCGCGCAGTTTCAGGATGGAGCGATACGTATCTGACATCTCAGGAAAGGTAGCGGTGTCAGAACGCGGCGTCTGGAAGCTCCATCAGCCACCCACTTTCCGCTTGTGCAGCGGCGGTGCGCATTGCGGCCTTCGGAAGTGCATCGGCGACGAAGAACCGGGCCGAAGCGATCTTCCCCGTGTAGAAGTCGACGTCAGCGCCGTCTGCGCCAGCCAGCGCCGCGTTCGCCACCTCGGCGTGTTCAAGAAGCAACCAAGCGATCACGACCTCCGCCAGGCTCTCGAGGAGCGCGTTGGTGTGGAGGCCCGTCTTGTAGATCTCGGCCGGCTCCTCCTGTGATGCCATCGCATGGGCAACGAGGACGCCGACGTGCGCCTGCGCCTGTTCGAGGGCCTCGCCGAGGGCGTGGCGCTCCTCTGCGAAGGCGTCCGAACCGCCCTTCACATAGTCCATGATCGACTCGGAGAACCTGGTGAGGGTCTGCCCGCGGTCGCGGACGATCTTGCGGAAGAACAAATCGAGCGCTTGGATCGCGGTCGTGCCCTCGTAGAGGGTGTCGATTTTGGCGTCGCGGATGTATTGCTCGATCGGGTAATCCTGGAGGTAGCCCGATCCCCCGAAGACCTGCAGCGATGTCGCCAGCAGCTCGTACGCCTTCTCGGATGAGTAGGCCTTGACGATGGGCAAGAGGAGATCGCTGAGCGCTGCCCAGTACTCGCGGTCATCATCGAGCTTTGCGCGATCGAGGGTCATCGCTGCGTACATCCACATCGCCCTGAGTCCCTCGGCGTAGGCCTTCTGGAGCATCAGCATGCGCCGGACATCGGGGTGGCGGATGATCTCGACCTTTGGCGCCGTCTTATCGGACGCCTGGGTGAGGTCTGCCGATTGCACACGCTCCTTCGCGTATGCCAAGGAGTTGAGATAGCCGGTCGAGAGCGTCGACGCAGACTTGACACCGATCATCATCCTCGCGTCCTCGATGATGTGGAACATCTGCCTGATGCCGTGGTGGTCGTCACCGACGAGGTAGCCGACGCACGGTTCACCCATCCCCATCGTGAGCTCGCAGGTCGTCGAGCCCTTTATGCCCATCTTCTTCTCGAGGTTCGTTGCGCGGATGCCGTTCCGCTCCGCGAGGTTGCCGTCCGCGTCGACGAGGTACTTGGGGACGATGAACATCGAGAGGCCCTTGGTGCCCGCAGGGGCGCCAGGCACCCGCGCAAGGACGAGGTGGACGATGTTCTCGTAGTAGTCGTTCTCGCCCGAGGTGATGAACCGCTTGACGCCTTCGAGGTGATACGTCGTGCCCTCGATATGGGTCGCCTTCGTGACGCCTGCGCCGACGTCTGATCCGGCGTCTGCCTCGGTGAGCACCATCGTTGCGCCCCATCGCTTGTCGATGATCCATTGCGCCCAGGTCTCGCGCTGCTCAGGTGTGCCGAGGGCTCCGATCACTCCAGCCATGAGCGTGCTCGAGGCGTAGAGGAACGCCGCGGGGTTCGCGCCGGTGAGCAGTTCCGTTGCTGACCATCGAAGGGTGTCAGGAGCTCCGAACCCGCCGAGTCCGGGGTCGATGCCGAGCAGGTGCCAGCCACCGTCGAACAGCGCGTCGAGGCTCGCCTTCATCGACGCAGGAAGCTCGACTTCCCCGTCGACGAGCTTCAGCGGCGTGCGATCACCGTCCTCGAAGCTCGACGCGAAGTCCTCTTTTGCAAGACGATCGACTTCGCGGAGCGCAGCCTTCGCGGTATCGACGTCGAACGCGTCAAACGGGGGCACGCCGTACGAATCGCCGACGTTCAGGAACTCGAAGAGATTGAACTCGATGTCCCGGAGGTTGCTCTTGTAATGGCTCATGGTCCTCACATCCACCAACTGGCCGACGCCGCAGCTGGCCTGCAGCTCGGGCTTCTGACCTAATTTGAGTCTACACTCAAATTAGAGTGATCGATCAGAATTGGTCAGCGTCACGCTCGTTCGTACGATGACGTGTTGCACCTCACGATGGGAACCACATTGGGCCGGTACAGGGCTGGCATAGAGACCGAAGCGCGGATCATCGATGCAACACGCTCCCTCCTCGCCGAAGGAGGGCTCGAGGGCGTCACATTGAACGCCATATGCGACAGGGCAGGCGTTCGATCGGGATCCATCTACAACCTCTTCGACTCGAAGGAGGCGATCGTCCTCCATGTGGTCCGGGAGGCGATCGAGGCCTTCGACCCTGATCCGATGGGCGAAGGAACCGATACGGTGGACGATCTCGTCAGCGCGTACATCAGGTTCTTCGAGGAAGAGCCTCAGCTCGCCCGGGTGTATGTGCTCGCGGCTGTGTCGGGCGGTGCGTCCGCAAACGGAGCAAGACAGCGATTCCTTCGGCACCACGAACGGCGCGTCGAACGATTCGCGGATGCGATGCAGCGAAGCGGCAGGTCGGTTTCGCCCGCCGAAGCAACGCAACAAGCCGAGATCCTCCTCGGCGCCCTCGACGGCCTGGCCGTCCGATGGGTGCTCGACACCGACTTCGCGTTTGCCGCTTCAGCGAAGAGGGCCGCCGAGCAACTCAGCTGATCTTTCAAGACGCCCAAACAGATCGACGGTTCCACGTTGGAAGCGCCGTCGCGAGCGCTCGCGGGCCCTCCACCGAAATCCTTCCCGCACCCACTGCGCGGTTCCATTCGACTCGTCCGAGGTGCCACTCGGCTATCGCCACCGACTCGGCATCGACCACGAGATCGTCATCGAATCCCGGAGACTGCCTGCATACCTCGGAGTCCTCACCGTCGAAGATCACCCACATCGGATTGACCTTCGGAGGCTGATCCCGGAACTGAAACCGGACAACGACTCGACGAACCGGCAGCGCGTCACGGTTGAGGTACGTGTTCACCCAGGCGTTCAGCATGTAGATCGGGTTGGCGTGGTCTGGGGTCACGTCGAGCCATCGTTCCCCCCACTGGCCCATGGCGTCGAGGACTCTCGCGAGGTCCTCCCCCGCCTCGGTGAGGTGGTACTCGCCGGCGTCGCCGCTCTTCTCGACGAGTCCAGCAGACACCAATTCTCTGAGCCGGCTCGTCAGAAGGCTTCGCGGGATGCCCGGCGCACCGTCGGCCAGCCGGTTGTACGTCGAGGCACCGGCGAGAAGGTTCCGAACGATGATCGGGGTCCACCGCTGGGCGAGGATCTCGGAAGCCCTCGCGATCGGGCAGTACTGGGCGTAGGTCTTCACCTCCCAAGTATCCCACTCGAACGCCAACACTCCAGTCCATTTTTTATCCTTGTGTTCACGCCCTACACGGCGAACGATGGGTACAGGCAGAGCGAGAGGTGCCCGTGACGACACTAGACCAGCCCCTTCCGGAGCCATCGACGGGACGGCGTGGGGACGTCGCGAAGGTGTTCGTGAGCGGATGCATCAACGGGAGCCCGATCCGCTACAACCGGACCAACGTCGAACTTCGCTCACCGATCTGGGATCGGTGGAGGGCGGACGGACGAATCGTGACTATGTGCCCCGAGCTGGCGTCTGGGTTCCAGGTGCCACGCCCACCGGCCGAAATCGTCGGCGGAACCGCACGCGACGTGGTCGAGGGCCGTGCCGTCGTTCGCGAGGACAACGGCCGGGATGTGACAGAACAGTTTCTCGTGGGAGCAAGGCTTGCGGTCGAGCGAGCTGCTTCTACGGGCTGCATCGCTGCCCTGCTGACCGACGGGAGCCCATCGTGCGGGTCGACGTACCAATATGACGGCTCCTTCTCCGGAGCGACCAGACCCGGAAGGGGCGTCGTCGCCGAGCACTTCATCGAGTTCGGCATTCCGGTGTTCGCAGAGCATCAGATCGAAGCGGTCGATGCGCTCCTCCGCCGCGCTGACGGCGCCGCGGATGACCCCAGCGAGACCTAGAAGGGCAGTCCGATCGCCTTGCAAAGGAACTCCGTGAATGGCACCGCCACTTTGTATGCCTTGGCCAGCTCGACGTCGAACTCGGGGGACGTCACCGTCTTCTGGCTCAGCTTGTGGCCAGCGATGAAGCTCTTCATTCGAAGATCGTCTGCGTAGGAGAACTCGGCGTCGAACCCCTTCGGAACGCGCTTCAGCATCTCACTGTCATCGAGGTCGAGGCTCCAGACATTGGTGAATGCCTTGTACTTCGTCGCCTTCTTCCACGCATCGGGATTCTCGTAGATCGCCGTACGGATCTGAGCTGCGACCTTGGGCTCCGGCCTCCACATGCCGATTCCGGCGAAGCACCCTCCCGGTTCGATGTGGAGGTAGAAGCCGGGCGCGTGGACATCCTTGCCCATTTCATGGCGGAACTGGATGCCGACGTTGGTCTTGTAGGGCGTCTTGTCGCCGCTGAAGCGGGTGTCCCGGTACGGTCGCATGAGCGAGCCGCCGTTCGTTCGTGTGTCGGCGATGAAGTGGTCCGACATTGCCTGGAGGCGTGGTTCGAAGTCAGCAATGAACTCCTTCGCAGGTTCGCGGATCGTCGAGATGTAGCGATCCTTGTTCGCCTCCCACCACCCCTTCTCGTTGTTGTCCGCGAGCTCGCGGAGGAACGTGAAGACGGCGGGTGTGAAGTAGCTCTGACGCATGGAACCTCTCTTTCTGTCCCTACAACATAAGAGGTGGGCGCGACGCATGGAAGTGGGATGCGACCGTCCGAGGAGAGAGCTACGCGACCGCAAGTCGACGTGTACGATTTTTTACGCGCCTCCGTTCGAGCGGCAAACCGAGGTTGCCCGTGCACTCGGTGGCTGATCGGGGAATCAGAGATGCGTCGGACATGGGGGTTGGACATGGCCTCATCGAAGACGAGCGGCAAGCAAGGTCGCTCAAGGAGCTGGTCGAACGTCCTGATCTACCTGCTTCTGGGTCTCGTTGTCGGGGGCACCGCCACGCAGCTCATTCTCGCGAATTGGGTGCAGGAGAGCGATCCATCCGATCATGTCGTTGGGGCTGTGTCGACGACGACGGCCATCGCCAGTGAGTCGACGACGACAACGGAAGTGCCATGGGTAGAGGCTGGCGAGGCGCGCTTCGAGTCGACGGTCCTCACGCCCACAGCGATATGGGTCGATGGAGAGATTGCGACGCTCGAATACCAACTCTTTTCGCTTGGACCAACGCGACCGACCTTGGAATTCATCAATGACCTGCCCGCGGGTTGGAGCGGCGAGCAAGGGCCCGTCGCAGCACATCCAGACGAGTGGCGCCTTGCGATGGGCGGTGCGCTCATTGAGGGAATCCCGGCGTCGTCGGGTTCAGCCGTACGTTTCAAGGTCCCAGCCGGTACGACGATCGCTGATCTCGGCGAGGTACGCCTGACGCGGTGGCGAATCGCCGAGCCATTTCAGCAAGTTTTCGAGATGCCGCTCGCGAACAACGAGACCATCGAGATGCCTGATGGAGCATCGGTCACCGTTCAGTACGCCGGGACACAGCAGGATGGCGTGGTGCTGAGGTTCAGCACTCGGCGACCGGACGCCGAAGTATTGGCCGGGGTACCAGTTCCGCTCGCCGCAGTTTCGTTCTACGTCGAGCCGATCTCCGAAGAGTGGCGAGTACTGCGCGGCGGCAGCCTGGGCGACGGGTTCGTGCTCAAGAGCGATCGCACCTCTACACCTCGATCGGTATTGCTCCGGTACACCCGACCTATGTGGGTACCCATCGACGGAGAGGTCATCGTCTGGAGGGGGGCGGGCGCGTGAGCCATCGAGACCTCGAAGGACTCGCGCGGTCGCCGTACGAGGACCAGACCATGCATCGGCAGTGGGGGCTGTTTGCGATCGGCGTAGTCGTCGGGATCGCAACAATCTCGGGGCTCTTCTATCTCTCTCGAGACGACGCGCGAGACCACACGCTCGCGACTCCTTCTCGTGCCGTGGCTCCATCGCCATCCACGACAACCACGGTGGCACTACCAGCACCAGCTGAGGTGGCGCCGTTCCCGAGCGACTACACGGCAATCAGCGATACCGAATCCATCAAGGCCCACTGCGTCATTCGTGCCGGAGATGTGCTCTTCGTGTCGCTGACGATGGTCTACGCAAGAGGGCTCGTTTCGGAAACCGAGCCGCTGTTCCTCGGAGGTTCATGGTTGCTCGAAACAGCGGACGGCCAGGAGATTGCATCAGTCGGCACGGCCTTCGACGACGCCCCAATTCCTGAGAGCCAGGTACTGGGCAGCGCGTCGGCCGCCTTCACCGTGGACGCAGGTGTCGATGTCCAGCCCAAGCGGCTGCGGCTTGTCGATCGATGGGATCCGGTAGTTCAAACCGAGTCGATCCGCATCCCCGTTTCCGTGTGGCCCTTCATCGACTCTGAACCGTATTCCGTAGCCTTCGATGGGTTCACCGTTGATATCACCTCAATCTTCCTTGAGACGTATGGGGAAATAACATGGACGATCGAGGACGACTCCCAACTGCACAGACTTGTTCAATTCGACATCACGATGGTCGATGAGAACGGTGCCCCGATAGCTACTGCCATACCGGGATCACGGACGCCACGAACCTCGGGCTTCGGCGACACCTCGAGGGTCGGATTCGATATCGCCCCCGCGAGATTCGTGGCCAACACCGCTGAGGACCGTGATTCCTTCTTCATCAACGAACTAGCGGCAACCAGGGAACTTGCCATCGCGATCACGATCACCACCGCAGAGCCAGTATCCGTCGATGGCGTCGCGGTGGACGTGAGCGAGTTGCCACTCTGCAACCGCTGATCGGCGCGACCATGTCAGCGCTCAGGTCACCGCGCGCAGATTCGATGGGACGGAGGATCCGATAGGTTCGCGGGCGTGACCACGTTCGAGACGAACAGGCTCATCATGCGACCCTTCGAGGTTTCCGACTTCGAGCCGTTCGCCGCGCTCAACCGGGACCCGATGGTCATGGAACACTTCCTGGCACCGCTCACCGACGACGAGTCACAGAGGTTCATGAATGCAATCAACCGTGAACACGACGCGCGCGGGTACGGGCTGTGGGCGCTCGAGCGCAAGGATACGCGAGACTTCATCGGGTTCACGGGGCTCCATCACCACGACGGGGCGACACCGCCCTTCCCGTGCGTCGAGGTCGGTTGGCGCCTCGCGGTCGACGCGTGGGGAAACGGCTTCGTCACTGAAGCCGGGCTCCGAGCACTCGATCACGGGTTCGACGCCGCCGGACTCGAAGAAATCGTGAGCTTCACGATCCCCGCCAACACTCGCTCGAGGGCGGTGATGGACAGGATCGGCCTCACCCACGATCCGACGAGGGATTTCGACCATCCGCGAGTTCCGATCGGGCATCCCCACCGTCGGCATGTGCTGTACCGCATCACCCGCGACGAGTGGGACACGGCGCGCTGAGGCCCCACCGCGGCATCGCAGTACTCGGAATCCCCGCTCTACGATCACTCGCCATGGAATACGGACTTCAAGTCTCGGGTCACTACGACCACCTTCTCGACGCAGCGAACTTTGCGAGCCAGCGTGGCCTCGTCGCCATCGCACTCCCCGACCACTACCTCATGGCGCGGAGCGAAAAAGAGGCCAAGACGACGCCAGCACCTGATGCCTTCGTCCAACTCGGCGCATTGGCGCGCGACACCGACAACCTGGAACTGGTCATGCTCGTGTCGCCCATCACCTTCCGGCACCCGGCAGTCATCGGGAAGATGGCGATCACCATCGACAACCTCTCCGGCGGGAGGTTCGCGCTCGGCGTGGGTACGGGCTGGCTCGACCGAGAGCACGAGGTATTCGGCTTCCCATACCCCTCCGTGTCGAAACGGTTCGAAGCGCTCGAAGAGGCCCTCGGCTACCTGAAAGCCATGTTCGATCCCGCCACCCCGGGTTACACCGGCACTCGGTATGCGCTCGAGAGCTTCCCGATCGCACCAGCACCCGTCAGACAGATCCCACTCGTGATAGGAGGAACGGGAAAGCACAAGACACCACGTCTCGCGGGCGAGTTCTCAGACGAGTTCAACGTCTACCCGGGAGTCGACATGGCCGACCGCATCGAACGGTGCAGGACAGCCGCTCGCGAAGCTGGCCGCGACCCAGACGCGATCCGGCTCAGCTCGTCCGGCCAGGTTGTCGCAGCATCGACCCACGCCGAATTCGAAGAGCGAATGAACGAGATCGCCTCCGAGGTTGGCATCACACGCGATGAACTGGAATCGCACTACGAACGACGCCAGACGCCTCGCGGTACCTATGAGCAGGTGCGGGAACAGCTCGACCGATTTGCGTCGTACGGCGTGGCCCGCTTCTACTTCCAGGGTGGTTTCTCTCCGGTCGGCACGGCCACGCTTCTCGACGGTCTTGGAATCGAGTGATATGAAGCGTGTATCGGTCAACAGCGACGGACCCGTCAGCGTCCTCGATCACGGCGGAGACGGGCCACTCGTCGTCTGCGTCCACGGGCTCGAAGGATCGGCTCACAACTGGAACCTGATCGCGCCCCACCTCGTCGAGCACCATCGCGTCGTGGCACCCGATCTCTCGGGTTTCGGCTACACGCCCCCGCTCAAGCGAGGCGCCACCGTCGATGCCAACGTCGAGGTCGTCGCTGACATCATCAGGCATTACGGCGACGACGCCCTCGTGATCGGCAACTCGATGGGAGGCCTGATCACCGCGCTCCTGGCCGTCCGCCATCCGGACCTCGTGCGCGGAATCGTTCTCGTCGATCCGGCAGCGCCGGTGTCCGTGTGGACACGTGTCCGGCCGTCGGCAGCCGCTCGCCTGTCGACTCCACTCATTCCGTGGGCGGGTGCGAGACTCATCGACTTGTACCGATCCACCCAGTCCGTCGAGGACGGCGTGGCGGAAGCGTTCGAGTTCGTCTACGCCAACCCAGCGACGCTCGACCCATCGGTATGGGAAGCCGGTCTCGAGGTCGGTCGACTGCGGAGAACCCAGCCGTGGGCCACAAGCACGCTGGTCGAGGCCGTGCAATCGATCGCGCCGTACGTCGTGAGGAAGCACCCGTTCGCCAAGATGCTGCACCGCATCAGCCAGCCGACATTGCTCGTACACGGGACGGAGGACAAGGTCATCCAACCGGCAACCACGCGATGGATGGCAAAGGAGCGGCCCGATTGGACAACGGTGTTGTTCGAGGGAGTGGGCCACGTACCGATGGTCGAGGACCCCAAACGGTTCCTCGCCGTATTCGATGCCTGGGAAGCGACGCTCGCAACCGCAGCCGCCTGACGCGCCTCGATTCCTCGCCGTGTCGCTACGGTTTCCCCGTGCCACGCCACCTCGTCGTCACCTTTCTGGTCGCCCTCGCCGCAACGGCCTGCAGTGCCGCCGTTGCAGTCGAGGACACCGCTCCATCATCCTCTCTCACGACGCTCGCGTCGTTGACCACCACGACCAGCTCGACAACCACGATCGCACCACCGACAAGCACCACGACGACCCTTCCTCCGGAACCCGTCAAGGAGACCATCGTCATTTCGGGCGCCGGGGATGTGAACCTCGACCCAGCGTTCGTCCGCAGCCTTCCCGGGCTCGAACCCGAGCAGGTGTGGGAGGGTCTCAGAGGAGCGTTCCTCGACGACGACCTCACGGTGGTCAACCTCGAGTGCTCCCCTTCACCGAACGGATCGCCGTGGAACAAGCCATGGACCTTCAGGTGTGATCCCGCGTTCTACCCGGCGATGGCCGCTGCGGGGGTCGAGGTCGCCAACCTCGCCAACAACCACGGCATGGACTACGGATTCGAGGCGATGCTCGAGGGCCGCGGTTTCCTCCTCGAGTCCGGCGTCGTCCCGGTGGGCACGGGTGCGAATCGTGAAGAGGCATACACGCCGTACATCGTCGAGATCGGGGCATGGACGGTCGCGATCATCGGGAGTGGCGGCGTCCACCCAGAGACCGGCTCGTGGATCGCAACGGACGACCAGCCGGGCATGTCGGACGGCGACGACACGGAGTCGATCGCGGAGGCGATCCGGGCCGCCAAGGAGGTCGCCGACATCGTGATAGTGACGGCGCACTGGGGCGAACAGGGAACGTTCACCCCGCGCGCCTTCGAACAGCGGCAGGCTGAGGCGTGGATCGACGCCGGCGCCGATGGCGTGTTCGGGCACCACCAGCACGTCCTGCAACCGCTCGGTTTCTACAAGGGCAAGCCGATCGCCTGGGGGCTCGGCAACTTCGTGTGGCAAGGCGGCGCAGCGATGTCGTGGCGTCGTACAGCGATCGCTCAGTTCACCTTCAATCCGGATGGAACGGTCGGCGCATGCCTCGTCGATGTGCTCATCGGCCCCGATGGAGGACCTGACATCGTGGACCCAGAGGCTCGGTTCTGTGAGCCCGCCTACGACGAGACCGCCTAGCCGGTCGCGACCTCGAACACCTGGACGGGATCGCTGAATCCTTTGAGCGCGACCGCGCCCTTCGGTTGGAAGGTGAACGGCTTCCCGATGGCGAGATCCTTCACGGCACTGGAAACGAGGATCGTGTCCGGCCCGGCGTGAGCGCATAGCCGGGAGGAGAGGTTCACGGCGGCACCGAAGAGGTCTTCCGAATCCTGGACCGGCTCTCCTGCGCTGAGCCCTATCGAAACGGACACACCGGCTTCGTCGCCCGATCGTGCCTCCGCGAGTTGCTTCTGGACGCCGATTGCAGCGTTGAGGGCCGCGCTGACCGAGAGGAACGATGCGAGGATCCCGTCGCCCGTGTGCTTCACCTCGCGCCCTCCCTCGGACTCGAGCCATTGACGGACGACGCCGTCGTGACGCCGCACCGCTTCGAATGCAGCGGCATCGCCTCGTTGGCTCGAGATCTCGGTCGACCCGACAATGTCGGTGAACATGATCAGCCGCACGCCGGAATCCGGTTGGTTGTCCTTGGTCAGCGCGCGGTGGGCATCGTTGGAACTCAGCTCGCCGAAGAAGTTCATCATCGACTCGCCTGACACCTCGATGATCTCGTGCGGAACGAGCCCGTGTGCAGCTTTGTGGCACTTGATGGCTGAAACCGTATCGGGCGACTCCATCAGGCAAAACGCTTTGCCGCCAACATCGTTGAACCAGTACGTCAACCACCGAACGCCATATTCGTCCTGAATTGCGAGGTCGGCTCTATGGGCCTCGGCGATGTCCTCCGCGGTGGCATCGCCGAGCGATTCATGGACATCCATGTATATGGGCACGCAGCGATCCTAACGGTGTGGGAGGTGCCGGTCCGGCGGATGGCCCCGAGCGCCGCACGCGTAGTATCCGCACATGGGGACGGTCATCGCGGTCGCAAATCAGAAGGGCGGGGTTGCGAAGACGACGACGGTCCACACGCTGTCGGACGCGCTCGTCGAACGAGGACACGCCGTCCTGATGATCGACCTCGACCCCCAGGCATGCCTCACGTACGCCACCGACCACGATCCCGATGACCTCGACTCGACGATCCACGACGTCTTCCTCGGCCGCGTCGGCGTGAAGGACATTCTCATCAAAGGCGAGGGCCCCGATCTTCTCCCATCGTCGATCGACCTCGCCGGATCCGAGATCCATCTCCTCACACGCACAGGTAGGGAGTTCTTCCTCAAGAAG
>QJWC01000051.1 GCA_003235475.1 Acidimicrobiia bacterium | reverse complement strand
AGCAGAAGTGCTCCGTGGGATCGCGTCGCATCGAGGAGCCCGGCGAGGTCCTCTGCCGTGGAGACGGCGCCTGTTGGATTGTGGGGAGTACATGTCCACACGAGCGAGGCACGGTTGAGAACGGAGGACGGAATGTCGGCGGCGCGAAGGACGAAGTCATCCCCGAGCACCGCGCGGTACACCTCGGCCCCAGCGAACAGGGCACCGCGCTCGTACACCGGATACCCGGGGGTGGGGATCACAACAGTGTCCGCCGAATCACGGTCGATGAACGCAAACGCCGTCGAGAAGATGGCCTCCTTCGAACCGGACGTCGGAATCACCTGCGTCGACGGGTCGACGGTGACGCCGAACCTGCGAAGGACGTACTCGGCGATCGCGGCGCGCAGCTCAGGGATCCCCGCCGCGGTTGGGTACTGCGACACGGCAGGCACCCCAGCCTTCAAGGCATCGACGATGAACCCGGGAGTCGGCTCCCTCGGGTCGCCGATGGAGAAGTCGAACACGGGCAAGCCCTGCTCCTCACGTTCCGCCGCACGAGCGCGGATCGTCGCCAGCGGATAGTGGCCGAGGTCGGAGAGCACAGGGTTCACATGCACACCGGAACGCTACCCGCCAACCGGAATGATTCCCGACTCTCGTCCGTACCATCCCGTGCGTGACCACCACCGGCTACCGCATCGTGTACACCCTGCTCGGACTCGGGCTCGCGGTGGTCATCGGTGCCTCGATCCTGTTCCTTCCGTCCGGAGACCCGGAGTCGCTGCCGTCCGCAGTCGAGAACTACTCGCCGAAGGACCTCGACATCGTCACCCAGCCGGTCACGGTGCTCTTCGATGTGAAGCCCGGCTATGCGGTCACCATGACGATCGACGGCATCCCCATCCCACTCGATCAGATGGACGCCATCGAGGCAACCGGCCGGTACCAATTCGACCCGGGACCTGGGAAGGTCATCGAGCGCTGGGCACCGGGCGATCACACGGTCGTCGCGACATATGTGGGCGGGCCCGGCAACGTCGACTCGGGCACCGTCGTGTGGACCTTCTCGGTCACATGACGCCTCGGGCCCCAATGGACGCCGGATACACCTACGAGTCGAGAACGAGGCACCCCGTCCTTCCGGGAGCTGACCCAGGTGCAACCGGCTCGGTCGAGGCAACGCTGGAGGTCGCGTTCCTGGCCCCAGCCGCGGGCTGAACGGGAGGCTACGAGCCGAGAACCGCGGCGGGTCCTGATGCGAGGAGGATGGTGAACGCCGCCTCGTCGAGGACCGGCACACCGAGGGAATCGGCCTTTGCGAGCTTGGATCCCGCGTTCTCCCCTGCGATCAGGGCGTCTGTGCGTCCCGACACCGATCCTGCGACTTTTCCTCCGCGTTCGAGGACCGCTGCTTTGGCGCTGTCCCTCGTGAATCCCTCGAGCGTGCCCGTGATGACCACCGTAACTCCCTGGAGGGTCTGGGGCACCGTGGGGCCTTCCGGTTGGGGATCGGCCATCGACACGCCCGCGGCTTCGAGCCGATCGAGGAGGGATCGATTATCCGGATCTCCGAACCACGCGACGACCGAACCTGCGATCTCGGGACCGACGCCGTCGATCGCAGTGATGTCGTCGACCGAAGCATTCCGGATGGCTTCGATCGACCGGAAGTGCGAGGCCAACGTCCTGGCGATCGTCCAGCCGACGTGATCGATGCCGAGACCAACGATGAGCCTCTGGAGCGGTTGGTGTTTCGACGCCTCGATGGCCGCGATGAGGTTGTTCGCGGACGTCTCCTTCCACCCATCGAGCGCCACGAGCTGGTCAGCGGTCAGCAGGTAGATGTCAGCAGGGTCGCGGATCATGCCTTTGTTGAGCAACATGTCGACCGTCATGTACCCGAGGCCCTCGATGTCCATCGCTCCCCGCGACGCGAAATGGAACAGGTACTCCCGCAGGCGGCTCGGGCACTCGTACCCGCCTGTGCACTTCGCCTTGGCTTGGCCCTCGGGGAGGACGATCGGGTTGCCGCAGAATGGACAGCGGGCCGGCATGTGCCACTTGCGGAGGCCCTTGGGACGGAGTTCGGTGACGGGCCCGACCACTTCGGGGATCACATCGCCGGCCCTGCGCACAATGACCGTGTCCCCTGCACGAACGTCCTTGCGGTGCACCTCGCCCTCGTTGTGGAGGGTGGCGTTCGTCACGGTCACCCCTCCGACGAACACGGGCTCCATCACGGCGTACGGTGTGACGGCGCCCGTCCGCCCGACGTTGATACGGATCTCCCGCAGCAACGTCGTCTTCTCCTCTGGGGGAAGCTTGTAGGCCGTCGCCCACCTGGGTGACCGTGCGGTGAAGCCCACCTCGACTTGTTCGGCGAGCGAATCGACCTTGATCACGATCCCGTCCGTCTCGTAGTCGCGGTCGTGCCGATGTGCGGTGGCATCCTCGATGTATGCGACCACCTCGTCGAATGTCTTGACCGTTCGGTTCGCCGGGTTGATACGCAGCCCGAGATCACTGAGCCACGCCATCTGCTCGGTGTGTGTCGACCATGAGGGACCACCGTCGAGGTACCCGAGCTGGTAGATCCACACGGCGAGGTTCCTCGACGCCGTGACCTCGGGGTTCTTCTGGCGAACCGAGCCAGCCGCAGTGTTGCGGGGGTTGACGTATGGCTGTTCACCGCGCTCGGCCTGTTGGGCATTGAGCGCGTTGAACTCGGACACCGGCAGGTAGATCTCGCCTCGGACCTCCATGACCGCGGGCGCGTCGCCTCGCAGCGTGAGCGGCACGGACTTGATCGTCCGCACGTTGGCAGTCACGTCCTCGCCGACGGTGCCGTCACCCCTCGTCGCGCCACGGGTCAGCTGGCCATTCTCGTAGGTCAGCGAGACAGCGAGGCCGTCGATCTTCAACTCGCAGCTGTATCCGGACGGTTCCCCGCCGTACGCGGAGGCGAGCCGATCGTGCCAGGCGGCCAGCTCATCAAAGCTCATGACATTGTCGAGCGAGAACATCGGGAGGCGGTGCCTGACGGGCGAAAACGCATCATCAGCTGGATCGCCGACCCTTCGTGTGAGGGAGGTCTCATCCACCAGCTCCGGATGTTCGGTCTCGAGGTCGACGAGTTCGCGGTACAGCAGGTCGTACTCGTTGTCGTCGATGATCGGCGCGTTGAGGACGTGATACCGGTAGTTGTGCTCGCGCAGTTCCTCGAGGAGTTCCCTGTAGCGATCGCGGTCCGTCACGATGCCACCTGCTGTGGAAGCTTGGCCACGATCGTCCCGCCACCGAGCACATACTCACCGTCGTACATGACGACGGCCTGGCCCGGTGCCGGCCGGGGCTGTGGAGCCGCGAATGTGAACCGCCATCTGTCCCCGAGGTCGTCGACCGTCGCTGCAACGGGCTGGGAGCGGTATCGAACCTTCACCTCCACCTTCGTTCCCGATTCCACCGGCTGGTTCGTGAACCGCATGTCGACGGCATCGAACGCGTCGACCAAGAGGTCGCCATACCGTCCGATCGTGATCCTCTGTTCCGCTGGCTGGATGTCGATCACGAACCTCGGTTCGCGCGCAGCGACGCCAATGCCCCTCCGCTGGCCGATCGTGAAGCCAGCTGTGCCATCGTGAGCGCCGACCACATTGCCGTCGACATCCACGATGTCACCGGGCGCGACGGCCTCGGGAAGGCGCGCGCGCAGGAAGTCGCGGTAGTCGCCCGAGGTCACGAAGCAGATGTCCTGGGAGTCGGGCTTCTTGGCGTTCCGGAACCCGAGGTCGGCTGCGTAGGCGCGCACGTCGGACTTCATCAGCTCCCCCACAGGCAGGACGACCCGCGAGAGGGCTTCCTGGCCAAGCATGTGGAGTACGTACGACTGATCCTTCCCCGCGTCAGCGCCCTTTCGCAGGCGGTACTCGTCACCGATCCGCTCGACTCGTGCGTGATGGCCGGTGACGAGCACGTCGCAGTCGAGCTCGTGGACCCGGTCGAGCAATGCGTTGAACCGAACGTTCCTGTTGCACTCGATGCAGGGGTTCGGGGTGAGACCGGAGAGATAGCCCTGCCCGAAAGGCTCGACCACGGCCTTCGTGAACTCGTCGACGTAGTCGAGGACGTAGTACGGAACCCCGAGAACGGCGGCAACGCGTCTCGCGTCCTCGGCATCCGACAGCGTGCAGCATCCAGCGACCGGCATCTGCCCGTCTGCGCCCTCCCATTGCTTGAGGGTGACGCCGACGACTTCGTAGCCCTGATCGATCATGAGCGCAGCAGCCACCGAGCTGTCGACGCCACCGGACATCGCGACCAACGCCCTCATGCCGTCCCCCTGACGATGTCTACAACCTGTTCAGCTGCCTTGCGGCCGTCACCGACGCCCGTGTCCCAACCGAATGTGAACCTCACACATTCGGACGCTGCGGCCGCGTCCATCCCCATCGCTGTGAGCACATGGGACGGTTCGATGGCGCCGCTCTGGCAGGCTGAGCCTGCTGCTGCGAAGACACCCGCACGGTCCATCCTGATGAGGAGCGTTTCCGCATTCACTCCGTGGATTCGGACGTGCGAGAAGTGGGGCATGCGGTCGGCTGTCGCGGCGGTCACGGTGATGTCGAGTTCCTCGGAGAGCACCGTCTCGAATATGTCCCGCTCCTCGCCCACGATTCGGGCAAAGGCTTCCCTCGTCCGCTCGACTGCCTGCATCGCCGCCGCGGTGCCCACGACGCCGGGGACGTTCGAGGTGCCAGAGCGTCGACCTGCCTCTTGACCGCCGCCCCGCAACAACGGGTCGAGGCGGGTGCCCGAACGAACGTAGAGGATGCCGACGCCCTTAGGCCCGCCGAACTTGTGGGCTGCGAACGTCGCGAGGTCGACGCCGAGTTCGCCGACCGCGATCTGACCACCGACATATGCCTGAACGGCGTCTGTGTGCACGAGCGCCCTCGGGCGGCGCTCCTTGACGACCTCGACGATCTGCACGATCGGTTGACGCGTCCCGACTTCGTTGTTTGCGGCCATCACCGAGACAACGGCCGTGTCGTCCGTCGTCGCGTCGACCACCGCGTCGGGTGCCACAACCCCCGCCGCGTCACATCCGGCGGCGTCCACGCGGTACCCGAACCTCTCGAGAGCGTGGGCCGCCTCGGTCACCGCCTTGTGCTCGATCGTGGAAATCACGACGTGGGTGCCGTCGTGCGCGAGCGCCGCCCCAACGACCGCGAGGTTGTCCGACTCGGTTCCGCCTGACGTGAACACGATTTCATCCGCGCGGTCGGCGCCCAGGAGCTCCGCGACGATCTCACGGGCTTGCTCGAGCTCGTTCTTGGCTGCTCGCGCCACGGCGTGGGTACCAGACGCGTTGCCGTTCGCGATCGAGAAGGCGCGCGCCATCGCGTCGACTGCTTCGGGTCGAATCGTTGTTGTCGCGGCGTGGTCGAGATACATAGAGATACCTATGCCGGTCCGATCAGGTCGATGAGCCAATCGGCGAGCACCGTTTCGTACCGATTCTGATCGATGTTCCACAGATCGGTGTGCCCGGCTTGCTCGAATCGGTGGACGTCGGCGAGTGGCCCGAGGTTGTCACCGAACGCTTCGATCGTCTCGGGCGGAGTGATGGGATCCTCGCCTCCGTAGACGATGAGGATCGGGACATCGAACGCCTCAGCGCGCGCGACCTGGTCGAGCTCGCCCCAATCGATTCCGAAGCGGATCGCGGCGAACCTGCGGCCAAGCCATCCCACGAGGCGAGGGGTGCGCTCGGCTTGCGACCACTGCCGCACGGTTGTCTCGAGGTCCACAACCGGCGAGTCGTAGATGACGCCGCGCACGGCGCCGATCGTGTCCGACTCGTTCAGGTATGTCGACACGATGCTCGCTCCGAATCCGGATCCCATGATCACGAAGTCTCGCGCTCCTTTGCGCAAGCCGAGGTTGACCGCAGCCTCGACGTCGCGCCATTCCTCGAGCCCCCACGTTCGGAGCCCGGACTCCGATGGGGTCCCTCCGACATCGTTCCGATACGACATCACCATGACCGGGAACCCCTGCTCAACGAGACTCGGGATGACCCTGAGGGACTCGGCGAGCTGGTCGGTGCCGCGGCCGTGCACGAAGAGGACCCATGTCGGCCTCCGTCCATCGATGAACCATCCGACGTGCGGCCCGATCTCCGACGGGATGACGACATCGTCATACCCGATGCGATGCGAGGTGAGCGGGTCGCTCGTGAACGCGTTCAGGTCGATGCGCGCCCGGTCGCCTGGTTCGAACGTTCCTTCGAGCGAGCGCACACCGCGCTCGACGGTGTCGTCGGTGAGGCGCACGATCGTCGACACCTGTGCGTATGCATCCTCTCCCTCGAGGCCCCACACGCCCTCCCTCGTCGATGCGTCCGTGCGTGTGATCACGACGCGACCGGCAACCGTGTCCTCGACAATGAGGGGAAGATCGGTATCCGGCGGACGCGGAACGAGGAACTCGGATCTGATGCCGTTCGAGTGCACCCACGCAAGCGCGATCCACACCAGAGCCAGGGTGGATACGACAGCGATGCCAACGCGCGCCGCCCAGCGTGTGAGATCACGGGACATGGCCAAAGGGTAGGACGATCGACCGACAGGACCCCGATGAACGGACCTACCTGCCGGTGAACTCCGGGGTTTCCTTGTTGATGAACGCTGCGACCCCGATCCTCGCGTCGTTGGACGCGAACGAGGTCGCAAACCCGACCGCCTCGATTGCAAGGGCTTCCTCGAGCGGTGCACCGAAACCGCTGTTGACGGCCTGCTTCACCGCGGCAAGCGCCACCGTGGGGCCGCTCGCGAACGCGGCTGCATCTTCGAGGGCAGTCGAGAGAACCTGGTCATCAGGGCACACCTTGTCAGCGAGTCCGATCGCCAGGGCCTCCTCGGCACCGACGTGGCGCCCCGACATGCACAGTTCCTTGCATCGCTGCGGGCCGACGACCCTCGCGAGCCGCTGCGTGCCCCCCGCTCCGGGGATCAAGCCGAGCTTGATCTCGGGTTGGCCGACCTTTGCGCTCTCACCGACGTAGCGGAAATCAGCGGTGAGCGCGAGTTCGAGGCCGCCGCCGAGGGCGTATCCATTGATCGCAGCGATGGTCGGCTTCTCGAGTCGCTCGAGCGCGAGGCCTGCCTCGACGAGGCCGCTCGCCTGGCGTTCGGTACCCCCGGCCTCGAAGGTCTTCTGGAACCCGGTGATGTCGGCACCGGCCGCGAAGTGAGGTTGGCCTGTGATGACGACGGCACGGACCGATGGGTCCGAGGCAAGATCGACCGCAGCATGGATGTCGGCGATCAGGGCGTTGTTCAGCGCGTTGACCGGAGGCCGGTTGAGGGTGATGGTCGCGACTGCGCCGTCGACCGAATAGTTGACAAGTTCCATCACTCCCCCAAGATCGCCGGGATGTCGTGCCATGAACGGGCGTCAGACTACCGAACGGCAGCGGGGTGGATTCAGCCGGTGGCGATGACGTTGCGGACGCCGGGTACGCGATCCTTGAGAATGCGCTCGATTCCGGCGGTCACGGTGGTTTCCGAGATCG
>QJWC01000026.1 GCA_003235475.1 Acidimicrobiia bacterium | reverse complement strand
TCGTGTACCGCAACGATGCGATCACGGTTGAGGAAGCCGAACAGCTCACCCCGGACCGGCTGATCATCTCACCCGGACCGGGTCGTCCCGAGGATGCAGGCCGTTCCATCGAGTTCATACAGAGGCTCGGACAGACCATCCCAACCCTTGGTGTGTGTCTCGGCCTTCAGGCCGCTGTCGTCGCGTTCGGTGGCGGGATCGGACTCGCGCCGGAGCCGAGGCACGGGAAGACATCGAGCATCACCCACGACGGCAAGGGCGTCTTCGAAGGCCTGCCGAGCCCGTTCGACGCGACCCGCTATCACAGCCTTGCTGCCATCGAGTTGCCGGACTCACTCGTCGCAACGGCCCATTCGGAAGACGGCGTGCTCCAGGGCGTGCGCCACACGTCACTTCCTATCGAAGCCGTCCAGTTCCACCCTGAGTCGATCATGACGGCCCAGGGGAAGCCGCTGCTGGCGAACTTCCTCGCCTCCTAGGCGGGCAACAAGCCTTCGGCGGAGAGGTCTGCAATCGCCCGGTCGACTTCGTCAGCGGTTCGACCCATCTCCATGCCTGCGTCGCGGAGGTCCGCGCCCCGGACATGCGCGCGAACGAGGGCGCCTCGGAGTTCACGACGTGACCCGGCGAAGCGAGCCTGTGGACGAGGGGAGGAGTAGACCGTCGGGTCGGCGCAGAAGTCGGTCACGGGGCACTCGTCGCAGGCCGGGTGCTTGGTCGTGCAGAGCGACGACCCCAGATCCATGAGCGCCTGGTTCCAGTCGCCGGCTGGCTCACCGACCACCGACTGTGCGGCCTCCGTAAGCGCCCGACCTTCGAGGGGTGCCCCCAACCAACGGCTGATCACCCGCCGAAGGTTCGTATCGACGGCTGGCTCGGCACGTCCCATCGCCATCGATCCGATCGCGGCCGCGGTGTACGGGCCGACGCCCGGCAGCGTGGTGAGGTCCTCTGGCCAACCGCTTCGTGACACGATGGCCGCGGCCTCGTGAAGTCGGACGGCGCGTGCGTTGTATCCGAGACCGGACCACTCCTCGAGGACATCGATGCGGTGCGCTCTTGCGAGGTCGTGCACCGATGGGAACCGTGCCATGAAAGACTCATAGCGTGGAATCACCCGATCGACCTGTGTCTGCTGGAGCATGATCTCGGACACGAGGGTGGAGTACGGGTCTCCGATGTCGCGCCACGGAAGGTCTCGCTTATTCGTCCGGTACCAGCGCAAAAGCGCCTCGTTGCGCGCGCGAACGTCAGATCCGGTCACGCGTCCGCGTAGGCGTCGATCTCGATGACGGTCCCGAGATCTACCTCTGACATCTCAGGTATCGACTGGCTGATGACCTTGCCCTTGTCCGGTCCAGGTGGGTTCGGGATGATGGTGACGTCGAGAACCAGACCGAGCTCGTCGGCGAGATCCTGAGCATCCGTGAGCTTCATGCCGACGAAATTCGGCACAATCGGTTTGTACACCCATACCGCTACCGCGATGAATGAGCCTTCATCCACGACCTTGCCTGCTGTGGGGTTCTGGCTTGCCACCATCCCGTGCAGGTTCTTCTTGGCCGGGTCGTTCGTGATCTGCTCACCGATGGTCCCCGAAATGTTCAATCCGACGGCGGCGGCAGCAGCTTGGGCATCCGCAATCGACTTGCTCTTCAGGTCGGGTACAGATACCTGGTTTGGTATTCCGAGTGTGACAGTCACGGTGTCGCCGACCTCGATCGTCTCACCGGCGGACGGGCTCTGCTCGGCGACGTTCCCGATCAGGCCCGAGTCGAGCGGTACCTCGACGGTCTCCTGGCTCACCACGAGCAGGAGCCCGAGGGCGTTGAGCGTCGATTGCGCCTGTGCGGGGGTCTTGCCGGTCAGGTCGGGCACGTCGACAGGCTCGGGGCCGATCGAAACGAGCACGGTGATCGGTGCGTCCCGCGGCACGATCTGGCCGACGGTCGGGTTCGTGTCGATGACGAACCCCTCGAGCACTTCGGGGGAGTACTCCTCCTCCGTCGAGATGTTCGTGAAGCCCGCACGCGTGAGTTCGAGAATGGCCGTCTCGGCTGTCTTCCCCGAAACGTCGGGGATGGCGATCGAAGACGGCCCGCTCGACACGAACAGGTTGACCTCTGTCCCCGGAGCCGCCGACTCACCGCTCCGCGGGAACTGGTCGATGACGATGTTCTCGTCGAAGTCCTCGGTGAATTGATACTCGATCGTTCCAACCGTGAACCCTTGTGCCTCGATCATCGCCCTGGCGACCTCGATGTTCTCGTTGATCACGTTCGGGATGCCGAACTGTTCCTGTCCAGCGGACACGACGACGGTGACGAACTCCTGTACCGCAACGCTCGACCCGGCGGGCGGCTCGGTTCGTATCACGAGCCCTGCAGCGATCGACTCGTGCGGCTCCTCCGTCGCCCTCACCTTGAGGTCGAGTTCCTGCAGGGCCTCGAATGCCTGCTCCGCGGGAACCCCCTCGAGCTGCGGGATCACAACGGTTGAAGCAACCGCTTCGCCGCCGGAGAGGAGTCGGAAGATGAGGATGAGGCCGACGGCCAGTATCGCGACCATCGCGCCGACGATGACCCAGTAGGACGTTTGCGAGCGGCCCCGTATGGGTGCATCCATGGTCGAAACGGCGCCACCGCCGACGACCGTTGCGACTCCACCCGGAACCGCAGGTGGGACGTTGATCGTGGCGGTTGGGGCCGAGGCCATGATCGCGGCCGCTGCGAGCGGTTCGCTGCCGGTCAGGTACCGAAGGAGGTCGTTCCTGAGGTCGTCCGCTGACTGGTATCGCTGGTCCGGCGACTTCGTGATGGCGTGAGACGCGACGGCACAGAGTTCCGGCGGTGCCTCGGGGTTGATTGCATTCGGCGGCGGTGCCTGCTCTGACACGTGCTGGTAGGCCACAGCGACCGGGCTTTCGCCGGTGAAAGGAGGTTTGCCGGCGAGCATTTCGTACAGCACGATTCCGAGCGAGTACACGTCCGATCGCTCGTCTGCGGGAAGGCCCTGGGCCTGTTCAGGGGAGAAGTAGGTCGCCGTCCCGATCACGGCGCCCGTGCGAGTCAGCTCCTCGGAGTCGTCCATCGCCCTCGCGATGCCGAAGTCGGTCACCTTCACCGAGCCGTCGTCGGTCACCATGATGTTGCCAGGCTTGATGTCCCGGTGGTAGACGCCATGCTGGTGGGCGACCGAGAGTGCCGCCGCGGCTTCGGCCGTGATCTCAGCAGCGCGTTGGGGGAGGATTTCCCCCTCGGCCTTGAGGACCTCACGAAGCGTTCGACCGCGGATGAGCTCCATCACCATGAAATACGTGCCTTCGTCCTTTCCCCAGTCGTAGATGGCGACGATGTTCGGGTGGGAAAGGTTCGCGGCGGCCTGTGCTTCGCGGCGGAAACGGGCGACGAACGCCTCGTCAGAGGCGAAGTTGGCGTGCAGGACTTTCACTGCAACCGCCCGGTTCAGCAGGGTGTCCTCGGCTTCGTACACGTCGGCCATCCCGCCCCTGGCGAGGTGTTTGACGATGCGGTACCTATCGGAGAGAAGGCGTTCTTCCACGGCTCGTGAGGGTACTTCTCGGGTCTGGTAACACTCGTGAATCGTCTTCTCGGGGTTCAGTCCACCGGCACGCCGAAGAACGCGGCAAGCACCCTTTGCGCGATCGGCGCTGCAGTGCTGCCGCCAGTGGCGGATTCGCCGAACGAGCCGCCGGACTCGACGACGACGGCGATGGCGATCGTTGCCTCGTCTGAGGCTGCGTCGACCGGCCCGAACCCGATGAACCACGCGTGTGGAGCGCTCCCCGTCACCTCGGCCGTTCCCGTCTTCCCGCCGATGCGCACGCCCGGCACAGCTGCCTTCGTCCCTGTCCCGGAGATGACGACCTGCTCCATCATCGAGGCGAGGACGG
Source organism: Acidimicrobiia bacterium (assembly GCA_003235475.1). Lineage (GTDB taxonomy): Bacteria > Actinomycetota > Acidimicrobiia > Spongiisociales > UBA5794 > SZUA-442. The sequence goes on along the minus strand of QJWC01000026.1, from coordinate 21,186 downwards.
ACGCGGTGGCCGGGCTCAGGGACCGGCGCCACACGCGGGGTTCGGCCCGCAGTTCGATCTCCCCCGAAGACGTGAAGACCTCGGAGACAAGGTACGGCTCCATCACCAGCCCGTCGTTCGCTACCGCGCTCGCGGCGAGCGCCATCAGGAGTGGGGTGGTCTGGACATCTCGCTGCCCAATGGCTGTCTGTGCCGTCGCAGCTGGGTCCGCCTCGAGGGCGTCGCCATTCGGGAACCTCGACATCAGGGTTGGGAGGTCGAACGGAATGTCGGAATCGAAGCCGAACCGTTGGGCGGTGATCGCCAACTGTCTTCCCCCGACATTCATGCCGAGCTGGGCGAACACCGTGTTGCATGACCGTACAAACGCGGCTTCGAGAGCTACCGGAGAGCCCCCGTTGCAGCGGGTGCCGCCGAAGTTGCTGATCGTCGCGGCGGACCCGGGAAGCTCGAGTTCGAGAGGATCGTCGAACTCGGAGGACGGGCTCACCACGCCGGCGTCGAAGCCAGCGGTCGCCGTGACGACCTTGAACACGCTACCGGGGGGGTATGACTCGTCGGTGACCCGGTTCCGGAGCGGTTCATCCGGATCGTTTGAGAGCGCTTCTCCCGCATCGAAGGCGCTCGCGTCCACGAGCGAGTTCGGGTCGAACGTCGGGTTCGAGACGAGCGCGAGGATCGCCCCGGTCCGAGGATCGATCGCGACGACAGCGCCCTTCTGGTCGCCGAGGGCCTCCGCCGCCGCTGCCTGGAGTTCGTGATCGATCGTGAGACGGAGGCCCCGAGGGCGCGGATCTCCGCCGAGAAGGGCGTTCAGGACGCCGGAGATCGTGGCGTCCCTGTCCGACAAGAGCGTTGAGGACCATGCTTTCTCGATACCGGTGGTGCCGAACAGGACGGACGTGTAGCCAACCGTATGCGCGTACATCGGGCCTTCCGGGTACTCACGTTGATAGGTGTTTGCACCGGTGCCGGATGGTGACGAGATCGCAACGAGGACGTCGTCAGCTGTCACGATCGGCCCTCTTTCACGACCCGTCCTCCAGGCCACGAGGCGGGGGTTGCGGGGATCGTCGCGGTAGTCGGCCCCCTGGACGGCCTGGATCCAGACAACCGAGCCGAGGAGCACCACGAACGCAGCGAGCAGGCCGTATGCCGTCTTGCGGAGCGAGCGATTCATGAGCGTTCCTCGTGGGACACCCGGACGAGAAGCGCGACGATCGCGACGTTGGCGAGCAGGCTCGAGCCGCCGTACGACATGAACGGCAAGGTGATTCCCGTGATCGGCATCAGGCGGAGGACCCCTGCCAGGATGATGAACGCCTGCAAGCCGACGACCACCGTCAACCCGGCCGCAAGGAACTTTCGGAACCGATCCCTGGCTCGAATCGCCACACCGAATCCGACGGCGAGGAACAGGGCAAACGCGGTGAGCACGGCGATGGACCCTGCGAGGCCGAGTTCTTCGGCCACGGCGGCGAAGATGAAGTCGGTCGTGGCTGCCGGGATGAGGTCGGGCCTTCCGAGGCCGATCCCGGATCCCGTCAGGCTGCCGGATCCCATGGCGAACAGGCCCTGCACCGCTTGGTAACCGGAATCCGCGAAGTGGCCGAACGGGTCGATCCACCCCTCGATCCTGCGACCCACGTGCGTGAAGACATTGGCGGCGACAAACCCTCCGACGATGGCGAGGACTCCACCTGCCGCCAGATAGAACGGCCGAGCCGTCGCGATGTAGAGCATGAGGATGAACAGCCCGAACAGCAGGAGCGACGCCCCTAGGTCACGCTGATAGATCAGGATCGCGAACGCGGCGCCCGCGGCGATCAGGATGGGGCCGAGGCTCCGAGGCTCGGGAAGTCGGATCCGACCGAGCGTCCGTTCCGCAACCGCCATCGACTCTGCGCGTTCGGCAAGGTACGACGCGAGGAATATCGCGATGCAGACCTTGGCGATCTCACCCGGTTGGAAGCTGAGCACGCGGTCGAAGGACGGAAGCGAGAATCGCACCCACAGGCGCGACCCGTTGACCGTCGCTCCATGGATCGGCCATGTGTTGGGGAGGAGCGGCAGCAGCAGGAAGACGACGCCGACGGCGAGGATCACGTACCGGTACCGCCGCAGCACCGCGACCCCGCGATCCCGAAGCAACCAAAGCACGACGATGCCCGCGGTAGCGGCGACCACGAGGGCCCAACGTTGTAGCGAGGCGAGTTCCGGGTCGATGCGATAGATCTCGATGAACCCGATCGCGGTCAGGAACGCCGCGATGGGCAGAATCAGCGGGGACCCCCCAGGTGCCCACCGCCTCACCGCGACGTGCAGCCCACCGAACGCGGCCACGAACGTTGCAAGGGTGACGAGCACCTGGGCGTCGAGCCAGTTCCCGAGGGTGAACTCGGTGATGGCGACCCCGATGGCTGCCAGAAGCGAGGCAGCAACGATGAACCCGGCCTCAACGGTTCGAGTCATTCTGCGACGTCGATCACCAACACGGTGGTGTTGTCAAGGCCGCCTGCGGTGTTGGCCTGCTCGACAAGCGCCCACGCGGTCGGATCGACTCCTTCGCCCGCAGCGAGCAGCTTTTCGAGCGTGAAGTCGCTGACCATGTCGGTCAAACCGTCGGAGCAAAGCAACAACCGGTCGCCCGCTTCGAGGTCGAGCGTGAACGTATCGACGCCCACTGGACCGAGACCGAGCACTCTCGTGATGAGGTGACGGTGGGGATGGTGCTCTGCCTCCTCCTCGGTGATACGGCCGAGATCGAGCAACTCGCGTACGAGGGTGTGGTCCGTTGTGAGGCGCGTGAGCGTTTCGCCGCGTAGGAGGTACGCCCGAGAGTCACCCACGTGGGCGAAGTCGGCTGTCGAGTCCGGGTTCAACCGGACGAGGGTCATCGTCGTACCCATCCCGGTCAGCGAGGAGTCCTCCTTCGTGGCGGCGACGACGGCGTTGTTTGCCTCCAGGACACGCTGTTCGGGCGACACGTCGTCCTCGGCGCCTGCTTCGGAGGCAGCTTCGACGGCAAGGCTCGAAGCAACCTCACCGGCGACTGCGCCTCCCATGCCATCGGCAACCATGAGGATTGCCGGCCCGTCGGACGCGCCGGACTCTCCGGGAAACAAGGAGTCCTCGTTCCCGTCCCTCACGCGTCCGACGTGGGTTGCCGTGCCCCAGACGTACTTCATCTCACCTCGAGGATCGTCTTGCCGATCTGAACGGTATCGCCTCGCGAAACTGTTGTCGGGGCCGAGACCCTGCGGCCGTTGACGTAGGTGCCGTTCGTCGAGCCGAGGTCGTGCACCATGATGCGCTGGTCGTGGATCCCGACACGGGCATGGAACTCGGACGCGTAGGGATCGTCGATGGTGACCTCTGCGTCAGGGGACCGACCGATGACGTGACCCTGCGCGCTCAAGCGGATCCTGCGGCCGTCGGCTGATCCGGAAATCAGGACGAGCTCCGCACCCGTGCCCTGGGCCTTCGCACTCGGGTTCGATCCGAGGTGAGAGCGTATTGATCTCGCGACCTGCCAGAGGAACACGAAAAGCAGGGCGAGGAACAGCAGCTTGATGAGGTTGAGGAACAGGACGGGCATCAGGCGACCATCCGGTAGGTGAACGGGCGCCCTCCGATGACCAGTTGTGCCCCGGGGACCAGCATCACGGGGACATCGGAGATGCGGTCGCCGTTCACGTAGGTTCCATTCGACGAGCCGAGGTCGGTGATGTGTACGGCGTCACCCATCCGAACGATGGTGGCATGATGGCGCGACACGTTCGCATCGGGAATTCTGACGTCACACTCGAGGGCGCGGCCGATCAGCGTTCGGTTCATCGAGATCGGGACCACCGCCGAGGCGTCCTCTGCAATGAGCTGTGCCCACGGTTCCATTCGGCCCCGTGTCATGTCGCCAGCGCACTGAATGACACCGCGCGGCACTTCGTCGCTCGTCTCAATGTGGACCTCGACAGGGCCGATGAGGCGCCATCCCTCGACTCGGGCGGCGACGGTGACGGCGGTGGCGAGTTCATGCTCGAGGTCGGCGACGACGAGGCTGGGGTCGAGGTCCGCGGGATGAAGCACAACGGTCAGGTCGTTCGGCACCTGGGGTCCGACGGCTGACTCCTCGGCGAGAAAGTCGAGCTGGCGGAGCAGTCGGCTTGCGATCGCCACGGGATGCAATCGTCCACGGAACACGGATGCGCTCACCCCGTCGACGAGGTTCTCCAGGCGCTTCTCGATTCCCCGGGCGAGTTTCATCGCCGCGAGTGTACGGGGGGGACCGACTTCGGCCCTGAAGATCCGCGCGCGGGTGGGTCGCCGTCGCGCGTGACCCGTTGCCTGTTGGAGGGGTCTGCCGGTAGCCTTCCGCCGCACGCGCGAGTGGCGGAATTGGCAGACGCGCAGGATTCAGGTTCCTGTGAGGTAACACTCGTGAGGGTTCAAGTCCCTCCTCGCGCACCATGCCGTACCGGGCTTACCAGCCTGATCGCCGTGCTCGACGCAGGCGCAGGTTGATGATCGTTCTCACGCTTGTCGCCGTCGTGGCCGTGATCTGGTTGATCCTGTCCCGTCGGACGGAACAACGCGGCATGGCGGTGTTCCTCGCGACGGCCGAGCAGGCGACCGAGCTGCAGGCGGGCGCAGCGGAACGCGTCGATCGCGTGTTTGCAGAGGTGGGCCCGCTCCTGTCGCGTCAGGAAGTCATCACCCTGCTGTCCGAAGCGGTCGACGCGACGAGAGAGGCAGATGAGCTGCTCGACATCGAGGTGCCAGCCAGCGCCGCGAGGTCCTATGGGCACATCTCAGCGGCTTCGAGCACATGGACGCAGGGTGTCGAAGACGCGCATCGCGTGATCCTTGGCCTGATGGACGGAGACCTCGGGGAGGACGGCCCTACCGCGATACGCGACGTGATAGCGCTGCTCCGCGCGGGCGACGCGTCGTATGCCCTCTTCAGGTCCGAGATCGCGACAGCTGAGGTCGGATCGGCGATGGCTGACTTCCCGACGATCTCCTTCATCGACCCCGATCCAGGTGATCCGGTGCGCTTCGACGAGCAACAGTTCGCCCTGAGGATCGCGATCGCGTACAACCTGTCGCCGAGGCACGACATAGGTGTGGTGGGAATGACCATCCCAGAACCGGTGGGCGTCAGAGGGGGCATTCCGATCGTGCCCGCGTCCGCGTCCCTCGGTGTCACGGCGGTCATCTCCAACCTCGGCAACGAGCCCGAAGACTCGTTCTCGGTTGCCCTGAACGTCCTCAACGTGGATACGGGCGAGACCTACACGGATTCAGCGACCGTTGTGTCGCTTGCTTCCGGCGCCTCCACGACGGTGGACTTCAGCTCGATTCCCGTCGACCCCGGTGGTCTGTACCAGGCGGTGCTGACGATCACAATCGACGGCGACGGCAATACCGACAACAATGCGTGGGCTATGACGTTCATCTGGAACGAGGAATCGTGAGCGCTGCGATCATCGTTGTCGCGGTGCTGGTCGTCGTGCTCGCCGTGTGGCAGACGATCCAGATCCAGGGGATCCGCCGTTCGTTCGATGGAGTTCCCAAGGACGAGAACACCGTCGTGCTTCTCCGCAACCTATCCGAACAGTCGACGAGCAACGCACGACAGCTGCGCGACGCTCTGAATCGGCTCGAGGTCCTCGAGGCGAAGGCACCTCTGGCACTGTCCAGGGTTGGTGTCGTGGCGTACAACGCGTTCGGCAACATCGCGGGTAACCAGTCGCGAAGCATCGCACTCCTCTCCGACGTCGGGGATGGCCTTGTTGTCACCCTGCTCGCGTCACGTGAGGAGACCCTGTTCTTCACGAAGGAGGTAAGAGGCGGTAGGGGTGTCGAGGAGCTCTCCCCCGAAGAGGCCTCAGCCGTCGACCGAGCACTCCGTCATTAACCTCGGCGCAGCATGATCGACATCGCATTCCTCCGCGATCACAGGGAAGAGCTCGCGTCCTCGCTCGCGCGCCGCGGCAGGGATGTCGACCTCGACAGCCTCGCGGAGCTCGACGTACGTCGGCGTGAGGTCCGCACGAAGGCCGAAGAGATCCGCGCCGAGCAGAACAACGTCAGCAAATCCATCCCGCAACTCGAAGGCGATGAGAGGGCGGCAGCGATCGCGACGGGCAAAGCGCTTGGTGAGGAGTACAAGACCCTCCTCGCCGAAGCCGACGACCTCGACAGCCGTTTTGATGATGTGTGGGTGCGTCTACCGAACATGACGGATCCGACCGCGGCAGACGGTGTCGACGAGGACGACGCGGTCGAGATCTCCAGGTTCGGCGAGCCCCCCGAGTTCGGGTTCGAGGTGAAGGACCACGTCGAGCTCGGTGCAGCGCTGGGGATCGTGGACATCGATCGGGCAACGAAGATATCCGGAAGCCGCTTCGGGATGATCAAGGGGGAGCTCGCGCTTCTCGAGTTCGCGATCGTCAGATGGGCCATGGACAACCTCTCAGGGCACGGCTTCACGCCGGTCATCCCACCGGTCCTCGTCCGCGAGCAGGCGCTGTTCGGTACCGGCTTCTTTCCTGGTGATAGGGATCAGGTGTACAGCGTCGAACAGGACGACCTCTACCTGGTCGGGACGTCGGAGGTACCGCTCGCGGCGATGCACGGAGAGGAAGTCTTCTCCGAGGGAGATCTTCCGTTGCGGTATGCCGGGTACTCCACATGCTTCCGCGTCGAGGCAGGGACCTACGGCAAGGACACGCGCGGGATGTTCCGTGTGCACCAGTTCGACAAGGTCGAGATGTTCTCGTTTGTCCACCCGGATCTTTCCGTCGAGGAGCACGAACGGCTCCTCGAGCGTGAGGAAGAGCTCGTGCGACAGCTCGAGATCCCGTATCGGGTGGTCAACGTCGCTGCCGGCGACCTCGGGGACTCGGCGGCCAAGAAATACGACATCGAGGCCTGGTTTCCCGGTCAGGAGCGGTACCGCGAGATCACGTCGACGTCGAACACGACCGACTATCAGTCGCGCAGGCTCCGCATCCGGTTCAAGGACGAGGATGGGAGCAATCGCTTCGTGCACACGCTGAACGGAACGGCCGTGGCGCTCGGGCGGACGCTGATCGCGCTGATGGAGAACCACCAGGACGGCGAGGGCTCGATCAGGATCCCCAAGGCGCTCGTGCCGTACGCCGGCTTCGATTCGATCAGCGCGAGATGAGCAACGGATCCGTCTTCCGCGACATCGCAGGCAAGTACGACCGTCTGAACTCGATCCTGTCGCTCGGCCAGGATCAGAACTGGCGGCGCGAAGTGGTTTCGCGTCTCCCGAACGGCCGCATCCTCGACCTCGGCGCAGGGACAGGCGCGGCGAACGCCATCTTTGGTGATCGAGACGTGGTCGCACTCGACCCCTCGCCCGAGATGCTGGCCCTCAACGATGCAGCCTCGAAGGTTGTGGGTGTTGGGGAGAATCTCCCGTTCGAGGACGGCGACTTCGATGCGGTCTTCTCGGCGTACGTGTTCCGCAACCTCGACAGCGTCGACGACACGATGTCCGAGGTGGCGCGGGTGCTTCGGCCGGGCGGCATGGCAGGGATCGTCGACCTCGGGCGTCCGGAGTCCACAGCCGTCGCGAGGATCCATCGTGCCGGAACGAGTGTCGTATTGCCCCTGGTAGGCATCACGATCGGGGCGAGGACCGAGTACCAGTACCTCCACCGGTCGCTCGACAAGAACCCGCCGCCTGAGGTGTTGCTCGCGAACACACCTCTCGACCTCGTGGAAACGTGGCGGATGGGGCCGCTCGGGTTCGTCTGGGCCGCGGTCATGCGGAAACCGGAGTAGCTCCGAGGGGTTTCGAGGTGACCCGTGCACCCGCCGTCGGATGGTCGGCCCTCGGTGCTGCTGATCCGGTCGACTCCGATCGGGCGACCCTTCGGTACCCGACGCGGCCCGCTTAGGGCTGCTTCCTTCCGGACCTGACCCGGTTCGCGACGCATCGCCACCGCAGGACCCGATCTTCAACGCCGACCGAACCAGTGCGTTTCGAAAACCTTGCACCCTCGGGCGGGAATTCAGCTCCGCATCAAGAGGGTTTCGGATTCAGGGCACCCCTAGCACCCCACCTAGCACGGTCCCAGGATGGTACCGGGACGCGTGCCGTCCCGACCGAGCAAGGCGAGCCGCGCGTCGTGTGGCGGAGGGGGAGGGATTTGAACCAAGAGTCGTGAACCGAGACCACCGTGGACCTGTCGTGCCGTTCAAGATGAGTCGTCCGTCACGCGCGTGCGTGACCCGTTGGATCGGGCGCTCGCTGTGTGGCTCTTGCACGAAGCCCGGTGTGGCGGAGGGGGAGGGATTTGAACCCTCGGGACCCCGAAAGGCCCAACGGTTTTCGAGACCGTCACATTCGTCCGCTCTGTCACCCCTCCAGAGGGTGGGATTGTACCGACGGGTGATCCTTCTCCCCTATGCGCCCGCCCTCCTCGACTCGAAGAATTCCTGGAGGATGGCGGAGCACTCCTCCTCCAGGACGCGGGCCTCGAGCTCGATGTGGTGGTTGAGGCGTTCGTCCTGAGGAATGTTGAACAAGGACCACGCGGCTCCCGCCTTCAGGTCGGCCGCGCCGTACACGATCCGCCCGATGCGAGCCCAGACGGCCGCCATCGCACACATCGCACAGGGCTCGAGCGTCACGACCAGCGTGCAGTCGGTGAGGCGCCAGTCACCGATGGCTCTCGAAGCACCTGAAATCACGAGCATCTCGGCGTGGGCGGTCGCGTCGCCGGTTTCCTCACGGCGGTTGTGGTCCGAGGCCAGCACGCTGCCGTCGGGTCCCAGAAGCACGGCACCTACCGGCACGTCGCCGTGTTCGAGCGCCGTTCGTGCCTCTTCGAGGGCCAGTTCCATCGCCTCTCGGCCGTTCATTACAGGGCCTCCAACTTCTACCATCCGCAGCCTACGGAGGGGTCGCATAGTCTGGCCGAGTGCGCACGCCTGGAAAGCGTGTATGCGGAAACGCATCGAGGGTTCAAATCCCTCTCCCTCCGCCACACGGGGCTTCCCTCGAGACCCACGCAGCGACCGCGTGAAGAATCGATTCACGCGGTCGGCCGGTTTCGCCTTACACGCCATGTGTATCCTCCCTATTGGGACTAAGTAGGTGGGATCGGTTCCCACCATTGATGGGAGGCGTCAAATGCCCTTGCTGAACTTGTTCTTCTCGATGTTGTGGTTCTTCCTCTTCATCCTGTGGATCTGGCTCGTGATCTCGATCTTCATCGACATCTTCCGAAGCGACGACATCGGCGGTTTCGCAAAGGCGATGTGGGCGCTGTTCGTGATCGTGCTGCCGCTGCTCGGGGTTCTCGTGTACATCATCGCCCGTGGCGACTCGATGAACGAGCGTGCGATGAAGCAGGCGGCTGCACAGGAGAAGGCTGCACGGCAGTACATCCAGGAAGCCGCTGGCTCGAGCACCGCAGACGAGCTCGCCAAGGCTGCCCAGCTGCGCAAAGAGGGTGTCTTGACCGACGCCGAGTTCGCGGCATTCAAGGCCAAGGTTCTCTGACCGATTCGAAGTCCGGGAAGAGGGGCACCCCGTGGGGTGCCCCTCTTTCGCGCACGGATGACCTCGCCAATACACTTGCGGCTCTGGAGGGATGACTGAGCGGACGAAAGTACTGGTCTTGAAAACCAGCGAGGCGCAAGCCTCCGTGGGTTCGAATCCCACTCCCTCCGCAATGACGACGATCACACCACGATGACCATGCGAATCGGCGTGCAACTCCCAGAGGTCGAGAGGCCCGTTCGATGGGCCGAGATGCGGGAGATCGCGCTCGTCGCTGAAGACACCGGGTTCGACAGCCTGTGGGTCGGTGACCACCTGTTGTACCGCAACGATGGGCGAACGACGGGCCCATGGGAGGCGTGGTCGATGCTCGCTGCGCTCGGGGAAGCAACGAGCAGGATCGATATCGGTCCGCTCGTTGCCGCGACGTCGTTCCATGCTCCGGCGATGCTCGCCAAGAAGGCAGCGACGGTCGACGAGATCTCAGGTGGGCGGCTGATCCTTGGCCTCGGGGCGGGCTGGAACGAGACCGAATTCAACGCCTACGGGTTCCCATTCGATCGACGGGCGAGCCGGTTCGAAGAGGCGTTCCACATCATCCGCACCCTCCTGACCGAGGGGTCGATCGACTTCGATGGCAAGTTCTACACGCTGCGTGACTGCGAGCTCGTCCCGAGGGCACGCAAGGGCATCCCGATCATGATCGGGTCGCACGGTCCCCGAGTGCTCCGGATGACGCTGCCGTACGTCGATCGATGGAATGGTTGGTACTCCTGGTTCGGCAACACGACCGAAGGCCTTGCAGCCATGTTTGAGGGCGTGGACTCGGCGTGCGCCGACATCGGTCGGGATCCGGGATCCTTCGAGCGGAGTGTCTCGCTCCTCATCGAAGCTCCGGGCGCCGTGGGGAACGTGGAGCGGGCGAGCCGATGGAGGGACCCAGCCGCCATCTCAGGCGATACGGAAGAGATTGCCGCGCAGCTTCGCGAGTTCGAGGATCTGGGGCTTGCAGAAGTGCAACTCGTCGTGGATCCCATCACTGTCGATTCCGTCGAATGGCTGAGCGGGATCTTCGAATATCTGGGGCGATGAAGCCGCGCGCTCCTGGGATGTAGGGTGCGGGTCGCACGACACGGAGGGGCGGAATGGCTGATATGGAGTTTGGGTTCTTCGCGCAGATTCTCGCGCCTCCGGGTGCTCCGGTCCCACGATGGCGCGACGTGCGCGGTTGGCTGCACGCGACCGAGGCCGCGGGTTTCGACACGTTCTGGGTCCCCGATGAGCTTGTCTGGCAGGTCAAGGATCCCGAGAAACGCATCGGATGGTGGGAGTGCGTCGCGATCGCTGGCGCGGCGGCTGCCGAGAGTTCGAGCATCGAGATCGGGACCTGGGTCCTATCGGCGCTCCACCGCAACCCCGGGCTCACGGCGAAGGTCGCTGCGACCCTCGATGAGATCGCGGGTGGGCGATTCGTGTTCGGATTCGGATCGGGGCACGCGGGCCCACAGGGCGAGGCGTTCGGGTTCCCGCACGACAAGACCGTGTCACGCTACGAGGACGCTCTCAAGATCATCGTTCCCCTCCTGAGGCAGGGGGAAGTCGACTACAAGGGCGAGTACCACACCGCCGTCAACCAGCCCTTGACGCCGCTCGGGCCTTCGGGCACCAAGATCCCGCTCATGCTCGGTGGTCATGGGCCTCGGACGATGGGCCTCGCGGTCGAGTATGCCGACATCTGGAGTGCCTACACGACGACGAGCGCGTATCCGAGTGCGTTCGAGGACATGACGACGCAACTTGAGAGGATCCTCGAGGAGTCAGGGCGGGACCCCGGTTCGCTCGGGCGATCGATCGGCATCCCGATCGCTGCTCCGGGCGTCGACCCGGCAGGCCCCTTCGTCGACATGGACCCCATTCGGGGTTCGCTGGATGAGATCGTCGAGACCCTCGTCTCGTTCACAGACCTCGGTGTCACGCGTCTCGAGTTCGTTCCCGCATCGATCGACCTCGATGCGTGGATCCCCGCAATGGCCGAGATCCTGCAGGCAGTCCGCGAGGCCTAGGAGTCCTCTGGGTCGAGGGGCTTCTCGAAGTACACGCGCGAGAGTCCGTCCGCAGTGCGGTGTGCGAAGCGCTGGTACCCGAGGTGTTCGTAGATTGCGAGATTCTCGGTCATGGCTTCGTTCGTGTAGAGATGGATTCGTGTGATCCCCCGCCGCAGCGCCTCTGTTTCCGCATGGTCGAGGAGGGCCCTTCCGAACCCTTCGCCCTGCCGGTTCGGTTCAACGGCGACGTTCTCGATGTGCAGCCCTGACGGATCAGAGATGAGCACGAGGACACCGACGACGTCCCCGTCGACCTCGCACACTGTGACCTGTCCCGCGGAGATGAGGCGTTCGTAATCAGCACCCATCGGTGCCGGCTCGCGTCCGAGGCGCTCGATGTATCCGTGGTATGCCCGACGGGCAATAGCCCGCACGGCGTCCACGTCGTCTTCCGTCGCCAGCCGTAACAGCACGCTCACACTTCCTTGCGACTCGCAAACCATGCACCAGCGAGTACCAGCACCATACCCAAGATGGCGATGAGCTCGATCCGCTCGTCGAGAACCACGACTCCAAGAGCGATCGCGACGATCGGCACGAAGTAGATCGCGATGGATCCGCGAGTGGCACCGGCACGGCCGACGAGCGTCGCCATGAGGACGAATGCGATGGCCGTTCCGAGTACTCCGAGGGGGACCATCGCTGCGGCAGCCTTGATGCTCCATGTCGAGTCGGGGATCTGGAGGAGTCCGTACGGGGTGACGAACACCAGGGCTGCCAGCTGGGCACGGAACAGCACGGGAAGCGCCCCGTACTTCTGCTGGAGCGGCACCGTGAGGTTCGTTGACAGTCCGTAGAGCAAGACCGCGACGAGGACGAGTGCGGTCCCGAGGGCGGTCGCGGAACTGTCCGCGAGCTCGGGGATCGAGATGGCGATGATGCCAGCGAATCCCAGCGCGATGCCCAATGCCTGTCGCCACCGCGGGAGCGCTTTGAGGAGGATGATCGCCCAAACGGCCGATGCCACAGGGAGCGCGCCGTTGAGCATCCCGGCCACGGATGAGTCGATCCACTGCTGTGCGATTGGGAAGATCGTGAGCGGAATACCGGTCCAGATGAGCCCGAGGAGCAGCACCCGCGGGAGGTCGGCACGATCCACCGATGCCCGTGCCCTCGGGAACAGCGCAAGGGTCGCCGCACCGAGCCCGACCCGTGCGAGCGTTATGACGCCCGGCTTGAACGCCTCGAGACCCACGGTCATGAAAAGGAACGAGGAGCCCCAGATGAGGGCGATCGCGGACAGGAGGGACCACTCGGTGATGCCGAACGAATCCCGATGTGATCCGACGGAGGTGCTCAGCAGACCGGGTCGCGATGCCCTGTGTGGGATTGCCATCCGGCGAGGCTAACCGGGCTGCACCACCCCGGAGATCAGATGTATGCGGTCACGCGTCGACGCGCTGCACGCGCAGCTGATGGGATCCGTCCTCGATGGTGTACTCGAAGTAGAAGAACACGGCGTCCCTGGCGCGGACAGCGCACACGTATCGGACGCAGCCGTAGGGCGACGTGATCCACGGGTCAGGATCACGGCTGAACGAACGACCGTCGGACGAGTACGCAAGGCCAGCGTGCTCCTCGTAGTTGTCGTAGAACGTTCGGCCGCCGTCGAACATGGCCACGAGCCCGTCGTCCCACTCGATCATCGAGTTGATGCGAGCCCTCCGTCCATGCCACGAGTCATCGCCGGGAGCCTCGAAGACGTACTCGATCGAAGGGAAGTAGAGCCCGTCGGTCGAGGTGGCGAGAACGGTCGCATCGAGGGGTGCCGCGTGAACGGTGTTTCCCTCGAACCTCGGACCCATCCGCGGCGGAGCCGCTGCGTACAGCCACACCTCGTTCCCGACGAGGCGGACGTATGGGTCCTTGATCCATGGGATGCCAAACTCGCCAGGCGAAAGGACAGTCCGTCGCGACTGGATATCGAGCGACGCCAGCTCGTCGGCCTCGATCAGATCGATGCGCCATTGGGAGGTCCCTGCCACCTCGTACGAGACGTAGACCATCCACCGGTCGTCGAACCACACCGCGTGGCCCTCCTCGATCGAGTTGGCGTTGAACTCCTCCTTCGTGCCGCTCCACACATCGGTGTACTCGAAACCGTCCCGGCTTGTCGCAACCGCGCATCGACCGGCACGACCGCGTTCGAGCGGATGTCGCTCGCGGTAGAAGAGGGTGAAAAGGTCGTGTTCAGCGCTGTAGAACGCCTTGCCACCGACCCAATAGCCGTACCCGATGCCCGCTGGCTCACGGACGACGTGCGCGTTCGTCGGATCGAAAGTCAGCGCCGCTCGGGCCTCAGGCATGTCAGCCCTTTACCGAACCCGCCGTGATCCCTGTGACGAAGAAGCGTTGGAGCGCGAAGAACACGATCAGCGGAACGACCGTGATCACGAACGCTCCCGCGGTGAGCAGGTGCTCGCGAGCTCCGAACTCGCCTGCGATCGATGCCACCACGATCGTTGCTGGCAGGGCTCCCCGGTTACCGCCGATCATCGTGAGGGCGATCAGATAGTCGTTCCAGGTCCAGAGGAACTGGAAGATCGCAAACGCCGCCAGAACGGGCACCGAGAGGGGAAGCACCAGACGCCAGAACACGGTGAAGTGGTTTGCCCCGTCGATGGCTGCCGACTCGAACAGGTCCTTCGGGAGGCTCGCGATGTAGTTGTGCAACAGGAAGATGGCAAACGGTAAGGCGAAGCCGGTGTGGGTGAGCCAAACCGCCGGTATCGACCCGGATAAGTTGAGATCAGGGAAGATCGTGATCGTTCGATGCACGATCGGCAGCGTCCAAGCGACCCCATTCGTATACGCGCTGAGCAGGGGGATCAGCGACACCTGCGTCGGTACGGCGAGCAGCGCAACCGTTCCGATGAAGAGCCACTCTCTTCCCCTGAAGTCGATCCACGCGAACGCGTATGCGGCGAACGCCGCGATCGCGATCGGGATGATCGTCGCAACGATTGCGATCGACGCCGAGTTGAGAAGGGCATTCCACAGTCCTGCCCCGGTGTCTGGGAACAGGACCTCTCGGTAGTTGTCGAGCGTCGGGAAGTGATACCCGTTTGCATTGTCTGCAAAGGCACTCCAGAAGCCGCTGTTGCGCTGCGCATCGCGGGTGCGAAGGGAGTTGACGAACAAGCTGAACGTCGGGATCGTCCACAGGATGACGATGAACCAGAGGGCCCACGTCGGAATCGATCGTAGGAACTTGTAGATCCGGTTTCCCAGCGGACGACGGCCCGTGGACGAGATGCGGTCTGCCGTAGCTGTCATCCGAGCCTCTCTCTCTGCATGCGGCGAATGTTGATGTACATGACCGGGAGCACGGCGACGAACAGCACGACGGCCACGGCGGAGCCGAGACCGAAGTTGAGTTGTGTGAATGCTCTCTCCCACATCTCATTCGCGAGAACCTGCGTGTCGAAGTTGCCGTTGGTCATGACCTTCGGGATGTCGAAGACCTTCAAAACGGTCACGATCAGCGTGGTCACCACGACCCCGATCGTCGGGAGGATCTGAGGAATCGTGACCCTCCAGAACGCCTGGGACTCCGTCGCGCCGTCGATCCGAGCCGCTTCGATGAGCTCCTCGGGTACCGCCTTTATGGCGGCCGAGAAGATGACCATCGCGAACCCGGTCTGGATCCAGATGAGGACCACCATCATCCAGAAGTTGTTCCACGGAGCTTCCTGGATGAAGAGCACTGGATCTGCGACGACGTCACCCGCCGCGGACGTCGTGAATCCGCCGAGGCCGGGGCCCAGGAAGCGGTAGATCAGCCAGATGAAGGGGACCATGAGTGCGAGGGAGCCCGCGACGATGGAGTACGTTCCCGCGTTCCACGCGCGCCATGCGAGATAGAGCAGGGCCAGGATCGCGAGGAAGAACATCATTGACAGCAGGACGCTCGCGGTGTCTGAATTGCTGAGGACGCCGATCTGAACCCAAATGGCGTTGAATACGCCGGTCTGCGGGTTCCGCGGGGGCCGGGCCACATACATGAGACGCCAGATGATCGACGCGCCGACGAAGCTGATGGCCATTGGCAGGAAGATCATCGCCTTTGCGATGTTCTCTCCCCGGGATCGGTCGGCCAGCACCGCGACCGCGAGGCCGAGAGCGACCGAGAAGATGATCACGGCCCAGATCCACCAGAGGTTGTTGGCGATCGTTCCGCGGATCGACACGAACACTGAGAACCCGAGCAACATCACGCCGCCGGCGAGCAATGTCAGCGTTCCCGCGCTCGTGGCGAAGCCGGTTCCGAGGCCGGTGCCACCGGACCGTCCAAGCCAGAGCCCGATGCCGAGGCCGATGAGGATGAGCACCGCGGCAATCCAGGTGAGCCGGCTGCCGAAGATCGCGGTCCAGTTGCTTGTGTCGATGATGGTTGGGTCAGTGAAGATGTCCGAGTAGTTGGTGAGCCCCGTCCACCGCAGCTCCCTCGGGGCCCCGGTCTGGAATCCGAGCCAGATCGTGCGCACGAGCGGGATCACGAGCGTCGCGACAACAAAGAGGAGCGCTGGCCCAATGAAGATGTACTTGCGTGAGCCGCTCGCCGTTTGTGCTCGTGTCAGGGTCGTTGACACCGGGCGAACGCCGATGGAAGCACCGATCAGGCCGCCGAGAACGACGCTCACGATGACCGTCTCTGCCTGCGTGCCGCCGCTTCCCGCAGCAAGCCACGCACCGAACAGCCATCCGACGGCGGCACCTGAGAGAAGCTTCGGTGCGACGGGCGCACGTCTCCCGCCGATTCGGGCAAGGAACCACACGAGGGCACCGACACCTGCACCGATGACGAGTCCGACAACCGCTGCGACAGGGTCGATCGAAGGCCACGTCGAGCTCCGTGCCATGACTCCGAGGAGAACCCCGAGCGCGGCGCCGCCGCCGATACCGACGGCGAGGCGCAGCATCGGTCTTGCCATGACACCCATACCGAAACCGATCGCTCCGCCGAGCACGGCGGCAATCAGCGTGACGGCAACGGGCGTCACGATCATGCGATTTCCCCACAGCACGCCGAAGACGCCAGCGGCGAGAAGGGCCCCGACAACGGTTGTGAAGACGGCGTACCACTTCTCGGTCAGGTCGAAGAGCTTGTTGATCCCGATGAAGACGAGAGCGCTGAGACCCACGGCGGCGACGATGCCCACGATCGTTACACCGAGTCGACCCACATCAACCTCCTTCCAGACGTCGCCACGAACCTACTACGAACAGAGCCGGCACACACGGTGTGCCGGCTCTGTGTCGCTTGTGCGTACGGTTTGGTGCTACTCCTCGGGCCAAGCAGCCTGGATGGCAGCGAAGGCGTCAGCGACGGACTTGTCACCGTTGACCGCGCTCGTGCCCTCCGTCCAGAATGCTCCCGATCCGACAGCGGCTGGCATGAAGTCCGAACCGTCGAACCTTGCCGGGTCTGCCGCTGCGAGGATGGCGATGAAGCCAGCCTCGAGGTCATTCCACAAGCTCAGGTCGACGTTCAGGTTCGCCGTCAGGAAGCCAGACGAGTCGCCGCCCTGGTCCTCACGCTGTGCCTTCTGCCGGTTCTCTGCGTACTCGGCAGAACCGAGGTACTCCATGACGGCCCAGACCTCTGGGGCATCGCGGAACGCAGCAGCCGAGTTTCCCGCCGTAAGGGTCGGCGAGGAGCTGGTGTCAGCGGCTGGGAAGTAGAACGTGCCGACCTGGCCGTCAGGCCCAGTCGACGTGCCCTCTGGCAGGAAGGCAGCGAAGAACGATGCCTGACGCACCATCGCGCACGTGCCCGCTACGAGCGGTTCACCGTGGTCGGCCGAGTGGGCCGTTGCAGCGATCGAGCCGCCTGCGGCATACACAGCGCCCGGCTTGTTCCAGAGATCGAGGATCTTCTCAGCGACTGCGATGACACGCGGGTCGTCGAACTTGAGGTCGTTCGAGAGCCATTCGTCATATGCCTCCGGTCCTTCGACGCGGAGCATCATGTCTTCCATCCAGTCCGTGAATACCCAGCCGGTTGCGGGACCGGACTCGATACCCACGCACCATGGTGTTTGGCCGTCTGCGATCATCTGGTCCGAAAGAGCGAAGAGCTCGTCGAGCGTTGTCGGGATCTCATACCCGCCGTTGGCGAACACCTCGGTGTTGTACCAGACGATCGACTTGAGGTCCGTCTTCACCTGCACCGCGTAGGCCGTGTCGCCAACCGAGTAGGTCTCGAGCGTTCCTGCTGGCCACTGGGGGCGCACCACGGCTTCGACCGCTGGGTCGAGCGGAAGGATGTAGCCCTGATTCGCGAAGTCGATCACCTTGCCCGGCTGCGGGAACATCGCGATGTCCGGCGGGTTTCCGCCGACAGCCTGAGCGTTGATCTGATCCGAGAAGTCTCGGGCGCCGGTGTGCGTGATCGTCATGCCGTTGGCCTCGGCGAACACGTCGAGTGCTGCTTGGATGGCCGCGGCTTCGACCGGTCCGTCTTCGGACGAGAACACCGTGACGGTCGTTCCTTCGAGGCTGCTGCCTCCGTCGCCCGTCGTGGTGGTCGTTCCATCGCCTTCGTCGCTGGCGCACGCTGCCCCTACCAGGGCGAAGATTGCCAGCAGAATGAAGACGTTACGGAGTCGTTTCATTCGAACTCCCTCTCTCATCGTCGATTGGGTGGCAGAAGGCCACACCATGTGTCATCGTAGCACCGCTATCCATCGGTACATCCAGACGAAGGTGACGATGAACAACTATGTGTCGCATCTCGAATGCGGATTCACCGGTGAGCGACTCACTCCGAATAGGGTCCACGCACTCTCGCCCGCTGGAAAACCGATTCTCGTGCGCTACGACCTCGACCGTGTGTCGGCTGAGGTCGATCGCGACGCGATGCAGCTGCGCCCCTCCGGCATGTGGCGATATCGCGAGGTCCTGCCGGTGCGCGAGGACGCCAATGTCGTGAGCCTGAACGAGACAGAGACGCCCCTGGTCCGGCTGCACGCCCTCGAATCGCGTTCGGGTGCGCGGCGCGTCGATGTCAAGGACGAGGGCAGGCTCCCGACGGGCTCCTTCAAGGCACGTGGACTCGGCATGGCGGTGTCCATGGCCAAGGAACTGGGACTCAGACGCCTCGCGATGCCGACCAACGGCAACGCCGGCTCTGCGCTGGCCGCCTACGGGAGCCGGGCGGGGATGGAGACCTACATCTTCTGTCCGGCGGACACGCCTGAGGTCAACGTGCGGGAGATCGCCTTGCAGGGTGGCAAGGTGTGGAGGGTCAACGGCCTGATCAACGACTGCGGCAAGATCGTCGGAGCCGGCAAGGACCGGATGGGCTGGTTCGACGTCTCGACGCTCAAGGAGCCGTACCGCATCGAGGGCAAGAAGACGATGGGCCTCGAGCTGGCAGACCAGTTGGATTGGAGGCTTCCGGACGTGATCTTCTACCCGACCGGCGGAGGTACCGGGCTGATCGGCATGTGGAAGGCGTTCAAGGAGATGCGGGCGATCGGGTGGATCGAGGGCGCCCTCCCGAGGATGGTCGCGGTGCAGGCCTCGGGGTGTGCGCCGATCGTGAAGGCCTTCGAGGAGGGATTACGCCACGCCGACCTCTGGGAAGGGGCGCACACCATTGCTTCGGGGATCCGGGTTCCGGTCGCGATCGGCGACTTCCTCATTCTCGACGCGGTTCGTGAGTCCGGCGGCTTCGCGATCGCCGTTGACGACGAGGACATTGCTGCCGCCCACGAAAGGACGCCGAAGGAGGACGGGCTGCTCGTGTGTCCGGAGGGCGCTGCGACCATCGCCGCATACGAGGCGGCCCTGGCCTCCGGACGCGTGGACCCTGGCGAGCACGCGGTGCTGTTCAATTGTGGAAACGGCCTCAAGTACCCCATGCCTCCTTCGACGGCCGAGATCGATCACACCGCGATCGACTGGGACTCGATCGAGAGGGCATGAGCCGGGTGTCGATCATCCTCATCTCCGAGTTCATGGACGAGGATTCGGTCGCGGTCCTCGAGGCTTCCCACGAGGTCGAGTACCGACCTGAGCTGTTCGGCCGCACGGACGAGCTCCGTGCTGCTGCCGGCACCGCCGATGCGCTGATCGTTCGCAACCGGACGCGTGTGGACGCGAGCGTGCTGGACGCCGCGCCGAGGCTCCGGGTCGTCGGAAGGCTCGGTGTGGGTCTTGACAACATCGACCTCGATACATGCCGCGAGCGGGGCATCGACGTGATCCCCGCGACCGGAGCGAATGCGAATGCGGTCGCCGAGTACGTGATCGGGGCGGCGTTGGTGCTGACCCGCGGTGTCTTCCGATCGACGGAGCTCGTGGCGGCCGGGGAATGGCCCAGGGAGTCCCTCGTCGGTGGTGAGCTGGATGGCAAGACCCTCGGATGCGTGGGGTTCGGGGCGACGGCCCGGCGCGTTGCCACGATCGCACACGGGATGTCGATGAAGACGGTTGCGTTCGATCCACTGATCGAGCCAGGAGACCCTCTGTGGGGCGAAACCGCTTCCGCCGATTTGGAGTCGGTTGCCGAGGCATCCGATGTCGTGTCGATCCACGTGCCTCTTGTGGATGAGACGCGGGGACTTGTCGATGGAGCCTTCCTTGCCAGGATGAAGCCGACGGCGATCCTCATCAACACGGCGCGGGGCGGCATCGTCGACGAGGCTGCACTCCGTTCTGCGCTCGTGGAAGGGTCGATCGCCGGAGCAGCAGTTGACGTCTTCGAGGAGGAACCGCTTTCGGCCGATGCCGGCGCGCAGTGGATGGGCATACCGAACCTCCTGCTCACGCCGCATGTGGCAGGCGTGACGCACGAGTCGAACCGCGAGATCAGCCGGTTCATCACCGATGCTGTGCTGCACGCGCTGGACGGAGGTCGCTCGTGACCGGTCGGGTCCTCTGCGTCGGCATCGCGGTCGAGGACCTCGTCTTCAGGGTTCCCTCGGCGTTGGTTCCTGGCCACAAGAACTTCGCTTCGTCCCAAACCGTTGCGGTTGGAGGGCCGGCGGCCAGTGCTGCCAGCGCGATCGCTGGCCTGGGCGGAGCATCGTCTCTCGTCGCGCCGCTCGGAGATGACGCCGCCGGAGCCGTCATCGTGCGTGGGCTCGTCGAAGCAGGCGTCGACGCGTCGAACATCGTCACGCTCGCTGGGGCCGCGACGCCGATCTCCACGGTCGTGGTCGATGCTGACGGTGAGCGGACGATCGTCAACCAATGTGAAGACATGATCTTGATGACCGACTTCCCTCTCGGCATCGACGCAATGCGCGACTTCGACTGTGTGCTCGTCGATGTGCGGTGGCAGACCGGCGCGGTTCGGGCATTGGAACTGGCGAGCGAGTCCTCGATCCCGACGGTGGTCGACATCGACGCGACGGATCGGGCAGTCGACCCCCGCATCCTGCGACTCGGCGGTCATCTCGTCTTCTCCCGCCACACGCTCGAGGCATTCACCCGAACCGCGGATGCGCGCGAGGGCCTTGCTGCCGTTGCCGATGAGACGACGGCGGTGGTGGCCGTGACGCTCGGCGCTGGGGGAGCGCTTGTTTC
>QJWC01000072.1 GCA_003235475.1 Acidimicrobiia bacterium | reverse complement strand
CCTGGGTGTCGGCGCTCCGCTGAAGGCCGGAAAGCGTGCGCCCCACGAGGGCATCGAGGGTGTCGAGGTCCTTGCCCGAAACGGGAGGCGAGTCGTCGCTGCTCCGGCGGATCACCTTTGCCTGCGGCGCATCGACGCCGTCGAGGTTCTCATAGAACAGGAACTCGTCGCACGCTGGCGGGAGGAGTGCGGACGTCGAAGCCTTCAAGCCGACGCCGATCACCTGCTTGTTGAGCTCGCGGAGTTTGTGGACGAGCGGTGAGAAGTCCGAGTCGCCGGTGCACACCACGAAGGTCGTCACGTAATCGCGCTCGAAGGCGAGCTCCACGGCGTCGACCGCCATCTTGATGTCAGCGGCGTTCTTTCGGACCGCGCCGCGGCGCTGGGGGATCTCGATCAGCTCGATGTGGTTGTCGGTGAGCATTCTGCGGTCGTCGGAGAACCGCGACCAGTCCGCGTACGCCTTTCGCACCACGACACGGCCTCGATCAGCGAGCGCTTCAGCGATGGGCCGGAAGTCGAAGGTGATCCCGAGGTCCTCGCGAGCCCCAATGGCGAGGTTCTCGTAATCCACGAACAGGGCGATGCGTACGTCTTCCACGTACTGAGCGTATCAGAGGCTCAGTCACCAGCAGCGAGCCACGTGAGGAGGGCGTCGTTGACCCGCTCCGGCTGCTCCTGTTGGGTCCAGTGACCGCAGTCGTCGATCACGACGCGGGTCGAGTTGGGCACCCACCGTTCCATTCCCTCGGTCAGGGACAGGGGCAGAACGGGATCCGAGTCCGCCGCGATCAGAAGTGTCGGGTGCTCGATGGTCGCGCCGAGATGTGCCGCGAGGTCCTGGGCGTTCCGGTCGATGTTTCGATACCACGACACCGCACCCGTGACGCCCGATCCGGTGAACGCACCGAGGTACACGGTGAATTCGTCCTCCGTCATGAAGTCGTCCCGCTTCGCAGCCGTGCGGTAGAACCACTCCAGCCATCGGGCAGGATCCGCGGCGAAGTCTCGCTCCGCTTTGTCGCCGTCGAGGAATCGCAGGATGTACGAGAAGCGATCGGCAAGCAACTCCCGGATCACATCGGTCGTCGGGAAACCCCAGCATGCGCCGCGGTAGGGCACGTTCAGCGACACGAGCCGGTCGACGCGCTCGGGATGGAGAACCCCGGTCGACCAGAGGACGATGCTCCCCCAGTCGTGGCCGACGAACGTTGCCTTGTCGATGGAGAGTGCATCGAGGACCGCCACTACATCCGCGACGAGGTTCTCGAGGCGATAGGCGTCGAGATCGGCGGGGTGCGAGGCGGTGCCGTACCCGCGCTGGTCGAATGTAACGCAGCGGTATCCGGCATCGACGAGGGCTGGAACCTGATGCCGCCACGAGTAGGCGGTCTCCGGAAAACCGTGGAGCATGACAATGGGCGGACCGTGTCCCACATCGTCCGCCTGAAGGCGGACGTCTCCCGAATGGACGGTCCGGATCGTCATGGAACCACTCTACGGTCCACCCCTGCGTGGTCCTTCGTGAATGCCTCCGCCTACGCCTGTGCGGAACGCGTGGACGAGGTGAGGATGCGACGGACGACGACGACGAACACGAGCCCTGCCGCTGCGCCGAACAACGAGGAGATCGCGTCCCAACGGGCCGTCTGTGCGAGTTCCTGGGCGGCACTCGCCGCTTGTCCTCCTGAGAGGATGAACGTCGCAACCCGTCCGACGGCTGCTCCGAGGTAGAGCGCCCACCAGACATCCAGCAGCACCGTGCGGTCGTAGTGTCGCCACTCACCATCAATGGGAAGGCCCCTGTATGGCACCTGGAAGACGCGTTCGAGTTCGGCGAACATCAATCTCGGGAGGACGATGTTTGCAAACGGAACGACCCAGGCCCCGATGAACCATCCCCCACCCCAGCGTCGTCCGGCTGCGCCTCTGGCGTCCGCTGCCTTCGAGACGCGACGAATCCACACGAGGGCGACCACTCCCGATGCGATCCACGCGATGCCGACCAGGCCGATCAGCCCGAAATACAGCAGCTCCTCGTTGGTCGGTTCACGGGTGAGATCGTTGAAGTCGATGCCCAGGTCTCGCACCACTCCCGCGAACCAGAACGAGACGAACGCGCTCACGAGCATGAATCCGCAGGTGGAGAGGACGAGCGTTGTGAGCGCGTTGGTGAGCCCGTTCGGGATCTGGTCCTGAGGCGGGGTTCGGGTGATCGGCGCCGGGGCACCTGGTTGGAGGTGGGGCGGGTACCACTTGCCATCAGAGGCCAGCCACCAGCCTTCGCCCTTGGGTCGATCGGTCACCCGATCACGATAGGTGGATCACCCAGCGAGGAGGTCTTGGAGCGATACACCGAACGTGAGGCCATCGACGACCTCCCTGGAGCCAATCGGCGCTGAGAGCTCGACTGTGACCGCTGTCTCCGGATTGCTCGGACAGGTTTGATCGCCAGCCTGCGCCGTTGCAGCGAACGCAACGTGCACATGCGTATCGGTCACGACCACCTCCGGCCCAACGAGCCTGTCGCCCACGGCCTGCCCGCTTGCGCACTCACGTTCCGTGACGAGGAGGTACAGCGTCGTCGAGTTCGCGTTCGGCTCCGGGTATGAGGGATCGAACCGCCAGTCGACGGCGTTCAGCCCCGCTGGCATGGAGATCTCGAGACCGCAGCCTTCGCCCATGCTCGATCCTGCCCATTTCCAGTCTCCGCCACTTCGCTCGACCGACATGAACGCGAGCGATGAATCGCCTTCCGGGTCGATGTGAACGAGCGTGACCGCATCCTGGGACTCCGACAGGACCATCCACCCATCCTGCGGCCAGAACGCACCCTCGGCGCTCTGGAGGAAGGGTTGGATCGCAGCCTCGACATCCGGAAGGCCCGCGCCCGAGAGGTCCTTGACACCATCGAGGTCCGAGAGGGTGAACGATGCTCCCCCGCACGTCACTCGTGTCGAGGCATCGGGAAGTCCGTCGGCACCGACCGGAACGATGATGTGGAGGTCGCCGATGTTCGGTGTGAGGCTCGCTGGGTCCTCGTCCGGCTGTACGCCGTTGGTCGAGGTGGTGGTGCCGAGGCTCGTGGACGTCGAGGTGCTCGATGTCGACGAGGATCCGACCTCGCCCTCGGCGCATGCCGCGGCCACGAGGGCCACGCAGATCACGAGCAAGGCAAATCGTGAACGGATACTTCGCATGTGGGTTCGACGCACGGGTGAGCGATCAGGTTCCCGAGAACCTGCGGAGCTCGGCTTCGAGGTGCAGCGAACCGATCGGTACGGCTGTGGTGCTCATACCCATCGTATAGATGAGGTTGTCGCCGTCGAGCGTCCACTCGCGCCAGCTCGTGAGCATGCGGTCGTCGTCGGCGAGCGACCGGCTCGCGAGTTTAAGCATGAATCCGCCCGGTGTCTCGTCGATGGTTCCGGTCATCGCCTCGACGCGGTCGGACCCTTGGGCGTTCAGGAGTTCGATCTGCCCTTCGGGAGACAGGTTGATGAATCCGGTCTCGACATGCGACGGCACAGCCGGATCGACGCTCGTCCGCCACGTTCGCTGTCGATAGTGCAGCCTTCGACCGGGCACGACTTCGACCACCTCGAACGTCTCGCGATAGGTGAAGGCCTCGATGGTCGGGAACTCTCCTCGGCCAGACCCTTGCCAGGTCCCGATCAGGCGAGAAAGCAGCGTCCACGTCGGGGCGACATCCATGGGGCGACGATACCCTGTCAGCCGATCGGCCGGGCATTTGGGCCAAGCGACCTACCGAGACGGATTGACTACTCTCCGTAGTCGCCATACACTGGCACAGGGCTCGGGAATCGGTAGGCCGTAGCTGACTTCGAAATCAGTAAGGAGACGACCGATGAGAAAACGGTGGACCGCAGGAGTGATGTCAGTCGCACTGGTGGTGCTCATGGCCGGAGCCGCACTGGCGGCGGACGCCGAAGAGTCCGATGAATCGACCGACCTCTCCGACGCACAGTTGATGCGCGCAGCACAGCTCGCCGAAGACTTCGCCCCCGCAGAAGAGGGCTTCGAGCCGACCGAAGAAGACATCACGGCGCTCTTCGACACGATCTCGACCCTTCGACATGGCGAGGATGGATCTGCCGGATGGGGCGTCATCTACAAGCTGCTCCTGCTTTCGGAGTACAACGACATGAGCCTCGGCGACTATGCCGACACCTTCGACTCTGGGTGGGGATTCGGCAAGATCTTCAAGGAGCTCAAGGACACCGACCCTGAGTGGAGCGGCGATAGGCCGAAGAACCTCGGTCAGTGGAAGAAGTCCCACAAGGACTCGGACGGCTGAGCGTCACCAAAGTACGTCACGCCTGACCCGGACCCACCCGCTTCTCACGAAGTCGGTGGGTTCGGCGCGTGACGGGCACCTTTGAGGAAGTACGTCTCGACCTCATGCTCCAGGCCCTTCACCAGCAGCATCCGCGGGCCCTCGAAGACGTAGTCGCGGCCGAGCGCGTCATACACAGCTCGAGTTACCTGGATCTCGCCAGCCGACCCCGTGGACTGCATGCGGGAAGCGGTGTTCACCGTCCTCCCCCACAGGTCATAGCTGAACTTGCGTCTACCGATGACACCAGCGACCACGGGCCCCGAATCGATGCCAATCCGCATCTCGAGCCGACCAAACCCCGGAACGGACTCGTCCGCGAACTGGGTCCGCGCAGCGAGCGCCATTCCTGCGATCGCCGCGGCGTGATCGGCGCGCGGTTCGGGAAGGCCACCGACGACCATGTATGCGTCGCCGATGGTCTTGATCTTCTCCACCCCGTGCTCGTCGGCGAGGGCGTCGAGCGCGGTGAAGACATGGTTGAGCACGCGGACGAGTTCCGGCGGCGAGAGTTGCTCCGACATCCTCGTCGACCCCACGAGATCGATGAACATCACTGTCACGTCATCGACGCGATCGGCGATTTCAGTCTCTCCACTCCGCAGCCGATCGGCGACACTCCTGGGGAGGATGTTGAGCAACACGTTCTCGGATCTCGCGTGTGCATCCGCGAGCGCCTCTTCTGCCCGATGTGCGAGCACGCGTTGGTAACGAACCACACCAGCCGCGAACAGAAGCATGAGAACGAATTGCCTGACGGACGAGAAGGCAGCGGTACCCGAATCCTGAGCTGACGGAGGGCCCTCGGGCCTGACGATCGCGAGCACCGTGTACGCGATCGCGGACACCCCGACGAAGAACCATCTGGAGAACGAGTCATCGATGCGAGCGGCGAGGATGCCAGCCAAGGCAATGACGAGGAAGAACGGCGCCGGACCCTGCTCGAAACCGACGATGAAGGTGATCACGACGATCTCGGTGGATCCCGTGGCCAGCGCCAACCACATCGCGGCATTGACGCCAGCCCGGTAGTTGACGAGGGAAGCCGCAACATACCCGCACACGAAGAGCACCGCAGTCCCGATCGCCACCGGAGCGCGACTCTGGTCGACCACGGCCAGGTAATAGGTGGACGTGAGCACCGTCGCAACAGAGGCGATGATCGCAATGGCGTTGACGGTCCGGACGCGGCGCGTCTCGTCGGCGGTCGAAACGTCCGCCACCCCCAGATTCAGCCACCGTTGCATCATCGAACGCACCGGATCAATCTACCGGTACGGACACCGAGGAATCGCCGGTGAATGACCGTCCTGCGCCCGTTCGGTATGGTCAGGAATGGCGGATGTCAGTCGGTCCCGGCCGATCGGCTGACGACTCGAGAGAGGATGGCTCGCGATGCTGCTCACTGGAATCATGCTTGCGTCTGGCCTGGCGATGGTCGCTGTCGAAACTGTCGGGTACACCCGCGGTGGCTACAACTCCGCGTTCTGGAAGCTCCCCCTCGACGACAAGCTCGACCATGTCGCCGAACACAGGTGGGAGTGGTGGTGGATCTCGCTGTGGGAGCTCGTCGGCCTCGCCCTGGTGACGGGAGGCGTGTTCGGTTTTGCCACGTTGCTCGCCGAAGCGGGCGAGGCTGTCGTTGCGAACGTCGCACTCGGCATCTACGTCGTAGCGCTGATCGCATGGGTCGTCGGCGCGTTGTTCCAGGCAGCAGCAGTGTCGGAGGCCTCGAAGCACCGCGCGGAGATGGACGAGACCCCGGCATGGATCCACCCCTTCTGGTCAGCCGCATGGGTTGGCGAGGCCTCGTGGATCATCGGTGCAAACGCGGCGTACGCGGTGTTCGGGATCGCGCTGCTCCAGACCGATCTCCTCGCTTCATGGGCGGGATGGGCCGCCGTGGTCGGGGGCGCGGTGATCGCTGTAGCCGTCGGCGTGACTCGCAACGGGTTTCCCCAACTCGCGCTCCTGGTTCCCGCGATCGTCGGTGTCACGCTCGTGCTCAGCGCCTGAGACATCTACGCGCCGACGGGCGGGATGGTTCACGAATCTCGGTACGGCACCCCTGCGAACTGCGAAATCACTACGGCAAGCTGCGACGCAGCTGACGGTCCGGCCCTGAACACCTCGACGGTTGCGCCGTTGGTGAGGTCGAGAAGCACGGTTCCGCTGGCAGGGTCCTCGCCGTGCGCGGGTGTGTAGCGATATCGAACGCGCGTCACTTCACCGAAGGGGTGCATGTCGACCTGCGATGGCCGCAGTAGGAAGGCCCGTTCAACCACAACCGTCGCACTCGGTGCATCGACCGTAACGGTGGTCGACGTGGGGTACATCAGGACAGCCACGAGGGGAGCGATGACCAGAACGGTGGCTGTCAACGGAATCCACCACGCGATCCGATGGGGGCGCCCCAACCTGTCTTGTCGCACGGCGAGCACGAGCGCAACTCCCATCGCGACTGCGAACAGAATCAAGACGGTCCACCATGGACCGAAGTCACGCGTGACGGTGTACCTATCGGGTCGCTGCACGGCCGAGGTCCCGTTCGAGCATCCCGCGATCGCGAGCCCGGCGGCGGCGACTGATGCCATTGTGGGAAGCCTCTTCACGGTTGGCATCATGACCGTGACAGGCCCGAGACGCAAGCCATGCCGGGGTTCCACCCGGACGCGACGATCGGGGCCACGGCATCCGCCGTCGCCCCGACCTCTGGTTCGTCGCCGTTGTCAGCCCGCCTGGTGGTGGCACACCCACAGGATCCCGCCGAACAGCCAGTATGTCCCATCTGGCGACTCGGGGTCGTTCGGACAGGCTCTCGCGTCGGCGTTCCTGCTCGTCGCGATCTCAGCGGTGAGGAAGTTCCCACCCTCGTCGAACACGAGCAGCTGGAACGTCTGGGGGATGTCTCCGCTGAGGAAGCGCTCGGCAACCGCCGGGTTGACACAGTGGCCATCCGGGAGCCCGACGGCTGCCGCGCATCCCCAACCTGCATTGATCTTCTGCGTCATCGCGTCCGTCTCGGCCGCGCTCGCAGCTGGTGTCAGCGCTGTGAGCATCACCGCAACTGCGGCGATCAATAGGCTGATTCGAGTCCTCTTCATGTTGTGGCTCCTTCTTGCGCTGTCGCGCGTATGGATCGTGTCTGACCGTTGCCCGATCAGGTGAATTCGCCGACCGGGTAGATCTCGTCGGCAACGAGGCCGTGGGCCTCGCGGTGGACCGTGTTGGCGGCTTCGGCGTCATCGGCCTCGACGAGGCAGAAGATCTTCCCGGCCTCCTCATCCACCCAGTAGCGCAGGTAGTTGACCCCGTACTTGCCCTGGGTCTCGAGATCCGCCTTGTGAGCCTGGGCGACGTCGTCGACAGAAACGCCGCCTTCGATGGTGTGTACATCCATGAACAGTGACATCACGACCTCCCGATCTGT
>QJWC01000100.1 GCA_003235475.1 Acidimicrobiia bacterium | reverse complement strand
TAGGGCGGGTCGTACACGGTGACGTGTCCGTAGAGGTGCCCCATCCCGTCGCCCCAATCCTCGTAGTGCGCGCCGCCGACCCTCGGCTCGACAACCACTGCCTTGACTCGGTTCTCGCCATAGGTGTGCGGGAACCAGTCGAGCGACTCTTCGGTGAGGGCGGAGAACACCCTCTCTGGGGGAGCGTGGAACCGCAACTCCGATTCGACGCGCACGGTCCGGAACTGATCGATGTTCTCTGTCACTTGTGTTGGTCCTTTCGATTCCACGTGGCGTCGGAGCGCCAGTCCTTCCGCTGCGGCGATGTCTGCAAGGGGGGTGACCCAGCGCTCGTACCACCCTCTGAGCGGTACGGGGTTCAGATGGTTGACCCGGTGCCGTCCTCGCCTTCGCACGACAACCAGACCCGCGTCGGTGAGAACGCCAAGGTGCTGCATGACCGCGAATCGGCTGAGGTCCGGGATCGCCTCGGCGAGCTCGCTCGTCGTTCGCGGCGAGTCGCCGAGCTCGTCGAGGATGAAGCGACGAACCGGGTTGGCCAACGCTCGCCACACATCCTGCTCGTCATGAGCCGTGATCGAACGGGGGACGGCATTTGACATGTGATAAAACTATCACATATATGGTATCGATGCCAAGGGGGCAGATGGGGTTTAGGTTTCAGGGGGAGGAGGATGCATGTTCGTCGACACCGTCACGATCAGGGCGCGCGCCGGGAGCGGCGGCGCAGGCGTGTCCTCGTTCCTGCGCCGGAAGGGGCTCCCGAAGGGCAAGCCGAACGGCGGGTCCGGAGGACGCGGCGGTGACGTCGTCCTCGTTGCAGATCCGAACGTACCGACGCTGTTGACGTTCGACAGACACCCGGTGTGGAAGGCGCCAAGCGGTACCCACGGGGAAGGCGATCTCCGCCACGGGAAGCGAGGCGATGACCTGGAGCTTCCCGTTCCGCTCGGTACCACGGTGTACGACGGATCGACCTTGATCGGCGACCTCGTCGAACCGGGCCAACGTCTCGTCGTCGCCCGCGGCGGCAAGGGCGGACGTGGCAACGCCTCGTTCGTATCGCCGGACCGCAGGGCGCCCACGTTCGCAGAGCAGGGCGAGTACGGCGAAGAAGTCGAGGTGCGACTGGAGCTCAAGCTCGTCGCGGATGCGGCGCTCATCGGTTACCCGAACGCCGGCAAGTCGACGCTGATCTCGAGAGTCTCGGCAGCCAAACCGAAGATCGCCGACTACCCATTCACGACCCTGACCCCCAATCTCGGCGTCGCGACCGTCGGTGGACGCGAGATCGTGATGGCTGACATCCCAGGTCTCATCGAGGGCGCAGCCTCCGGCAAGGGCCTCGGCCACGAGTTCCTCCGCCACACCGAGCGAGCTCGTGCGCTGGTCGTTCTGCTCGATCCGTCGCCACTCCAGACCGATTCGCTCGACCGTCAACTCGAGGTGCTCCTCGCCGAGCTCAACGAGCACGATCCTGCGCTTGCGCGTCGCCCGAGGATCGTCGCGATATCGAAGTCCGAGCTCCTCGGGGACGCCGTCGCCGAGGTCCCGCGCATCGCCACGCATCGGATATCTGCACTCACGGGCGAGGGGCTCGACGAGCTCATGTTCGCCGTCGCCGAGGCTGTCGATCGTGCTGAAAGAGCGGCTCCCGAACGCGAGGGGTTCGTTCTGCATCGCCCGCTCCGCGACGAGTTCACGGTCAGGCAGGACGGCGGCGAATGGGTGGTCGAGGGGATCGCGGCCGTGCGAGCAGTGAACCTTTCAGACCTGACTGATCCCGATGCGGCCGCGTTCGTGAACGAACGGCTCGTGCGGTCCGGGATCGTCGATCGCCTGCGCGAGGCCGGTGCTACGCCCGGTGACGATGTCCGCATCGGGTCGATCGTCTTCACGTTCGATCCAGACCCTGAAGCCGTCGAGGAGATGCAGTGAGGTCCCCGGTTGGCCGCGACGCGGCGGTGGTCGTCAAGGTTGGCTCTTCGAGCCTGACCGGCCCTCAAGGCGGGATCGATTCTGCGAGGCTCGAGGCAGTCGTGAACGAGCTGATGGCCCTCCGCGAGCGCGGGAACTTCCCGATCCTCGTGACTTCAGGGGCGATCGCCGCTGGTTTCCCCGTTCTCGGGATGACTCGGCGGCCAGACTCCATTGCAGACCTCCAGGTGGCCGCGTCTGTCGGTCAGACCCTGCTCATGGACTCGTATGCCGAGGCGTTCCGTGCGGTCGGGGTGACGGTCGGCCAGGTCCTCCTGACGAAGGACGTGCTCGGCAACCGGGCGCAGTACCTCAACGCACGAGCGGCGCTGAATCGCATGCTCGAGCTCGACATCGTCCCGATCGTGAACGAGAACGACACCGTGGTGGTCGATGAGGTCAAGTTCGGCGACAACGACCAGCTGGCCGCCATCGTGTCGCACCTGATCGGCGCAGGGATGCTGATCATCCTGACGGACACCGCTGGCCTGTACACGGACGACCCGCGGTTCGCGTCCGACGCAAAGCTCGTGCGATCCGTGCAATACAGCGACGAGGTGCTGGACGTGATTCGATCGAGCTCGACCGCGACCGACCTCGGACGCGGAGGCGTGGCGACGAAGGTTATGGCTGCCCGCATGGCGGCTCTGTCGGCCGTACCGACCGTGATTGCGCCGTCTGGCGAGTTGGGGGTGGTCGTGGCAGCGGCGGATGGAGCGGATGTGGGTACGTGGGTTGCGCCGAGAGCCGACACCATCCCGGCGCGCAAACTCTGGATCGGGTTCGGACTCCCTTCGGCAGGATCGGTGACGATCGACGCCGGCGCGGCGAGGGCCCTCACGACCAGCGGTGGCTCACTCCTCAGCGTGGGCGTGATCGGCGTCGACGGATCCTTCGAACGGGGGGACGCAGTCGAGGTGCTCAACGAGGACGACGAACTCGTTGCAAAGGGCATTTCGCGCATGTCGGCTGACGAACTACGGACGCTGTCTGGTCGGTCCACCCACGACGGCGGGGGCGAGGTCGTGCATCGCGACGACCTCGTGGTTCTGGGCTGAAGAACTTCCTCGGGATCCCCGGCATTACGATCCCTGCCATGAACGAATCGTGGAATGCACCGTCAGACGTGGGGGCCTCGCTCGCGGAGGTGGGGTACCTCGCCGACGCTCGCATCGCACAGGTTGCGTTCCTCGCTGATCGACTCGGGAAGCCGGTCCTTGCAGAGGGCCCGGCGGGGGTCGGAAAGACGTCGCTCGCCCTCGCCCTCGCAGAAGCCACGGGCAGGCGGCTCGTCAGGCTCCAGTGCTACGAAGGGCTCGACGAGGCGAAGGCCCTTTACGAATGGGACTACCACAAGCAGCTGCTCAGACTCCAAGCCGACGAGGGAGCCGAGTGGAACGAGCTCGAAGGCGACATCTTCTCCGAGTCCTTCCTCCTGACGAGGCCGCTCCTCGAGGCCATCCGATCCGAAGATCCGGTGGTGCTCCTCATCGACGAGGTCGACCGAATCGAGCTGGAAACGGAAGCGTTGCTCCTCGAGGTGCTCGACTCGTTCCAGGTGACGATCCCTGAGCTCGGAACAGTCACGGCTTCGTCGACACCGATGGTCGTTCTCACATCGAACAACACGCGGGAGCTGTCCGAGGCACTCAAGCGGCGTTGCCTGTACCTCCACGTCCCGTACCCGACGATCGAGCGGGAACGTGCGATCCTCGCAGCGAGGGTGCCCGACCTACCCGAAGTGATGGGTCGGAGAATCGCGGAAGCGGTCGCTTCGATCCGCGCCATTCCGACAAGGAAGGCACCCTCCGTCTCCGAATCGATCGACTGGGCACGGACCCTCCTGGCCCTCGGAATTGCCGAGCTGTCCGATGACGCCGTGTCAGACACGCTTCACGTGCTGCTGAAGTACCAGTCCGACATCGAGAAGGTGTCGAAGGAGCTCTCACTTCCCGAAGCGACCGACGCGGCGTCGTGAACTCGACGCTGTCGGCGTTCGTCGACGAACTCCGAGCGACCGGCGTTCCCGTTTCGATGGTCGAGGCGCTCGACGCCGCCAACGCATTGCAATACACCGATCTCACCGATCGTGAGAACCTTCGGGCCTCCCTCGGGGCGACTCTCGTGAAGAACCCGCGCCACTATCGGACGTTCGACGCCGTCTTCGATGTGTTCTTCACCGCGCGTGCGATGCCGGGCGGTGAAGACGACGTCGCCCCGCCAGACGTCGATGCGCTTCGGGATGCGCTGCTCGACGCGATCCTCGAGGGGGACATGGAAGCGATGCGGCGCCTCGTCGGGCAGGCGGTGTCGCAGTTCGCGGGAATGCAGCCCGGTCGGCCTGTCGGGGGGCGGTACTACACGTACCGCGTCATGCGACAACTCGACGCTGACGACCTGACTCTGCGGCTCCTCGCGGCACTCGCGGTGATCGATGCGGACTCCGGGGTCGAGGAGCGCATACGCCGTGACAGGGTGGAGTCGATGATCGCGTCGCTGAGGCAGGCGGTAGACGAGGACGTGACATCGCGTCTCGTCGACGAGCGTGGCGCCGAGCAGGTTGCCGCCACACGGCGTGTGCCCCTGCTGGAGGACATCGACCTCATGCACGCGACGCGCCTCGAGATCGCGGAGATCGAGCGAGCGGTCGGACCACTTGCGCGGCGCCTTGCGACCCGGTTGAGTCAGCGCCGTCGCCACGGCCGAAGGGGAAGACTCGACGTGCGCCGCACGATCCGCCACTCTCTCGGACACGGCGGCGTGTTGATCGACCCCCAATTCAAACCTCCGAAGGTCACGAAGCCCGAGATCGTCGTGCTGTGCGATGTGTCCGGGTCGATGGCGACGTTCGCACGGTTCACGCTCCAGCTCACGTACGCCATTTCGAGCGAACTCTCGAAAGTGAGGTCCTTTGCGTTCATCGACGGCCTCGACGAGGTCACGCGTTTCTTCGGAACGGACACGGACTTCGGGGACGCCCTCATGAACATGTCGGCAGAAGCGTCCCTCGTGCGTCGCGACGGCCACTCCGACTACGGGCGTTCGTTCGAGGAGTTCGCCGAGAAGTTCTCCGAGGCGATCACACCGAGGACAACGCTCATCGTCACCGGAGATGCACGGAACAATTACCGGCCGACTGGCGTCGATTCCTTCGCAGAGATCACGAGGCGGGCCCGGACGACGTTCTGGTTGAACCCGGAGTCGAGGAGTTACTGGGACACAGGCGACTCGGTGATGTCGGTGTACAGCCCGCACTGCGACCGCGTGGAGCAGGTTCGTTCGCTACGCCAGCTCGAGCGGTTCGTCGAGCTGGCTGCTGTCCCCAGATCGTCGGCGGTGCCGATCCCGGCGTGATTCAAGTCGGGTGCATCCCCGACCGATAACCATCTGAATCACCTCTTCAGGAGCGCGGGTGCACAGAATTCTGGCTGTTGACGACAGTGGCGTCCTGCGCCGCCTCATTGAAGTATCCCTGCGACCCCTCGACGTCCAGGTCGTCACCGTTCCGACAGGCAAGGAAGCGTGCGACCGTGCGCTCGCGGCGGCGCCAGACCTCCTCCTCCTCGACCTCGGCCTCCCGGACATGAGCGGATGGGACGTGCTCGAGTTCGTGCAGAACGAACCCGCGTTGGACGGGCTTCCCGTTGTGATGCTGACCGGAGCTACGGACGCCGCGGATGTCGAGAAGGCAGATGATGCGGGGGTCGACGAGTACCTGACGAAGCCCTTTCGCCCCGCAGACCTCCGTCGCGTCGTCAACGACATCCTCGGCTACCAGGAGCCCATCCCCGTCGAGTGACCGACACTCGCTCTCTCCCGCCGCAGGTGGGGGAGACAGGCTCGCCTCGAGGGCGAGCCAGAGGGGGCACCTGTTGCCACGCGTGCAGCCTCTTGATACGTTGACCCGCGTTGCGGCGGTGTCGAAACGATGCCGATCGCGCTCGCCTTCCTTCTCGTTGCCTCGCTGCTGCCGACCACTCGTTGCGCAGACCTCGCTCCGCCGCCTCGGGCATCGGTGCTCGTCCCCTTCGAACGGCTTGGGCGATGGGAGGGCCACTTCGGGGTCGACATTGCGTCGCAACTGGGAGCCTCGGTGCACCCGATCGGAACGGGTGTTGTCTCTTTCGTCGGTGTCGTGGTCGGCAATCGGACGGTCACGATCGATCATGGTGGTGGACTCCGGACGAGCTACTCCTATCTGGCTGAAACGACAGTCCGTGCGGGCGTACCCGTTTCACGCACTTCGACAATCGGCATCTCAGCGGTGCATGACGGGCACGCCGCGTACCACCTCTCGGTGCGCATCGGAGGCGAGTACGTCGATCCGCAGGCCGTCGCTGTGTGCCCGTTCATTCCAATGGGTGCCCTCTATCTCGCGGCTGGCCCGTCCTATCCTCGCTCGCGTGTACGGCATTCTCGGCGGGACGTTCGATCCTCCCCATATCGGCCACCTCGCGCTCGCTGCGACCGCGCTCGAGCAGCTCGACCTCGACGTCGTGCGATTCGTTCCCGCACGTGATCCCTGGCAGAAAACCGAGATCGGTGTCACTGAGGCGCACCACAGGCTCGCGATGACGAGGTTGGCGGCCGCCGAGAGCGCGGGGTTCGTCGTCGACACGATCGAGATGGACCGGGCGGGCCCGACGTACACGGTCGATACCGTCGAAGCGATAGACGATCGATGCGTGCTGATCCTCGGTGCGGACGCCGCGATCGGCATGCCGTCCTGGCATCGGTACGAGGACCTTGCGGCGATGGTCGACGTCGCCGTGGTCGAGCGTCCGGGGTATGACATGAACGAGATCGACGCTGTGTTGGCATCCTCCGTCAAGGTCCTGCACATGCCGACGATCGATCTTTCCGGAACGGAGATCCGCGCCCATGTGGCTGCGGGCCGTTCGCCGAGGTTCCTCGTCCCGGATGCGGTGGTCGCCTATATCGTGGCGGCCGGTCTCTACGCGGATGGCTCCGCGCCGTGACACGTCTGTCTAACCTGCGGCCCAGATGACGCCCCGAAGCCCCAAAGCGACCCCTGAGGCAATCGAGGCGGCGCGCATGGCAGCGACGGCCATCGCTGCGAAAAAAGGCGAAGACATCACCATCATGGACCTCTCGGCGCTCCTGGTCGTCACGGACATCTTCCTGCTGGCGTCCGGCACGTCCGGGCGACATGTCAAGACCCTGGTCGAGGACGCTGAAGAGGCGCTGCGGGCGCTCGACCGCAAACCCCTCCGTCGCGAGGGCACCGACCACGGCAAGTGGGTTCTCCTCGACTACGGCGACGTGGTGATCCACGTGTTCGACAAGGAGACGAGGGCGTATTACGAGCTCGAGCGACTGTGGGCTGATGCCCCTCGGATCGAATTCAGCGTGAGCCCCTCAGCGGTCGACGCCTGAGGATTCAGGAACGAATCACCTCGGTCAGTCGGTTTCGTCCCTGATCGTGACCTTGAGGGTGCCGTCCTCCATCTGACCCTTGACCCGGATCTCGCGGGTGTCATCGTTCGTCTCGAATTTCACGGTGACTTCCCGCGTGCCTTCGGTCTCGACCTCGACGTGCCATCCGGGGCTCGCGACGGCTCCTCCGAAACTGACTTCGCCGTTCGACACGACGAACGTCACCGATCCGGCCTCGGTATCGACCGTCTTGACCGTGGACGCTGAGGCAGTCGTGGTGCTGGTGCTCGAGGTGGAGTTGTCCTCCGTGGTGGAGGTGACGGCGCTGGGATCGGTCGTCGTCGTGGTTCCGTCGCATCCAGGCTGGTCGCCTTCACATTCGGCCTCATGGTCGGAGTCGTCCATGGTCGACGTCGTCACACCGTCAGGCGTGGTGATCGATGTCACCGTCGACGTGACGGCTGCGGCCTCGGGTGACCCGAGCGCGGTCGGCTCGTCGGTGACGTCCGAACGAACACTCCCGACTGCGGCGGCAGCGACGACTACTGCAATGAGCGTGGCTGCGGCCCATGCTGCGATGAATCCAAGTTTCCGTCTCATGTCCAGGAGTGTGTCAGGAACGTGGGCGACGTGGGTTAAGGGTCGGCTAACCCGCCGTCATGTGATGCATAACCGAGCCGTTGTGGCCTGAACCCGGCGGTATCGTGGCACGATGGTTGCGATCCTGGTCATCGAGGACGATCAGCGGATTCGCGAGGAGCTCGCGAACCGTCTCTCTGATCGCGGGCACGGCGTCGAGGCTGTGGCAAAGGCAATGGATGGTGTGCAGCTCGCGGCATCGGGTCGCCACGATGTCATCGTGCTCGACCTCGGACTCCCTGACCTCGATGGAACCGAAGCGCTCAAGATGATTCGGGCCGTGACGTCCGTGCCCGTCCTCGTTGCGACCGCTCGGGACGAGGAGTCGGACATCATCGCCGTGCTGGACGCTGGCGCCGACGATTACGTCATCAAGCCGTACTCGGCCGACCACCTCGCAGCCAGGATCAGGGCAGTGCTGCGGCGAGCTTCTGGCGAATCTCATGACGAGGTCATCGAGGTCGGTGATCTTCGGGTCGATCCGAACAGCCACGAAGCGACGTTGGACGGCCGTCCTCTCGACCTCACCGCGCGGGCATTCGACCTCCTCGTCTACCTCGCGGCCAACCATGGGAGGGTCGTGTCCAAACGTCAGATCCTCGCCGAGGTCTGGAGACAGCCGTATGGGGGTGCGGACAAGACGGTTGATGTGCATGTCTCGTGGCTGCGCAAGGCCCTTGGGGAGACCGCAGCCGATCCCGTGTACCTCCACACCAAGCGCGGCGTGGGCGTGAAACTGGTCGATCCCACTGCATGAGACGTCGGCTCATCCTTGTGTCGGTGGCCGTCACGAGCATGGTGATCCTCGCGTTCCTCGTTCCGCTCTTCATCCTCGTGGGTGACCTCGCGAGGGATTCCGCGGTTGCGACTGCCGAGCGTGACGCCGAGCTCCTGGCCCGCTCGATCTCGGTGCTCACCGTTCAGAACAGCGTGGATGAAGCGGTTGCGATTGTCGGCGCTGAACGCATTGCATCACTTCAGGGGTCAGTGATCATGCCGGACGGTTCGAGGGTCGGGCTCGACTTCGACGACGACGAGGAGTTCGAGCCAGCCGAACAGGGCAGCTCCTACATCGCCGAGGTCGACGGAGGCATCGCCGTGTATATCCCGGTTCTGGCCGCTGACGGATCGACAGCCGTGGTACGGGTCTTCGCGTCGGACGCAGAACTCACGTCGGGCGTGTCGAGGGCTCGGGCCACGCTTGCCCTGCTCGGATTGGCACTGGTGGTGATCGCCGCGTGGGTCGCGGATCGACTCGGGCGGTCCATGGTCGAACCGGTCAATGACCTTGCCGCGACCGCCGTCCGCCTCGGAAAAGGCGACCTCGATGCGAGGACCGATCCGTCGGGCCCGCCAGAGATCCAGAAGGTCGGCATCGAGCTGAACCGCCTCGCGGGCGAGATCGGAAGCTTGGTCCAGGCCGAGCGGGAGACCGCGGCAGACCTCGCCCACCGTCTGAGGACGCCCCTGACGGCAGCGAAGTTGAGTATCGAGGGGCTCGCGGACGGGCGTGAAAAGGATCGTCTCCAGGCAGACCTCGACGAGCTCGAGCGCACAACGAATTTCATCATCACCGAGGCACGCCGCCCGGTTCGGAAGGAAGAGCAAAGGGGGTGCGACCTCGCAGCCTTGGCGAGGGATCGCACCTCGTTCTGGGGTCCGCTCGCCTCGGAGCAGCAGCGGTCGGTCTCCGTATCCATCACCGAGGCCCAGGTACCCGTCGGCATCCCAGCGGGGGACGTCGAGGCCGTGATCGACGCGCTGATCGAGAACGTCCTGTCGCACACTCCGGACGGAACGGCATTCCTCGTTGGCGTCGATGTGCAGGATGCGAACGCGATCCTGTTCGTGGAGGATGCCGGCCCCGGCGTTCATGGAGGCGGTGCGGTTGCTCGTGGCGCCTCACAGGGGGATTCGACGGGTCTCGGACTCGACATAGTCCGACGCACCGTCGAGGGCTCGGGCGGCACGCTGTCGATCGGGGAGTCGAAGGAACTCGGGGGAGCGGGCGTCGTATTGACGATTCCGCTCGCCGCGATGCCGTGAAACGAGAGATCTCGGGTTTTGTCATCGGTTGATCGTCGCTTAGCGCACCGTTATCCCGGCCTGTCGGACACTGTGATCGTCCACCTACAAAGGAGATGACAGTGAGCGGTGCGAAGAAAGCGCGTGGTGTTCCAACCGCCGTCCTGATCGGAGCCCTACTGGTTCCGGCAACCGCGATCGCGGCAGTCGCGATCGTCGGCGCAACGACCAGGGCGCCGAGTGCACAGGCAGCGTCGGACGACGTCGGTTCGACGACCACATCCGAGGCGGTGCCATCGTCGAACCTCGACGATGATTCGATTGCGGAAGCGTGCACAGACGGCGCAGAGAAGCTTCTCGAGAAGGAAGCTCATGGCGACCTTTCGGAACTCGAGACCGCAGCCCTCGACGCCCTTCGCGGTGTCTGTGACGAGGCTGGAATGGCGATTGCCGGACCGCCTGCCGCGGATCCCATCATCCAGACCGTGTTCGCCAACTCGCAGAACAGTGGCGACGATGACTCGTTCGATGACGATGCCGACGACGAGTACGAGCACGAGGAAGAGGACGAGTACGAACACCACGAGGATGAGGACCACGAGGACGATCACTCCGACGACGGGCACGAGCACGAAACAGACGACTGATGGCTGGCCAGGTCATCAAGTGGATGCCGAGCGTCAGCGGCATCGCGACAGCCGTTCTCGGCCTTGCGGTGCTGGCAGCGCTCGCCGCCAACCCTCAGACGTTCGCAGCAGCTGCTGACTCGACCCCTTCAACGACCGTCGTGGTGACGACCTCGGCGCCACAGATCGTCACGACGACGATCCCGGAAGCTATCGAAGGCCTGGAAAGGGGCTTGTCGGATGCTTTGTTCGCCTCCGGCTACAGCCATTTCATGACTGAATCGCAGCTCGATGGGTCACTGCCTCCGTCGGTCGTCGATGCCCTCATCGAAGCAGGCGTCGTGGTGGTGGTCCCACAGCAGGGAGACACGAATGGCGGCGGGTAGACGACTGTCGCTCGGTCGCCTTGCCGGCGTCGCCGCGTGGGCCGCGGCCACGGTGACGTGGGGCACCGTGGGCGTCGCGATCGGCAATCAGGGCGCTGTGTCCGATGACGCGAATCCTGTCGAGCCGGATGGGACCCCTCCGCCGGTTGTCGAGAACCAAGCGACCTCCCCGGGTCTTCCAACATTGCCCGAGCGCGGCCTCGTGGTCCTCACGTACACGCCAAGCGTTCGACCGGAGCCGAAGGTGATCGTGATCCCGCAGACGGCACCGTCCACGGCTCCCACGAAGCGGGTCAGGAGTTCTGGATCGTGACTCGTCACGAGTTCAAGGCGATGGGAACGTGGTTCGAGGTGCATGCACACCGTCATCCCGACGCGTGCGAGTCGTTCGTGGCCGCGTGTGAAGCTCGGTTCAGTCGTTTCCTCCCGTCGAGCGAGCTCTCGCGATTGAATGCGGACCCCGAAGCGCGGCGTTCGTTGGGCCGGGAAATGGCGGATGTGTTGAGCGCTGCAGCCGAGATGCGGGATCGCACCGGCGGCCTCGTCGATATCGGCGTCGGGTCGGCGATGAAGGCATGGGGCTACGACCGTCCGTTTGTGTCAGGTGTCGGGCGATCTGATCTTCCCGGACACGTACCGCCGCCGACGTGGTCGGTTTCGGGTCGATCGGTGGAGTTCGCTCCAGGCGTCACGCTCGATCTCGGCGGGATCGCGAAAGGCTGGACGGCCGATCAGTTGGTCGAGCGGGATATCGCGTCGATCGCGTCAGCCGGTGGAGACCTCCGTTCGGTGGACCCCGGCCTCGTGGTCGAGGTGGTCGGTGGTTCGACGCAGGTCGACCTGCCGGTTGGCATCGGTGCGCTTGCGACATCCTCGACGCAGCGCCGAACATGGAGAGCAGCCGGGCGTCAGGTGAATCACATCATCGATCCCCGCACGATGGAACCAACAGCTTCACCCATTGTCACGGCAACCGTGGTCGCCGAGACGGCTGTCGAAGCCGAGGCAGGAGCCAAAGCTGTCCTGCTCCTCGGTGCGGACGGGCTCGCATGGGCTTCTGATCAGGCGTGGATACGTCAAGCGATTGCGTTCTGGGATGACGGCTCCGTCTTCGCAACGAAGGTGAGGGCTGCAGCATGAACGTGACGTGGTACCTCATCAGGGGTTCAGGGCTTGCCGCGTTCGGGCTCGCCACGGCATCGATGGTCTGGGGCCTCATGGTGGCAACCAAGGTCTTCGGCCGAGCAGTGAATGCGAAGGGTCTCCAATGGCTCCACGAGTCGCTCGGCCTCGCTGCGGTGGCCGCAGTGGTCGTCCACGTGGTGGCGCTGTCGCTCGACACCTTCATCGGGCTCACCTGGCTCGACCTTCTCGTACCTGGGGCGTCGGAGTGGCGGCCCATCCCAACGGCCCTCGGTGTCGTGGCATTCTGGGGGCTTCTCCTGGTGTCGTTGTCCTTTTACGTTCGGAAGTGGATCGGGCAGAGTTCGTGGCGGGCGGTTCACGCCCTCTCCTACGGGGTGTTCGCCTCGGCACTGCTCCATGGCGTGCTGTCGGGTACTGACAGCGGGAACGCCGTCGTCGTCGCGATCTACGTCGGGTCGGGCGCCGCGGTCGTTCTCATGACCGCAATCCGGGTCATCGCGGCCCGCCAGCCCGGCCCTTTCACAGGGAGCCGCGTGTCGGAGCGCAGAGATGTTGCACCGGTAGCCCCACGCGGCGCCAGCTGAGTTCACCCTTCCACGGCACCTTCCCTCGTGGAAGGGTGAACTCGGCGCTCTTGATACACTTCCGCCCGATTCGGGGGCTGTAGCTCAGCCTGGCAGAGCACTTGACTGGCAGTCAAGGGGTCAGGGGTTCAAATCCCCTCAGCTCCACCCGAGGAACGTCAAGCGCCCCAACGGTTCCTACCGGAGGGGCGTTTCTCGTTGGTTGACCATCGAGGCACTCCGCGTCAGAAAGCCCAGGGCTCGATCGGTTCGAATCTCGCCTGGAAGAATCGGAGCTCCTCAGGCTCATAGGTGAAGCGAAGACCACCGATCATGTCGCGGCGCTCGTACACCTCCACGACGGACTCCATCACGACATCCATGTGCGCCTGCGTGTAGACGCGTCTCGGGATGGTGAGGCGCACCAATTCGAGCTTCGGATAGTGATGTTCGCCGGTGAGCGCGTCGCGTCCGGCCGATACGACGCCCCGTTCCATCCCGCGCACTCCCGAATCGAGATAGATCGCCGCGGCGAGGGATTGAGCCGGGAAGTCATCCTGGCTGAGGTGCTCCAGAATCGCTCGCGCATCGAGGAACACGCCGTGTCCTCCGATTGGCCGCACGACCGGCACGCCTGCCTTGAGGAGACGGTGGCCCAGGTATTCGACCTGACCCACTCGAGCTGCGATGTGGTCGTCGTTGTCGGTCATCTCTCGGATTCCTCGCGAGAGAGCCTCCATGTCGCGTCCGGACATGCCGCCGTAGGTGTGGAGCCCTTCGAACGCCACAAGCAACGCTCGGGCCTTCTGTGCAAGATCGGGGTCCCTGAGCGCCAAGAAACCGCCGATGTTCACGAGGTTGTCCTTCTTCGAGGACATCGTCGCTCCATCTGTGAGGCTGCACATCTCCTTGAGAATCTCAGCGACCGAGCGGTCCGAGTAGACGCTCTCGCGCTGCTTGATGAACCAGGCGTTCTCAAGGGCTCGGGTGGCGTCGAGCATGACGAGAATGCCGTTGGATCGACACAGGTTCGACACGGCACGCAGATTCGCCATAGACATCGGCTGGCCACCCGCCATGTTGACGTTGGCTTCGACGGAGATGTAGGGGATTCGGTCGGCCCCGTATGTGTCGATGGCAGCCTGAAGCTTGTCGAGGTCCACGTTCCCTTTGAATGGGTGATCGGAGTAGGGGTCGTGGGCCTCGTCAACGATTACGTCGACGAACCGTCCACCTGCGTACTCCTGATGGAATTTGGTTGTCGTGAAGTACATGTTTCCGGGGATGACATCACCGTCGGAGATGAGGATTTGGCTGAGGATGTGCTCGGCCCCTCGACCCTGGTGGGTCGGGATGAGCTCTTCGAAGCCGTAGACGTCTCGCACCGCAGCTACAAGGTTGTAGTAACTCTCGGATCCCGCATACGCCTCGTCACCGAGCATCAGCCCGGCCCACTGGTGATCCGACATCGCCGACGTGCCAGAGTCGGTGAGGAGGTCGATGTACACGTCCTTGGACCTGAGCAGAAACGTGTTGTATCCGGCAGCTACGGCTGCCTCCTCGCGTTCCTCGCGTGTGGTCATCCGTATGGGCTCGACCATCTTGATCTTCCACGGTTCGGCCCACGTATGATGTTGTCTCACGTGCTTCTCCTCTTCACCCTCGCGAAGGGCTACCGGCTGTTCTCTCCCCAACGTATACAGGTTTCGACTACGATCAATATTCGCCGAACAATATTCGGATAGAGGTCTCGATGATCGAACTCGACCGCACAGACCGCAGCCTCATCGCCCTTTTGACGAACGATGCGCGGCGGTCCAACAAGGAACTCGCTGCCGCCGTGGGGATCGCCCCGTCGACCTGTTCGGAGCGCCTGCGACGACTTCAGGAAGCCGGGGTGTTCCGTGGGTTCCATGCCGCCGTGGACCCCGACGCACTCAACATCGGACTGCAGGCGATGATCGCTATTCGTCTACGGCGTCACGGCGTGGACGAGGTAGGTGTCTTCCAATCCAAGGCGCTCGCCCTCCCCGAGGTCATCGGAATCTCCCACGTCACCGGTGCCAACGACTTCCTGGTTCACGTAGTGGTCCGCGACGCCGGCCACCTTCGAGACCTTGCTGTGAGTTCCTTCACCTCGTGGCCGGAGGTGGCACACATCGAGACATCGCTGATCTTTGAACACGTGTCGAAGCCCGGGCTCCCCGACCTCACCTGACATCGCGAACCACTGATCGCTCGAGACAGCTGTCGCACCGGTCGTGGGCACCAAACCCGCGAAGGGACCTGCGGCTGTGGCTTACACGTATCTGGAGTGGTGGCAGCGAACGGTGCTGCCGAGCGTCAGGAGAGCGGGCATCCTGAAACCAAGTGGGAACTCTCACCGCGCTTCGCTAGGTTCGCATTCAGAACCAACAAAGGAGTGGCCATTTTCGAGCCTCCAGGTCGGGTCAGATACCTTCAGACAATTTGGGTGGCGATGCGCACCTGGAACAAGAGGGACTCCGGAACCGACAGTCAGATCGTTCTGATCGTCCACGAAGAAGCGCCCCGGGACAGTGCGAGCGACATTGTGCATCACACCTTCGCAAGCACCAGCCAGGATGATCAGGAGAAGGGTCAGGCAAATCTGTATGACTTCGAACCCGATCCCTCTCCCCTCATGGACGCGTACCTCTCGGACTCTTCGATTCGTGTCGCGATAAGAGGGAGTGACATGTGGCGGCCTGAGGTCATTGCTGTCTGGGGAGTGG
Source organism: Acidimicrobiia bacterium (assembly GCA_003235475.1). Taxonomy (GTDB): domain Bacteria; phylum Actinomycetota; class Acidimicrobiia; order Spongiisociales; family UBA5794; genus SZUA-442. The sequence continues at coordinate 10,625 of QJWC01000100.1, read as the reverse complement.
GTCCTGTCAGGTGGCTGGATGCGCGTGAAGAGACCGCTGTTCCGCTCGGGATCGAGACGGATATCGAGACGGTCCTGAGTACGGACAAAGGTGAAGGAAATGTCTCGATCGGGATTCGTCGCGCGTACGTCGCGTACGGCGACATGCCGATCCAGAGGCTTCTCATGGTGATGAGGACTGAGGACTACAAGAATGCGGGAACCGATAGCCCTATCCAGCTTCGGATAGAGGTTCCAGGGGGAAGTACGACTGTCTACGACATTCCTGATACGCCCCAGAAAGAGCAGGAGAGGGGTCAGGCGAACCTCTACTTCGTGCCAGTGACGAGCCCGTTCACATGGGACGACCTCGATTCGGGTGGATCCGTGACACTCAGAATTGGTGGTTCGGATATGTGGTTGCCGGATAGCTTCTTCCTCTTCGGCCTCGACGAAGCCTCTGACAGGCCTAGAAATATGGTCCCTCTGGTATCCGAACCTGAATGGCTGCATGGAAAAATGAGTCAGGACCCAGCTGAAGACGATAAAGAAGGGTTTGTGGAGCTGCCGCTTGCTCCCCTTCCCTTCTAGGAAGATGACCGCCGAGGGACACCGTCACGGGACTTGAGGTTGGAGGGGAGCTCAACTACGACCTCACCTTCGCTTTCGAGCGAACCGACGGCGGAATCCTGGCATAGGCCGGGGAGTGGACGACTTCTCACCGTTCATGCCGCACTCTGGGTTTCTCCTCCGATGCCAGGAGCTGGGGCCGCGTTCCTCGGTGGACCGGAGGGTCACGCGTAACTCCATCGATGCGTCGACTTCGACGGATTGGTTCACTTGAATGGCGATGATGAGGGGACGTCGATTGTGGATCGCCCTTGCGCTGATCGCAGCATCGTGTGGCTCGCAGACGTCGATCTCTGACTTCGTGCCGACCGCGGCCGAGGGGGCTCCCCCGATTCCCGTGATCGTGGATTACAGCCCAACGGTCTCCGATGTCGGGGCTCTGATGTTTCTGCTGTCCCATCCGCGCATTGACGTCCTGGCCATTTCTCTTTCCGAGACGGGTGAAGCGGGATGTCAATTGGGTACTGCGGTGTCGCTCGGCATCCTCGCGGTGTACGACCGAGAGGAGATCCCGATCGCTTGCGATCCGGAAATGCCGCCTCACGCAAGGGAGTGGCCTGCGGAGTTCATCGCAGGTCACGACGCTCTCCGAGATGGCTTGCCCTCGCGGGCGGTCGGCGCCGACGACGAGTTGCCCGGCGACCTGATGGCCCGGGTCGCGGCCGATTCCCTCCAGCCGGTCGTGCTGGTTGCGGTCGGCCCCCTCACCGTCGTGGCAAAGGCCCTGACGGAGCACCCTTCGATGGCCTCACACCTCGAACGAGTCGTGATCATGGGTGGCGCGATCGACGTAGCCGGCAACGTGTTCGACTCGGACGCAGAATGGAACCTCTACATCGATACAGTGGCGGCGGCGACCGTCATCGGCGCCAACGTTCCGATCACGTTGGTTCCGCTCGACGCGACGAATGCCGTCCCCGTGCCATCTGACTATTCGTCCATGATCGCAGCGCGGCAGCCAACCCCCGCGATCCAGTACCTCGGCGGGCTGGTCGACGCGTTTCCGGCCGTCACGAGCGGGTTCTACTACCTCTGGGACGAACTGGCCGCCTCTGTTGCTGCCGGAGAAGGCTTCGCCACCTTCGAGCAGATCCCGGTGTCGGTGGTGGTCGGCGGAGCACAAGACGGGCGAACGATCCGCTCGGATGGCGAACCGATCACGGTTGCGACGGGAGTCAGCGAACCGCGACTCTTCTACGAGCATTTCTTGGACACCCTGTCATCCTCGTAGCCCCAGATCCTTGTCACGATGTTCGGGAACCAGCGTTTGTTCGCGAGGATTTGCCGAATTGGGGATTGACACATCGTCGGATGTGCGCCGTTGTTGCGCTAGGCCGTAACACCCCTCGAGGAGTTGCGGCGCTTTTGTCTGCAACGCGAACCACGTTCGTGGAAACGGAGAACAAGGGCATGTGCAAGCACAGCTCAGACACATTGAGGCTCGAAAGCCTCGACGGGTCGACGGGACCGATGCGGCCATGCCGCGCCATCCCGACCCAGATCCATACTCACGGGTGGTCGATTTCCACGTGACGTGAACGCGTCATCGTCCGATCGAGCCGCCCATCGCGCAGGGCGGCGCTTCTGCAATCAGGGGAGCTGCGGTACCGGTCTGACTCCGGTCGATCACCCCACTGGAGGAGGCCGGACGGCGAGGCGGCAGACTCATAACCTGCAGGGCGGTCGTTCGACTCCACCCCTCCAGACCTGGCGACGACACACGTCGCTCCGTCCCACGCGACGAGCTGGGCTCAACCGGGTCTCCAGAACCGGCGTGCGGGTTTCCCGTCTGATGAAGGTCCTGGACGAGCGCCGGGACGACACTCGGACGATGCGTTCTCTCTGGAGTTGTTGCGGGGTGTGCGGTCATCCGATGGTTGTTCGCGGGTGACCGACCAAGTAACTTCTCCGTCAGAGGCGAGGACGTTGCTCGTATGGATACGTCCTCACGCTCCAGCGGCTCCGTGCCTCGCGACCGCATTGGAACAACGCCAATGGCGAAATTCTGCATGCGAGATCGAGGTGTCCATGGCCGTCCATCGAAACCGATCCCCCCTTCGAGTACACCGACAAGCCGTGCTTCTGCTTCTCGCGGCGCTTGCGGTGCAGGGCTGTTCACCGCGTGGTGAGTCGCCGATGTCCGACGCGACCTCTTCCACGACCACGTCCACGACAATTCACGTGACGACGACGGCTGGCTCTGCAGCGGCCCCGGAGCTGCCCGACCCGATTGCTGCGTGGAGCCTTCGAGGTAACGGAGCGGCGAGTTTCGGTGACAATGATCTCGAGTTTTTCGGTGGATACCAGGTGACCGAGAGCGGCGCGGCGTTCGACGGCGTCACGGGACAGGCAATTGCGAAGGGTCCGAGCCCGCTCGACACGACCAAGTCGCTGACGGTTTCGGCGTGGGTGAGCCATCCGGACCAGCTCACCGATGTTCCCGTGGTGGTGAGTCAGGACACCGTGGCGCTTGCGATCACAGGATTCGTGTGGGCGTTTGACGTCGTCGTTCCGAACGGAGAGGTGCTCGTCGAGGGCCCGGCGACAATTTCGAACGACTGGGTCTTCGTTGTCGGGGTTTCGGATCGGGATGCAGGTGTGATCCGCCTGTATGTAGATGGCAAGCTGATAGACGAGGCGCCGACCGCAGCGCCGGTCGCGTCGTCGATGCCCGTCCATATTGGCGGCGCTCTCGACTCAGGGAACTTCTGGGCCGGGGCGATCGCGGACGTGGCGCTCTATCAGACCGCCCTGTCCGAGGCACAGATCGCGGAGATGTTCCACACCACGCGGCCCGATGGGCCGGCGCCAGCCTGGACGCCGGACCCGTTCACCTATGGCGATGGCGTCCTCAACGGGATCTGGGACTATCCCCTTACCGAGGAGGATGACGCCGTGGTTTTGTCCCAACTTCGGGCCGCGTATGGGAAGGGTTTCACCGAGGCGAGCATCCGCATCGGGTTCGATGGCCCGAGGTTCTGGCAGGGAGTGGTGATCGATGGTGAGCTGGCGACGATCGATGGAGAAGAGGTGGGCGCCGTCGGGATGATCACCACCGACCAGGACGAACTGACGGTCACCGAATGGGGGGTCATCACAACTCACCGGTTCGTCATCGACGGGAACGTGCTGACGATCCAGTTCATCAACGAATGCGACCGCCAGACGGACGAGTGCTTCACGAGGGATGAGCGTCTAGCGACCGACCCGTTCGTGATCTACATCATGGAGCACTCGTTCGTCAAGAGCGGAGACGACCCGAGCTACTGATCGATGGGTCGCCCCCTCGTGTGGATCGTTAGTCTGCGGCCGTCGTTCGGGCTGCATGGCAATCAGGGATTCTTCGCGTTCATCGCAGGGCGCGGTGGCATGACTCCCAATCGGATCTCGACTCGGGAGCTTCCCAGCTAGATCCCCGGTGCGTGCGGCGTGGCGAAGTGGGACCTTGGTTCGTCATCCCGCTTCCGTGGCACCAGTGCGACGATCACCAGCAGAATGCCGATCGCGATCACGGTGCCCGGGATCACGAAGCTCTTCTCGGTCGCCCGCTGCTCGTCCATCCACGCGGTGGTCTCCTCGCGGGTCCCTCTGAAGACCTGCGGGCCCTGGTCGTCGAGCCAGACGGATACTTCGGCCGAGGTGCCAGTGAACAACACTTGGCCCTCGCGGTCGATGAACGCCACCTCATAGGTGTCGCCATCGACCAATCGCACTTCGTAGGAACCACCAAGCTGCTCGTCGTTCCCTGACCACGGGACTTCTCGGATCTCGACCGACCCATCGAACAGATAGCCTTCCTCGTATCCGTCGAGCGCGGTCCAACCACCGTGCTCGGCCTCATCGGCCCACAATGCGTAACCAACGAATCCGACGATGAGGCCGGAGACGACGAGGAGGATTCGGACGGTCCATGACACGTTCATGGAGGTCACCTCCTATCTCCCTCCATCATCTCTCTGATGGTCAGTGCCGTCCACCCGGAACGACCGCTGAGGGCAGTGAGGAACGACTCCTCGCGCCCTGCCTCGGGAACGGCTTTCCGATCACGTGACTGAGCACGTCGGACATCTCGTCGCGGTGGTGAACTCCGACATGCGGACACGTTCGTCGACGATGGGTGTGGAGGTGTGCTTCGCTGGTGATCAGAGTGACAACTGCACCGACAACCGCCCCCGGATCGAGATCGACGACACGTTCACGCACCTCGAGTGGGAGCGCACCTTCTCGACATGCGGATACGATCCCGCGTCACGTGCTTGGATTGTGCGAAGTGATCTGGGTCCGCAGGCCGTGCTCGTCGAAGACTTCCCACATCTCCACGAGCAGCCCGCGCTCGAACCGAAAGACCATCATCTCCTCGACGGAGACCGCCGCGCCCGATGCAGGAACTCCAAGCCAAGGGCCCGAGTGCGTTCCGCGAAGCGTGAGTGAGACCGCGACCAGATCGCCCTGCGCGATCACGTGGCGGAGATCCATCTCGAGGTCCGGGAAGGCCGAACGCCAGAAGGCGACGAGGTCGGGCAGCGACTCAGGTGTCACATCTTGGGTATGACCGTTGTAGTGGAACGGGATTTCCGGCGCCGTCCTCCGCGCGAGGAAGTCGAACGCGGACTGGTTCCACCCGTCCTCGAAGATGCTGCGAACAAACCCCGCGTGATCTCTTGTGCCCTCGGACATCGTTGAAGTATGCCTCAATCGGAAGCTACCGCCGCGGAGTTGTCCGAAGCGGGACACGGGAGGTCGAGTCAAGCCTCCGCGGCGCCGATGGGTAGGCTGACGTGATGTCTGAGATCAGTGGGACAGCGGTGGACATTCGGGCGATCGTTTCGTCGGCGACCGACGCGATCATCACGGCCGACGACGCAGGTGACATTGTCAGCTGGAATCCCGCGGCAGAGCGCATTTTTGGCTACACGGAATCCGATGCCGTCGGCCGATCGCTGACCCTCATCATCCCGGAGCGCTTCAGGGACCAGCACCGCGCAGGACACGCCCGGGTCGTCCGAACGGGTGAGACCCACATCATCGGGCAAACCGTCGAGATCTTCGGACTCCACAAGGAAGGACACGAGGTCCCGATCGAATTGTCCCTCTCCACGTGGGACGCAGATGGTCACCGCTACTTCGGAGCCATCATCCGCGACATCACCGACCGCGTTCGGATGATGGAGGAACTCCGCGAGTCGGAGGGTCGGCTCGAGGCGATCCTCGACTCTGCGAACGACGCGATCATCACGATCGACTCGGATGCGACCGTGCTCCTTTGGAACTCGCAGGCAGAGGAGATGTTCGGATATGCACCGGTCGAAGTGATCGGACGCCCACTCATCGACATCGTGCCGGAACGGTTCCGGGACGCACATCGTGAGGGAATCGCACGTGTCTCCGGCGGGGGAGAGACCCACGTGATCGGGCACACGGTCGAGCTGATGGGCCTCCACAAGGACGGCCACGAGTTCCCGATCGAGCTTTCGCTAGCGATGTGGGACCAGGGCGACAAGCGGTTCTTCAGCGGGATAGTGCGTGACATCACTGAGCGCAAGGAGGCGGAGGCAGCGGTGGCGCAGGCCAGCGCGGACCTCGCCGAAAAGAACGAGATGCTCGAGGGCCTCTCCTCGAAGCTCGCGAAGTACCTGTCCCGGCAGGTCTACGACTCGATCTTCAGCGGGCGAACCGAGGTCAAGGTCGAGTCATACCGCAAGAAGCTGACGGTCTTCTTCTCGGACATCCAGGGCTTCACCGAACTGACTGACCGCATGGAGGCCGAGCCGCTCAGCCAGCTTCTCAACGGCTACCTGTCCGACATGGCAGAGATCGCAGAGGACTACGGCGGCACGATCGACAAGTTCATCGGCGACGGCATCATGATCTTCTTCGGCGACCCAGAGAGCGCAGGGGAGCAGGGCGACGCGCTGGCGTGCGTGAAGATGGCGATCGCCATGAAGGAGCGAGTCCACGAGCTCACCGACGAATGGCAGCGCCAAGCGGGGTCAGCCAAGCTCCATGTGCGCATGGGGATCAACACCGGTTGGTGCACCGTCGGCAACTTCGGCTCCGAGAACCGGCTCGATTACACGATCGTCGGCAAGGAAGTCAACGCGGCATCCCGACTCGAGGTGTCAGCCCAGCCCGACCAGATCCAGATCTCGCACGACACGTACGAACTCGTGAAGAGCGAGGTCGAGTGCATCCCGTGCGGCGAGATCGAGGTCAGGGGCCTCGCGTACCGCATCAAGACCTACGAGGTGCTCGGGCTGAAGTCGGATCTCGCAAAGGGGTCGTCGGCGGAGCTGCCCGTCGATCTCGACACGCTGGATGCCGAAACCAAGCGCGCCCTCCTCGAGGCCCTGACCGACGAGGCCAAGTGACATGATCGGGTCGAGACCCAAGCGTGGGCGGAGTTCGTTGTGAAGGTGCTGAGGATCGGGTACGTCGGCATCCGAACGCCGAAGGTCGAGGCGACCGCCGCGATGTTCCGTGATGTGTTCGGTCTTGAGATGCTGAAGGACGATCCCGAGTGGACAGTGCTCCAGCTCCCGACAGGTCCGAACGACTTCCTCGAGATCTATGGCGCTGCATTCGATGACCCCCAGGTCGCGCCTCCCGATCAACCTCTGTTCGTTGCTTTCATCGTCGAGGATGTGACCGAGGCGCACGAGGAGATCACGGACGCCGGCCTCGAGGCGAGCAACATCGTGTGGGCAGACGCACTCTTCGGGAGTCCTTCATTCGCCGGTTTCGCGTGGTTCTTCTTCACTGGCTCGGACGACCAGGTCTACATCATCGAGCAGGTTCCGGCGTAGGAACCTCGGCTCGGTGCGTCGCTTGCGGTACGGGTCAGGGCGCCGACGCGACAAGGACCGCGGTCAGGAGCGTCACACCAACGAAGAGGGCGGACTCCGCGACGAGCGTCTGTCTGAATCGACCTGCGCCGGATGGATCGGAATCCGAGAGCTTCGGCACCACCGAGAAGTGGTTGTACGTCCCGATCGCCGCGGCCGCCGCGACGACGGTCACCTTCACGATCAGGACACGCCCCCATGTTCCCCCGAAGATGTCACCCGGCTCGTCGACGAGCGAGATCGCGAGGGCAATGCCGGCGGCCAGAAGGACTGCCAGTGCTGCTGCCGCGACCCTCGAGAATCGAAGTGCCATCGGTGATGTGCCGCGGTCGCGGCCCTCGCGGTGCCGGACGATCACGATATCGGCCATGACCCACACGCCTCCGACCCAGACCCCGGCGGCGCCGACGTGGGCGACAGAGGCGATCTTGCCGAGGATCCCCATCGTCGCGGTGTGACCGTCGAATGCGAACGATGCCAACACGCTCAGCAGCGCGGCGATCGTCAGCCACTCCTGGCGTCCGTCGAGGCGATGCGCTGCGGGTTCGTATCCGGGCACGCGTGTCACGGCCGCGAGCGCTGGCTGCTGCAGGAGGGCGACACCGCCGATCACACGGAACACGACCGCAACGAGATACGACGATGTCAGATGTGTGACGAGCTCGCGTGGAGCGAACGCACCGGGGAAGGAACCTGCAGCGAGGGCCAGGGATGAGACCTCCACCAACGTACCGGCGACCACGAGCACGCCACCGCGCCGCATCCAGGTGACCGTCCGCCGGACCTCCTCCTTGCTCCCGACGAGTGAGACGGCTGCGAACGTGAACGAGCCAATGGCGAGTACCGCGCCGGCCAACGCGGCCCATCGTCCGAAGCCAGCCGTCAGGTCCCACACCGAGAAAGCGGACGGCGGGCCCTCTGGCACGGATCCCATGGGAGCGAGGGTTGTCGTCGGAGGATTGAATGGCGACGTCGACGTTGTGTCCGGTGCAATGGTGCCCTGGGTCGTGGTCGCTGTGGCACCCTCAGGAGCAACCTCGAAGGAGAACGCTCCGGACTCCTCGTGACCGTCGTCCGATCGCACGCTCCAGAACACGACGAAGCGGCCCTCACCGATCGGTTCCTCGAAGACGGCGGCAAGCGAACTGTCGGTTGGTTGGAAGACGGTGACGTCGATGTTCGAACGGTTGGCGTCGATCACTCGCAGGCCCGGCCCCGTCGGCACGATCGCCTCCGTGAACTCGACGACCAACTCCTCGGGAGGACTCGCCAGAACGGAACCGTCGACGGGGTCTGTCGACACGAGATCGGCGTGGGCGAATGCGGGTGCGGCCGCGGCGAACGCCGAAACGATCACGAGGGACACCACCACAGATCGGGCGGCAACGCGGGGAAGTGGCGACCTCAGTTTTCGAGGCCGCACGCGTGCTCGCACAGGAGGGGGTTCACGGCGTGGAAGATCCCGTATTCGTTCTCGACTCCCGGCACGACCCACGCGTGGAGCATCCAGAGATCGACCCCGTTCAGCCAGTCGCCGACGCACTCATCCCGCGTCAGGTTCTCGTCCGCGATCTTGCCGTCGATGAAACAGATGCCGAGATGGCGATGCCAGCGGTCCAGACCCCCGACGAAACCCTCGGGTGGACCGTCCGAAGCGACCCAGTATGAGTAGGCAATGAGCTTCGGTTCCTCGCCTCGAACGAGCTGGTCGAACAGGAGCATGGACGGATACGCCGGATCGAAAGGTCGGTCGACCATCGTCCAGTTGATGTAATGGGATCCGGAGCCGTCGGTGTGGCCGGAGGCCTTGACGTACCCGAGCGCCGAGATCTCCTCGAGGGTGTCGAGATCCTCGACCCGAGCCACGGCCGCTGCCCACTGCGCATCGAACTCCGCCTTCTCCTCAGGGGTGAAGTCGTAGGTGGGGGACACGTGGCTGTGATCGTGGTCGTGGCCTTCTCCCTCAGGCACTGGGGCGCTCCTACTCAGCGCGAGCTCGGCGAGCGCAACGGCCTGGTCGACCGGCAGGCTGGATCGGTCGACACCGTCCTTGAGGATCTCCGCGTTCGCCTCGGCCGTCGATGCCTGCGATGCGAAGTAGACGGCAAGAAGCCCCGCGGCGAGGGCGACGAGGAAGAGGGTCAGCCCGAGGGACCGCGGGATAACGCGCGCCGCCTTGTTGTGTTCTGTGGGTTCACCAGTGGGGGGCATCGAAATCTCGGGTGGACGACGTCTCGAAGATAGCAAGGGTGCTTGGATGCCGGTCAGGTGGTCCAACCGCGGATTGCGTCGAGGAAGACGGGGCCGTAGGTCTCGAGCTTCGCAGTGCCCACACCGCTGATGCCGAGAAATTCGACCTCCGTTGTCGGTCGACGTTGCGCCATCTCGCGCAGCGTCGCGTCGTTGAACACCACATACGCGGGGACGCCTCGACTGTCTGCGAGCTGTTTGCGCAGGCCGCGGAGATGTTCGAAGAGGTCACCGTCGGCGGAGGAGAGGTCGATCGGGATCTGTGCTGTCGGGACACGAGGCGTCGCTAACTGCTCGAACGAGGTGTCGAGGTCGGTGCAGTGGTCACAGCTCGTCTCGCACCGCTCGATCTCCTCCCCGAAGTATCGGGCGAGTGCCTGGTGCCGACATTCGTCAGACTCTGCGAACGCGTACATGCGCCGGATGTGATCTCGTTGTGATCGTTCGTCGTCGGACCCGCCAACCATCCTCTCGAGGTTGATGACGTCTGCCCACGAGTAGAAGAGGTAGCAGTCGGCATCGAGGCCATCACGTCCGGCCCGGCCGATCTCCTGGTAGTAGCCCTCGATCGACTTCGGCATGTCGCGGTGAATCACGAATCGGACGTTCGACTTGTCGATCCCCATGCCGAACGCAACGGTCGCGCACACCACGTTGACGTCGTCTCTTATGAAGTCGTCCTGCACCTTCGTTCGCTCGTCAGGCTCGAGGCCGGCGTGATACGCGCTGGCTGAGATGCCGAGCTTCCGCAGGTAGGCAGCTGTCGACTCGGCTGACTTGCGCGAGAGGGTGTAGATGATCCCGCTCTCGCCCTTGCGGTCGAGGCAGATCTTTCCGATCGAGTCCTTCGCGACGATCTTGTCCGCGCCTTCGCCACCCTTCTGGAACGTGTGGATCCGAAGGTTGGGCCTGAAGAACGACGTGC
>QJWC01000028.1 GCA_003235475.1 Acidimicrobiia bacterium | reverse complement strand
CGCCATGAGCTGGTCATACCGCATGCGCGGCAAGGTGGCCCTGACCCACACGAACAGCAGAACGATCAGCCAGGCCTTGGCAAGGAAGTACAGCACCGGCAACACGCTCTCGAACCACGACGGGCCGAAGAGCGGACCGGCCCAGCCACCGAGGAAGAGCACCGTCACGAGCGCCGAGATGTTGAACACGTTGATGTACTCGGCGAGGAAGAACAGCGCGAACGACAGGCCCGAGTACTCGGTGTGGTAGCCGCCCACGATCTCGGACTCGGCCTCCACGAGGTCAAACGGCGCGCGGTTGGTTTCGGCGAATCCTGCGATCAGGAAGATCACGAACGACGGCACGAGAACCACGTTCCACGCGGGGAGGAAGCCCCCGAACGACCCTTGCTGCTTTTCGACGATCCCGATGATGGAGGTCGTGCCCGCAAACATCACGACCGGAACGAGGGCGAGGCCCATCGCCGCCTCGTACGAGATCATCTGGGCCGCTGCGCGCACGGAGCCGAGCAGCGGGTACTTCGATCCCGACGCCCACCCGGCGAAAGCGACCGCGTACACCGCCATCGAGGACAACGCGAGGATGTACAACAGACCAACGTTGAGATCCGCGCCGACGAGCTCGTACTCGGTGCTCCCGATCGTGATCGGCGAGCCGATCGGGATGACCAGGAAGATCAACAGCGCAGGCACGAGGGCGGCAACGGGGGCTGCTGCATAGAGAAGGAACTCCGCCTTCGTGGGCCTGATCGATTCCTTGAAGAACGACTTCACGCCGTCAGCAAGCGATTGCAGGATGCCCCATGGGCCAGCGCGGTCGGGGCCGACGCGGTTCTGGAGGTCTGACACGAACTTCCGCTCCACCCAGATGAGGAGGAGCACCGTGACGAGGAGGAACACGAACACCAACGCGACACGGATCGCGGATTCGATGAAGAAGCTCATGCGCCACCCTCCACGGCTTCGACCTTGACCGAGGTTGACGCGGTGAGACCCTTCGTCCCGACCACATTGCGCGGGACCACGATCGAGCCCACCGGAACGGTGTCGTCGAGGGTCACCGGCATGACGAACCGTTCCTCGATCGACACGATGTCCCCTTCGTGCACGGGAAGCATCGAGGCGTCCCGCGGATGGAGCCGTGCCTCAGCCTGGCGTGCGAGACCGGCGATCGTCGGGGCGTTGCGGTTCCACACTCCGTCGTCGTAGAGCGCGTCCGGGAAGTGCAGGGTGAGGCGGCTCGTGACGACCGGCACACTCACCTCCACAGGAATGAACTTGAGCGGCTGTTCACCCTCGAGCGGCACGATCACGCCGTCGCCATCCGATTCGAACGTCAGATGATCGGGTGTGATGCCAGCGTATGCGGGCGCAACCGCTGCGATCTCACGGGTGACATCTGCGACCTTCGCCGCGCGCAGGTCGACCCCCATGAGGTGTGCGATGTCGTCGAGTGCTGCGTTGAGTGACCGTGCCTGGCCAGCTGGCCTGACCGATGCGTTCACTTCCTGAACGCGGCCCTCGAGGTTGGTTGCCGTACCCGACACCTCGCCCCACACGGCTGCGGGGAGGATCACGTCTGCATGGATCGACGAGTCGGTCACGAACGCATCGAACGCGACCACGAACTCCGCTGCTTCGAGCGCACGCTGGGCGAGTCCCGGGTCGGGGCAGTCGCGCACCGGATCGGCGCCAACGAGCACCATGGCGCGCATCGCTCCAGAGGCGAGGTCCTCGAGCATCTGGGTGGTCGACCGCCCCGTTCCACGTGGAAGGTGTCCCCACGCATCCTCCAACATCTCTGCGTGCTCATCGTCCGCCGTCGACACGCGGCCTGGCAGGAGGTTCGGTGCGAGGCCCATATCGAGCGCCCCGTAGATGTTCGCCCTCGTGAGCAGCGTGAGGAGCTTGCTGTCAGGAAGCGAGCGGACAACACCGGCAGCGGCTTCGGCCATCATCGGATCCTCGGCGAGCGAGGACCGTCCGACGAGCCCAACCACAGGTCCGGCGTCGAGCGCCTCTCGTGCCCCTTCGTACCCTTTGTCGCCCGACGCGAATTTGCGGAGGACATCCGAGCCGCTCCCCGCCCGATACCGCACGACATGGGCCGCGATCGCATCGAGGCCCGTGCCTGCCGGGCTGGCCACGACCAGGGTGGCCCCGTTCCGCACCGCCTTCCTCACGCGCAGGTAGAGAACGGGCAGCGTCTCTTTCAGGTCGGGACCCCACACGAAGATGGTGGCTGCACGGTCGAGGTCGTCGATCGTCGCCCTCGGGGTGACGGTGGCCGCGAGGTGAGGGTTCAGCCCGTCACCGAGCTGCGCATCGAGGTTCGAGGACCCCACGACCGACCGCATGAACTTGGCGAGGGTGTATGCCTCCTCGTTGGTGTTGTTTGCACCGCCGATCGCGCCGACCTCGCCGCCGAGGTAACCGCCAAGCCTCGAGGCGACGAGGGCCATGGCATCGGACCACGAAGCCTCCTCGAACCCGTCGTCCCCCCGCACGAGCGGAGCGGTGACGCGATCCGGTGAATGGACCGCGGAGAAGATGAATCGGTCCTTGTCAGACAGCCACCCCTCGTTGACGCGGTCGTTCTCGATGCCGTACACCCGCACGAGCTTGCCGCGGGAGGTCTGTGCATCGACTGAGGAGTGCACGGTGTCAACGAACGAGACCGACCTGGTGTGGCCCAGATCCCACGGACGGGCCTTGAAGCGGTAGTCGACGGAGGTCAGCGCGCCGACTGGGCACAGCTGGACGGTGTTCCCCGAGAAGTACGACGAGAAAGGCTCGTTCGGGAACGTCTGGATCTGAACGTGGTTGCCGCGGTCGATGAACGTGAGCAGCGGGTCGCCTGCGATGTCGTCGGCGGCCCTGACGCAGCGGTCGCACAACACGCACCGTTCGCGATCGAGCAGCACGACATCCGACACGGGAATCGGCTTCTCGAAGTTCCGCTTCGCCTCGACGAACCGGCTCTCGCCCGGCCCCCACTGCATGGTCTGGTCCTGGAGCGGGCACTCGCCGCCTTTGTCGCAGATCGGGCAGTCGAGCGGGTGGTTGATGAGGAGGAACTCGAGGACGCCCTCCTGCGCCTTCTTCACGACCGCGGACTCGGTATCGACGACCATGCCGTCGCTCACGAGAAGCGTGCAGCTCGGCATGAGGACCTTGCCCCTGGGTCCTTCGACCTCCACCAGGCACATCCTGCACTTGCCGACCGGTTCGAGCTTGTCGTGGTGGCAGAAGCGTGGAATGACCTCGCCGACCGACTCGGCCGCGACGATCAGCCTCTGGCCGGCTTCGACGTCGTGCGCGACGCCGTTGATGTTGATCGAGACGGTGTCAGGCATTGGCCGCTTCCTTGTTCGGCATCATCGCCTCGATCTCGTCGCGGAAGTACCTGACGATCGACGCGACGGGCGCCGTCGCAGACGGCCCGAGCGGGCAGATCGTCGTCATGGCCGGCGGCCACGAGAGTCCCGGCGAAATGTTGTCCGAGACATCCATCAAGAGGTCAATGTCCTCGGGACGGCCGCGTCCGTCCATGATCCGGGCGAGGATGTCCTCCATCCAACTCGTGCCCTCACGGCATGGCGTGCATTGGCCGCACGACTCGTGGGCGAAGAAGCGGACGATGCTGTGGGCCGCGGCGACGACGTTCGTCGTCTCGTCCATCACGACGACCGCTCCCGCGCCGATCATCGAACCGTTCGCGCCGACCTCGTCGAGCTCGACCCGCGTGTCGAGGTGCTTGTCCGGCACGAACCATGGCGACGACGCGCCACCGGGGATCCACGCCTTCAACTCGTTGCCGTCCCGGATGCCGCCGCCGATGTCGTAGATCAGCTCACGCCACGTCATGCCCATGACGATCTCGTGGTTGCCTGGCTTGTTGATGTGCCCCGAGATCGAGAGCATCTTCGTGCCAGCCGATCGATCGGGGCCGATGTCGGCGTACGCGAGACCGCCGTTGAGGGTGATCCACGGGACGTTCGATATCGATTCGACGTTGTTCACGATCGTCGGCTTCGCATAGAGGCCGGCGATCGCCGGGAACGGCGGCTTGAGGCGGGGTTCCCCGCGCCGTCCCTCGAGCGAGTTCAACAACGCGGTCTCCTCACCGCATATGTACGCCCCTCCCCCGAGATGGATCGTGACATCGAGCGAGAACCCACTGGACAGGATGTCCTCGCCGAGGTACCCGGCCTCCTTGGCCTCGTCGATGGCCCGTTGCAGGCGTCGCGCCCCACGCGCGTACTCGCCGCGCACGTAGATGAATGCCCTGCTGATCCCGAGTGCGTAGGAAGAGATCGCGATGCCCTCGAGGAGCTGGTGCGGGTCGCGCTCGACCAACTGCCGGTCATTGAACGTGCCGGGCTCGGACTCGTCACAGTTGACGACGAGGTACCGCGGCTCGGCAGCGCCCAAGAAGCCCCACTTGACGCCCATCGGGAACCCCGCGCCGCCACGGCCCCTGATGTTGGACGCGTTCACCTCGGCTGCGACAGCTTCGGGCTTCATCTTCTTGAGCGCCTTCCGAAGGGCCTTGTAGCCGCCGGTCTTGACATACCGATCGATCGTGTGGCTGTCTGAAGGGTGTGCCTCCATCCGCACCGTGAGGATGCGATCCGTCATCGGCCCTCCTTTGCGGACCCGAACGGGCCGAAGGCCGGGACTGCCGCGACGGGTCCCTCTGACTCGAGGGGCCCCCAGTCGAAGGACCGCACGCCCCCGAAGAGCTGCTGCATCTCGTCCGCGAGGACGACCTCCGGCTGTGAGTCCGCAAGCCACTTCACGAGAGCCTTGGCCTTGTCCGGGGTGAGCCCTTCGACGGTTTCGTAGTTGACCTGGACTGCGGGAGCGCCGCCGCACGCACCGATGCACTCAGCACGCTCGACGCTGAAGGTGCCGTCGTCGCCCGTGCGGCCCCGCTCGACGCCGGTGGCATCTTCGACCGCGTCGATCACCGCGTCGCCGCCGAGGAGATGGCATGAGATCGATGTGCAGACGGAGACGAGGTATTTCCCGACCTCCTCCCGCTTGAACATCGTGTAGAACGATGCGACCGATTGGACCTGCGCCGGCGTGACACCGACGAGCTCTGCGACATCGGTCATTGCCTGTTCCGTGACGTGCCCGTATTCGAGGCTGGCGAGGTAGAGCAGCGGCATGATCGCCGACCTTCGATCGGGGTAGGCGCCGAGCATCGTCTTCGCCCGCTCCCTCCGGCCAGCCTCCCAATTCGCAGCCGCGGTCATCGGTCCACGTCTCCGAGCACGGGGTCGGCGGAGGCAAGCGCTGCGACCACGTCCGCGACGAGGGCGTCCGTCATCATCGGCGGAAGAGCCTGCACCGCCGCGAAGGATGGAGCCCTCCAGTGCATCCTCCACGGACGCGCTCCCCCTTTGCTGACCATGAGGCACCCGAGTTCGCCCCTCGGGCCCTCGACGGACTGATATGCGGTGCCCGGCGGCACGACGATGCCCTCGGTGAACAGCTTGAAGTGGTGGATGAGCGCTTCCATCGACTCGTCGATGCGCTTGCGGGGCGGTGGCGTGACCTTCGGATCGGACGTGCGGTAGTCGCCCTTCGGCATCGTGTCCCTCACCTGCTCCGCGATCTTCAGCGATTCACGGACCTCGGCGATACGGACCGTGTACCGGTCGAAGACGTCTCCGTGGATTCCTGTCGGGACGTCGAATTCGTACTGGTCGATCCCGCAATAGGGAGCCTGTTTGCGCAGGTCCCATGCGATGCCGGACGCTCGGGCGATCGGGCCTGTCACGCCGTACTGCTTGCATTCCTGGGGTGTGATCACGCCGATGCCGATCGTGCGGTCGCGGAAGATCGGGTTCTCGTTGAGCAGCTCCTCGTATTCATCGACGCCCTTCGTCACGGCGGCGATGAGGGCGGTGACGTCCTCCTGCCAGCCGTCTGCAAGGTCTGCGGCGACGCCGCCTGGACGGATGTAGTTGTGGTTCATCCGAAGCCCCGTCGTCTTCTCGAAGAAGTCGAGGCAGACCTCACGCTCGCGCCACCCGTAGATCATCATCGACAGGGCACCGATGTCCATGCCCATGGTCGCCGCCCACAGCAGGTGCGACGAGACACGGTTGAGCTCCGTCATCAGGACGCGGATCGCACTCGCCCGCTCGGGAACCTCGATCCCGAGGAGCTGCTCGACCGTGAGCGAATACGCAAGCTCGTTGTGGAACGGCGCGAGGTAATCCATGCGAGTCACGTTCGTGGAACCCTGCGCGTAGTTCAGCGTCTCTGCGGTCTTCTCCATGCCGGTGTGGAGGTAGCCGATGATCGGCTTCACCCTGCGAACGGTCTCACCCTCGAGTTCGAGCTGCAGCCTGAGCACGCCGTGGGTCGATGGGTGCTGGGGCCCCATGTTGATGATCTGGCGCTCGGCGCTGATGACGGTCGGATCGCTCTCATAATCGTCGTCGACCGTCGTGCCTTCTTGGATCGCAAGCGCAGGCTCCTCGTCCCTGGGCAGCAGCTCCTGGGCGCCTTCGTCCGTCGCTTCCGCGAATGGGAAGCGCTCCTCTGTTCCTGATACCCACACCTCGTGCAGCGATCGGCGCCGTTCCTCGGTCGACACGGCCTCGTCCGGGGTATCGCCGGCTTCGGTCGCGGTCACGTCGTCGCTCATACGGGTTCGCTTCCAGCCTTGAACTCGACCGGCACAGCGCCCACATCGAAGTCCTTTCGGAGCGGATGGCCCTCCCAGTCGTCGGGCATGATGATGCGGGTGAGGTCGGGGTGTCCGTCGAATTCGACGCCGAGGAGGTCGTACGCCTCGCGTTCGTAGAAGTTCGCACCCGCGAAGAGGGGCGTGAGGGAGGGCACGACGGGGGCGTCATAGGGGACGCGGGTCGAAATCAGGATGCGTACGTTGGCGGACATGTTGACGAGGTTCACGATGACCTCGAAACGTGGCGCTTCCCGGAAGTGGTCGACGGCACCGAGGTCGATGAAGAGGTCGAACCCGGCGTCCTTCGCGGCAGCAACGATGTTGACCCATGAGTCGGGAGGCACTGAGATCATGTGGTAGGTCGCGCTTGACGAAGCGTGCTGCTTCTCGACCGAGGTGGCGCCCTCGAACGGCGCGACGAGCTGAGCGATCAAGGAGTCCGACTGAACGTCGCGCTCATCTGCGGGCGCGGCGTCGTTCGTGGTCGCGCCGTCGTCGCCCATCTCAAAGCACCCCGGTCGAACGCCGGATGTTGCCGGCCATGATCTCTTGCTGGAGCGTGAGGATCCCGTGCATGAGCGACTGCGGCCCCGGAGGGCACCCCGGCACGTACATGTCGACCGGGACGACCTCGTCCACGCCCTGCACGAGCGCGTAGTTGTTGAACATGCCTCCCGTGGATGCGCATGCGCCCATCGAGATGACCCACTTCGGCTCCGCCATCTGGTCGTACACCTGGCGCAGCACTGGCGCCATCTTCTGCGACACGCGGCCAGCGACGATCATGAGGTCGGCCTGGCGGGGTGAGGCTCGGAAGACCTCCATACCGAAGCGTGCGAGGTCGTTGTGCGCGGCCCCGGTCCCCATCATCTCGATGGCACAGCACGCAAGGCCGAACGACGCGGGCCACATCGAGTTGGTCCGCGCCCAGTTGACACCCTTTTCGAGGGTTGTCATGAGGAATCCGGGCTCCCTGGCGATACCTGCCATCTACGCAGCCTCTTCCAAGTGCCCCTCGGCGACGATCCGCCGGTACCGCTGCCTGCGAGCGACATTCCACTCGAGGGCGCCGCGCTTCCACACGTAGGCGAGTGTCTCGATGAGCATCAGCATGAACACCACGACCGCGCCGAGGCCCGCCCAGCCGAACTCCTTGTAGCTCACGGCCCACACGAAGAGGAAGATGATCTCCACGTCGAAGATCACGAACAGCATCGCGACGAGGTAGAACTTCACAGGGAAGCGCTCGACCGGGTCCTGGAGCGGCACGATGCCACACTCGTACGGTGCGAGCTTCTCAGGGGTGGGATTCGATGGGGCAAGGAGCTTCGAGACCAAGATCGACGCTACGGCGAAACCGATACCGAGCAGGGTCATGAGCGCGATCGGGAGGTAGTCGGAAAGCTCCATGGCTTACCGAGGATACCGGTCAAAGGGAGGGACCCGTAATCACCGGAGCACTGAAGACTGCGTGTTCCCGGGTGCTTCTAATGTTCGACCATGGCTCCGCCGATCCCATCCGCGACTATCGAACGACTCCCCCGCTATCTGCGGTGCCTGATCGACATGTCACTCGATGCCGAACGGGCCTCGTCCGACCAGATAGCCGCGGCCGCCGGGGTCAACGCAGCCCAGGTGCGCAAGGATCTCTCCTTCGTCGGAACGCAAGGGACGCGGGGCGTCGGATACGAGATCTCGGACCTGATCCACAACATCCGACTCGTCCTCGGCATCACAAAGTCGTACCCCGTCGTGATCGTCGGCGCGGGAAACCTCGGATCGGCCCTCTCCAACTACGAGGGGTTCCGGGCGTGGGGCTTCGAGATCGCTGCCCTCGTCGACAACGACCCCGAAGTCATCGGGACGCAGGTGGGAGACCTGACCGTCGAGTCCTCGCGCAGGCTTGCGTCGATCGTGAAGAAGCGCGGGATCCGGATTGGCATCATCACCACCCCGGCGTCTGCCGCCCAGGGCGTCGCCGACCAGCTGATCCAACTCGGGGTGAAGTCGATCCTCAACCTCGCACCCACCGTGCTCAAGTCCGGTGACGGCGTCGGGATCCGACGCGTCGACCTTCCGACCGAACTTGGGATCCTGGCACACCACCTCAGCCGGTAGGTCGGCGAAGGGGTGCGGAAGCCCGTGCGGGCGACCGTCGCTATTCGGCTTCGGCTTCGTACCGCGCGAGGGCGACCGAGAACATCAGGAAGATCAACAGGGAACCGAGCGTGAGCGCGATCGCAGGGAGCCGCATCTGGATGGCGTCGAGACCCTCGAGGTTTGGCGGCCTCACCCCACGCGGTGCATACACGATGAAGAAGAGGCCGTTGATGACGAGGTACCCGGAGGTCGCTGCCCCGATGAGCAGGAACGCGAGACGCTTGCCGAGATCGGTCCACATGACGAGGTAGCCCGACCCGACAAAAACCAGGACCGCACCACCAGCGATCGCGAAGCCACGCATCGCCTTCGAGAAGTCGTTCGGGTGCCCGGTGTCAGGGTCGACCTGATTGAACACCGTCCCGATCAGGTTGACGGCGAGATCCCTGATGGGGCCGATCATCGCGAGGATCGAGAGGACGAACAGTATGAGCCCGAGCGACTCCAGCTTCGAGAGACCCCGCTCGTCCTTTGCAGCAGTCATCAGAAGAACCTTCGGAGTTCGCATCACAGCCCCCTCGTGTAGGCGACGATGAGTTCGATCTGGCGCTCCGACAGCAGGGCCCCGAAGCTCGGCATGCGGCCGGTGCCGATGCCATTGGTGCCGTAGCCCTTGGCGTTCTCAGAGCCGGAGATGACGAACTTGACCTGATCAGCCATGTCCGGGAACTGCGTCACGGCACGGCCGTTTCGCAACGACGGGCCCCAGGCGCCCGATCCCGCGCCACGCTCGAACGACGGTCCTGCGCTGTAGCCACCCGTGTGACACCTGGCGCAATAGGCATTGAACAGTCCGACAGCCATCGTGGCGTCCTCCACGGACACGCCCATGTAGTCCGCGGCGGCAGCGGTATCCACCATCCACGGCTGCTCCTCGAGTGCGGTCTGGAGGAACTCGAGCCCCGGCCTGAGCTTGGCGAGGAAGTCGTCCCCCCGCTCAGCGGTGACATTGATGACGAGCACGTCGTTGCGAAGGAGGTTCAGGAGCGTGTCTGCTGCGTCGAGGTCTGGCTCGGGAGCCCTGGTGTCCGGATTCGAGTTCGTGAACGCGGCGAATGGGTCGAAGCTGAGGTCGTACGCGGTGTTCGGCCCGGGCACGTACATGTTGGGCAGCGGCGGTTGCCCCGGTTGCGCTGGCGGCACGTTCTCCACGGTCACCGTGATGGTTTCCATCGCCGACGTTGCGATGTCGGTGAGCCGCACCTCCGCGGCGTCGGCCAGACCGTCACGGTCGAGGTCCTGCCCCGGCGACGAACAGGTGGCGTTGACGAGCGCGGCGGAGGCGTCGGTGCAGGTTCCGGGGCCTTGGAGGAGATCGGCGACCTCATCGGGGTATCCACCGACGACAGCGATCTTGTCCGGTGCGGCGTTCACGTCGGCGATCGCAGCGGTCTGCTTGTTGATGAGGCTCTGCGTCGTCACCGTACCGTTCGCCATCCGCGCGAGCGCCAGTGCTGCTGCACTTTCGGAGCGTCCGAACGCAGTTGCCTGGTCGACCTGGATGGACCTGATGTACGCCATCGTCTGGTCTATCTCCTGCCCGGTCATTGCACCGCCACCGACGAGACCCCACGCGGGCATCGGGGTGCCAGCCCTGCCGTACTCGATCCAGTAGCGGACTTCATCGTCGGCGTACCGGAAGAAGATGTCATCGAGGGAAGGGGCGGTCCATGTCGTGTTGACCTTCGATCGCGGCTCTTCGAAGGCGGCCCCGCCGCCCCCGCCCGAAGGTCCGTGGCAGTTCGCACACTGGAAGCCCTCACGGCTGAAATAGTGGGCTCCAGCCTCCACGTCGGCGGCGAGGATCTCTGACGCGGCCTCGACCTGGCGGTCCGGTTCGTTGAAGGCATACCACGGAAGCGAGATAGCGAGCAGAGCCGACCCGAACAGTGCCGCACGGAGAACGGCCGTGAGCCTCTTGTTCTCGAGTTCGTCGTCTGATGCCCCTGGCGAAAGGTTCGGTGGTGCTGCCTCCGCCGCGGCGGATCGTGACTGCCGGGAGTTGATGTAGAGGTACGCCATCCACAAGAGGATCACGGCGACCACGATGATCAGCGCCCACGCGCCGACGCCGAGGCCCGCCTTCGAGTCGACGACCTCTGTCTCCTCCGCGGTTGCGAGGATGAAATCAAGCATCACGATCGGTCACCCCACACAGAACGGCCCTTGGGGATACGCGATCGTGTAGTGCTTCGCACGAGCAGTCTGGACCACGGTGCCCGTCTCGATGATGAACTCGCCCGCCGCGTCCACGCTCACCGCGAACCGGTCGAGGTTGCGGGGCGCGGGACCAGCAGAGTATTCGCCGTGGCCGTTGTACTTCGAGCCGTGGCACGGGCATTCGAAGCCCTGGGACGACTCGCACGAGGGGACGCGGCACCCGAGGTGAACGCATCGCTGCCAGAGAGCCATGAGCCCGATGCCGTCCGACTCACCCCCCGCGACGACGAACGGCGTCGCCTCGAACGACGATCCCGGCAAGCTGCTCATCGGGAAGGGAACGACCCATGACTGGGCTGCCGGGATGAACTTGGGTACCAACCGGGCGCCGTCGACCACCTCGGCCTTGAGAGCGTCGAGCGCACCTGCGCTGATCGGCGTGCCGAATCCGCCCTTGAGCTTCGGCCAGAAGAACGCCAGGCCCGCGAGCGCGAACTGGAGCAGGTACAAGCCGAAGATCGCCCCGACCGCGCGGTTGAAGAACTTCCGCCGGGTGACGCCGAACTCGGATGCCGTGACTTCCTGCCTCGGAGCGTCGTCCTCGAACTCGATAGGGGCGGGAACCAGCTTCGCCGGCGGCGCGTCCGCCGGTGCTGCCGCTGCCATCGCCTTGCGACGATCGCGATCGGCCTTGGCTGCCTTCCGGTCGAGCTCCGCGCTCGTGACAGATCCCTCGCTGTCGCTGCGGCGCGACGCGATCGCGATGATCGCTCCCGCCGCCACGACGGTGGAGACCACGAGGATGATGCCGAAAAGTGCTGCGCCGCTCATTCGAGGATCGTCAATAAGTCGTCGAAGAAGATGCCGTCACGCCACGGGAACGTGAAGTTGAACCCCGGTCCCCTGAAGAACGAACCGAAGATGGTGAGGATCGAAGCACCGACGAAGAACACCGTGTAGAGCGAGATGGCGAGCTTCCGGTCGGAGGGGCGCACCGACGGGTTTCTGTCGACATACGGGATGAACGCGAGCGCCGCGAGCCCGAACCCTGGGATCAGCACGCCGGCGAGCATGGGGTCGAAGTAGGCGAGCATCTCCTGGAGGCCCAGGAAGTACCACGGCGCTTTCGAGGGGTTCGGCTGCTGGTTGAAGTTTGCGAACTCGAGAAGCGGCGCGTCGACCAGGGCCGACAGCAGGGTCAGGAAGGCGAGCATTGAGATGAGGGCGACGAACTCGATTGCGAGCAGGTGGGGCCACACGTTGACCTTGTCCTGTGGCTCCCTCGTCGTCCCCTGAATCGCGTTTGCCTTGACGACGGTGAGGAGTCGCTGCGTCCGAACGCCCGGGGGCGGACCAGCGGACGCCGCCTTCGGAGCGGCGGCTGGTGCCGCGCTCGCAGCGGGGGCCGCTGCGGCGGCCGGAGCGCCCGCGCCGACGAGTTGGGGAACCGGCGTACCGTCGCGCCTTGCCCTCGCGAGCATCGCCCTTTCGAGAAGCGGACGCGGCACGCCGAACTTCGCGGAATCCGCATCGAGGTCTCGTCCAGCGCCTTGCGAAGCGGCCGCGGCAGGTGCTGCAGCCGCCGGCGCCGCAGCCGCGGGTGCCTCACCCTTCATTTCAGCGAGAACCTGCTCGACGGGCACGCCCTCGGCTTTCGCACGGGCCTCAGCGGCTCTCTTGAGGAGATGTTCAGGAAGGTCTGCCATGCATTCTCCTTAGAGCGGTCCCGATATTCCGCCGTCTTTACGGACCCGCCAGAAGTGGACGGCCATGAAGATGACGATGATGAACGGCAGGAAGAGAACATGGAGCACGTAGAACCGCAACAACGTGTCCGCGGTGATCTGGACACCGCCGACGAGCGCGAACGACACTTGTCGCCCGAACACCGGCACGTAGCCGCCCATGTTCGAGCCCACCGTCACCGCCCACAACGCGAGCTGGTCCCACGGGAGCAGGTAGCCGGTGAACGAGAGCAGCAGCGTGAGCAACAGGAGGATGATGCCGACGACCCAGTTGAACTCGCGCGGCGGCTTGTAGGCGCCGTGGTAGAAGACCCGAGTCATGTGCAGGAAGACCGTCAGCACCATCACGTGAGCGCCCCATCGGTGCATGTTGCGCACCAGTTGCCCGAATGCCACGTCGGTCGCAAGTGCCTGCATATCGAAGTAGGCCTGCGGCGACGTCGGCCGGTAGTAGAACATCAGGAAGATGCCGGTCACAGTGAGCAGGATGAACAGGAAGAAGCTCAACCCGCCGAGGCACAACGTGTAGGAGACCTTGATCCCACGCCGCTTCACCTTCACGGGGTGGAGGTGGTAGAGCACATTGTTCATCACGACATAGGCACGGTTCCTCGGGGAGTCACCGCTGTCGGCGCGCAGCGCCGAGCCAGGCCTGAAGATCGATGTCCAGACCTGGGAGTTGCGGACGTGGTCGCCCAGCCCGCTCACCCGCTCCTTGAGACTCGTTCGTCCTCTGTCAGCCACAGTTCTTCACTCCGAGCTACCAGCGCATGCCGTAGCTGTATCCGTTCTTGTGGTCACGTTCACCCGTGTCCAACTCCCACGGCGCTTCCGCGTACTCGGTCTGCTCCGCAACCGAACCCGCGAACTTGCCGATGGTGATGACGTTGGTCGGGCACCGATCGACGCACAGTTTGCACCTCGTGCACTCCGTATCGTCGATCAGGAAGAGGGCCCCGTTCTCTTCCTTGTCCGCGGGGTTCTCGACGCCGAACGTCTCGGTGACGATGTCGGGCGTGAGGAAGTGGATGCACTTCCACGGGCAGATGTCGACGCACCCTGCGCACAGGATGCATTCGGACTCGTTGATGTGGATGAACTGCTTGGGCTTGACTGCGGCGGTCAGGTACGCGGTATCGACCATCGCGAGCTGGTAGTCATCGCGAATCGGCGGGGTCTCGAGCCAGACTTCCTTTGCCATCAGTCGGGCACCCGCATCGGTCGACCATACGTGGACACGGGCTGCGGCTTCGGGACGTCTGCCCGTTTCGCCCGCTCCTGGATCTGGTACATCGCGATCGGGACCACAAGCAGCATCGTCGTGAGGAAGCCGGCCACGATCATGTCCTTGAGCGTGGCATAGGAAATGGAGATGTCCTGACCGAGGATCAGCCATGGCGGGATCGTGACGAAGATCTTCTGCGGCGTCCACTCGAGGGTCGCCTGGAAGATCGTGAGCATCTGGTTCGGGACGATCGCGAAGATGATGAACATCAACCCCGTGAACAGCAGTGCGCCGAGCATCGCCCGCGCCCAGGTCAGCTTCCGCTTCCAAATGAGGCCAAATGCGAGGCCACCCATCGCAACCATCACGCCACCGAGCGACATCGATTGGGCAAGCGTTGCGACGATCCAGCCCCTTGGAAATCCGGAGAACATGGCGCGTCCGAACTGATCGACATCGGGGGCCTCTGCCATGTGCGCCATGACGGCGCCGAGGATGGCGACGACGATGCCAACGACGAGGAGTCCCATTCCTGCGATGAGTTGTCTGCGTTCGTTCACTACCAACCCTCGGAGAGTTCGCAACAGTCTACGGCGCCCGAGTGATCTGCGTTGACAGCACGGGCGCAGGGGACGTTACACGATGACATTCTCGAGGCACGGGTTCGCCATCGACCCCAATGAACCTTGGAGAGCCGTCATTGGCTAGAGTCTCGTTGCCCAGCTTCAGAGCGCGGCGGAACCACCGCGCCGCACAGGAGGACGCCGCGAGCGTGACAGCCGACACTGGATCACACGACACGCAGAGTGCGGGGTCCGTCGACCAGGGACCGCAGCTCGTGGGTCTCCATCTCATGGTCTCGGCGGCCTTTCTGGTGGTTGGCGGGATCCTCGCCGCCCTCGCTTCGCTCCAGCTCGTCCTCCCCGATCTCGGCTCTGGGATCGCTTTCTTGACCTACGGAAGGATCGCCCCTGCCTCGCGGATCCTCCTCGTCGACGGCTTTGCGACGATCGGGCTCATCGGCCTCGCCTACCACGCGATCGGCAGCCTCGCTGACTCGCCGCTGCGACGCGCCCCCTTTGCAATGGCCTCCCTCGCGACCTTGTCACTCGGAGCAGTGGCTGGCGCACTCGGCGTGGTGTTCGGGCTCAACACGGGCATCACCGACCTGCCAGCCCCGATCTGGGCGAGGGCGCTCCTCGTCGTCGGCGCCCTGCTTGCAACGTTGGCGATCAGGGGAACCGCGAAGGCGAAGCAGGATTCGCTCGGCCCCGCCGGCTGGTACCTCGTTGCCGCCCCGATCGTCCTCACACTCGGGGGCGTGGTGGGGCTTGTGTCGGTTTCGCATGGAATCCCCGGGGCACTTCTCACCGCGTTCGCGTCGGGCTCCGTCCACGCCTTCCTGGTACTCGGAACGATCGGCGTGCTCTATTTCGTGGTCGCCTCCCTCTCAGGGGTCGACGCGACCGAGCCGAGCAACCTCGGGCCCTTGGGCTTCTGGTCCGCAGTGCTCGTGTCGCTCTTCCTGAGCGGGTGGGCACAGATCTACTCGCCGGCGCCCGACTGGCTCGAGACGATCTCGGTGGCCATCACGCTCGGTGCCCTCGTGCCGTTGCTCGTCATCGCCACGGACCTCGGACTGATGCTCAAGGGCCGGATCGCCTCGATCAGGAACAGGGCAGCCCTTCGCAGCGTCGTCGTATCGGGCATGGCAGGGTCGGTCGCCGTTGTCGCTTCGATCCTTCTCGCCTGGCGCGCGACGAGCGCGGTGATTGCGTACTCGACGTGGGTCGATGGCACCCGCGTCCTTCTCCTCCTCGGGGCGATTGCCTTCTCCGTCTTCGCAGGCCATCGTCTGATTGCCGGGGATGGCGGCACCCTTGCTGTATTCCACTCCAAGATGTCCCTGGCTGGCCTGGTCGGTGTGACCGTTGGCCTCCTCGCGGGCGGGACAGCCGTCGCCTTCTCCTGGGCCGCCGGTCCGGCGGTGCAGGCCTATGCGAACGGGGGTATCGCGTGGAAGGTCACGATCGACACCGCTGAGCCCTTCCTCTGGATCGCCGCAATCTCGGCCGTCGTCTACGCAGCTGCTCAGATCCTCTACCTCATCGGCATCAACGCGCGGTCCGACGAACCCCTCGAGGCTCCGGAGGCGCCACCTGAGTACGAGCTCGAGTTCGCAGCGGACGCGACATCCCTGACGTGGAAGGGCCTCATCACCGGGGTGGCCACGCTGTGGATACTCGCGGCGCTCGTCGCAGCTGTGATCCCGACCATGGACGACACGGACCGCGACCCGACGATCCTCGCCGACACCAGCCGCATCTACCAGAGCGGGACTGCCGAGTTCGACGGCCGCAACCTCTACATCTCCGAGGGGTGCGGCGAATGCCACACGCAGGTCGTTCGCCCGGTGGGCACCGACGTCGGTCTCGGGCCGGTCAGCGTTCCCGGCGACTATGCCCACGAGTCGCCTGCCCTCGTGGGAGCGGATCGTTACGGGCCGGACCTGATGCACTACGCGAGCCGGGAGGCCATCGACGTAGTGATCCTGGGGGCGCACCTGACCGATCCGAGGATCGTGGTTCCGTACTCGACGATGCCCTCGTATTCGTATCTTTCCGACGACGAGGTGCAGGCCCTCGTCAGCTACCTGAAGACGCTGGAGTAGATGATGGACGAACTGCTACAGAAGGTGGCTGAGATCCGGGGGATGCCCGCATCGCTCGTCGAGCGATCGGCGAAGGCTCGGGCCGAGAAGACGGGAACGACCCTCGAAGCGGTCCTGCTGGAGTGGGCTGGCGAGGATGCCAGCGCAGCATCCAGCCCCGCACCAGCCGAGTCCGCAGCCCCCGCGGCGGAGGCCGCCGCCGAGCCGGTGGGTGAGGAGGCCGTTGTCGCACCAGCCACGCTCACCACCGATTATCTGGTGAAGCTTGCTGCCGAGGCGAAGCGGATGCCACCCAAGCTCGTTCTGTCGTCTGCCGAGGCGCGCGCCAAGAACTCCAAGTCCTCCGTCGACGAAGTGCTTGCGGATTGGGCCGGGTCAACCCTCGAGGAGATCGAAGCGGATCTCCGCGCGAAGCCGTCGGCGGCTGCACCACCGACCGCACCCGCACCGGAACTCGAACCGGCGCCCGCTGCGGAGCCTTCTGCCGTGCAGGAGCCCACCCAGGAGTCACCCGTCGCAGCGGCGGCAGGAGCGATGTCGATGGACGAACTTCTCGACAAGGTCGCCGAGACCAAGGGAATGCCTGCTGCGCTCGCAAAGCGTTCGGCCGAGGCCCGGGCGAAGAAGACAGGCGAGCCGCTCGAAGCCGTCCTCGCCGAATGGGCCGGTGTCGACGTGGCCTCCGTGAGCGCAGACGCGCCCTCCCCTGCTCCCCCAGACGCCGCCGAGGAACCAGCGGCTCCCGCCATGGAGACGGCGACGGACGAAGAGGTACCGGATGCCGAGGTCGAGGTCATCGAGGCGACCGCTGCAGAGCCACAAACCGGCGAAGCAGGCGACGAGGCCGGAGCAAGGCGAGGGAGGTACCCCGCGTGGCTGGCAGCCGCCTTCGTGCTCATTCCCCTCCTCGCAGTGATCTACATCCTCGTGTCGCCGAACGGCCCCGACTGCGGCACTGGCGGTCAGCTGCTCGTCGATCCCTCGACCGGCCTCGCGGTCAACTGCGACGGTTCGAGCTACGGCGCGGCAAGCGTCGACTACTTCGCTATGGGTGCTGGCGTGTTCACCCAGTGCGCCGCATGCCACGGTGCAGACGGTGGTGGCGGCGCTGGCCCCGCATTCGCCGGGGGCGCGGTGCTCGCAACGTTCCCGAGCGGCTCGTGCGCTGACCACGTCGAATGGGTCAGCCTCGGCACGGCCAATTGGCCAGACGCGACATACGGTGCGACCAACAAGCCCGTCGGCGGCTTCGGTGTCATGCCTTCCTTCGGGTCCTCGCTCTCCGAAGAGCAGCTGAGGGCGGTGGTCCTGTACGAACGCGTGCAGTTCGGTGGCGAGTCCATCGAGGAGGCCGAGGTGGACTGCGGGCTCGTCGAGGCTGCCGATAGCACAGAGGCAAGCGCGCCGTAGCCGGTCGACCGTTTCCGGCTGCTCAGTACCCTTCCCCCATGACATCTGATGTCCTTGTGGTAGGCGGCGGACCCGGTGGAGCATCCACGGCGTACTGGCTCGCGCGAAACGGCGTCGACGTCCACCTCGTCGAGAAGAAGAGGTACCCGCGGGAAAAGGCGTGTGGCGACGGCCTCACCCCGAGGGCCATCAAACAGCTGCTCGACATGGGGTTCGACTTCGACGGCCTCGACCTCCACCGCGTCGAAGGCCTTCGCGCCTATGCGGGTGATCTGAAGATCGAGCTTCCGTGGCCTGACCACTCCGAGTTCCCGAACTGGGGTGCGACGATGCGCCGCGCCGATCTCGACGGCACGGTGGCCGCGATGGCCGCGGCGCAGGGCGCAACCGTGACGGAGGGCACGACCGCAACGCCGGTCGTCGACCAGGACACTGTCACCGGTGTCGTCCTCGACGACGGCGTTGACAGGCACGAGGTGCACCCGAGGTTCGTGGTCATCGCAGACGGGTCGAACTCTCGCTTCGGCCGCGGCGTCGGTGCGGCGAGGCGCAAGGACTTCCCGTACGGATTGGCGGTGCGGGGCTATTGGGAGAGCCCGAACTCGGACGACCGGTTCATCGAATCGCAACTCGACATGCGGGATCGTCAGGGAAGGGCGATGCCCGGATACGGGTGGGTGTTTCCTCTGGGCGACGGCGAGATCAACGTCGGGGCGGGACTCGTGTCCACGTTCAAGGGGTGGAAGGACGTGAATACCTCCGAGATGCTCGAGGCATACGCGGCCTCGCTCCCCGAGCACTGGAAGATCACCGAGGAGACCGTCCACACGAAGCCGATCGGCGGCAAGCTGCCCATGTCGATGAGCGTGGGCCCGAAGGTGGGAAACAACTGGATCCTGGTGGGTGATGCCGCCGGTGCGGTGAATCCCTTCAACGGTGAGGGCATCGATTACGCCTACGAGACCGGCCGGATGGCGGCAGCTCACGTTGCGGACGCTCTCGGTGGGAACCGGACCGGGCTCGCCGGGTATTCGGCGGAGCTCGAAGCGACGTACGGCGACTACCACCGTGTCGCGAGGGTGTTCGTGAAGGCGATCGGGAACCCGGCCGTTATGCGTTCCCTCACCACGGTCGGCCTCCGATCGAAGACCCTCATGGAGTGGACGCTGAAGGTGATGGCCAACCTCCTCGACCCCGAGGAAGCGAAGATGTCCGAGCACATCTACAAGGCCATCGAGAAGACCGTCAACATCGGATCCTGATCGCCTTCACCGCTAGAGCAGCAACAACACCGACGCAGCGGTCGCGAGCGCGATGCCAGACCCTTGTGACCTCGTGGGGCGCTCCCGGAGGAAGATGATCGCTGCGATCGTCGTGAACACGGGATACAGACCGTTGAGCACCACCGCGATCGATATCGGCCCGGTCTGGAGCGCACGCAGCACGAAGAAGTTTGCGGTCGCGTCGAGGAGTCCTGTTGCAGCCACGTACGGAAGCGCAGATCGCGTCGGGGCCGCAACCGACCTGGTCGCGATGAGGGCCACGACGAACGCGGCCGGGATCGTCACCGACCGCGCCGCAACGATCGGCCACAACCCGGCGTCGTCGGACGCCAGATCCAGAATCACATAGAAGCCCGCGAAACCGAGCGAGGCGACAACCGCCTGGACTGCGACGGCTCGCGTGAGCCGAGCGTGCTTGTGATCCCTTGCGATGAGAAGGATGCCCACGATGGCTGCAACGATCCCGAGCCACTGGAGGGCTCCGATCGCGTCGCCCGTCGTGACGCCCCACACGATCGGAATCCCAACGGTGAGTACCCCGGTGATGGGTGCCACCGTCGACATCGTCCCAGCCGCCAGCGCCGAGTACAGCGCGAACAACCCCACGAGACCGAGCAGGCCAGCCACGGCGCCGAAGGCGAGGTCCGACGAACGCACATCGTCCGCTCTCACGAGGAAGACGCCCGCAATGAGAACGGGAACGGCAAGAACCTGGGCCCAGGCGGTGAAGCGATAAGCCCCCATTCGCCTCGATCCGAGACCACCCGAGAAGTCGGCGATGCCGAACATCGCCCCCGAGAGGAGCGCCAGGATCTGACTCACGCATGCCGCCTTGCATGACGGACGAGTACCGCGCGATCCACGATCCCCTCGTCGATCACGGTACCGTCTTCGGCGACGATCACCGGGACCCGCGTATCAAACCGTTCGAGGAGGGCGAGGTCGAGGTCGACGTCGATCAGAGAAATGTCGTCACCGAAGACCGACCGCGCCGCGGCGATCCCTTCGTCGCACAAATGACAACCCTGGCGCGTGTAGATCGTGACGGACATCGGGCGGGAGCCTACGGGTATCTTCGTGGGTCGTGAGGCCCGTCACTTCCATCGCTGTCGCTGCACTGCTCGCGTTCATCGTGCTTGCATTCATCATCAAGCTGGTGACGGGCGGATTGACGCCCTAGCCGACCGCGCGGATCTCGATGGTGTTGCCGCCGTCAGGGCGGCCGATGACGACTGAGTCCCCGGCGCCCATGTCGAAGGTTTCCGCTGCGCTCTCGCCACGGACCGCCAACGCGATCTGGCCGTGGGAGTCGACGTGGAACACCGCCTCGCCTTCCTCGACCGATCCGTACGACACACCCCAACGCACCCGGTGTTCGATCACATTGTGGGACATCAGGACGTCGTCTCCCGTTGACAGCTCGAGACGCTCGAGGTCCTCGGCTGCGATGTTGAATTGGATGTTCCCGAACGTGTCCACCCACAGCGCCGTCGCCTTGATGCCTCCGTTCCCTGCGGGTTCCGCCAACGGAACGAGCAGGGGTTGGATCGAATCGGGTGGAAGGGCGGGACCGAGGTCCGTGATATCGGCCTGGTTCGACGCGAGTACCGCGGCCGCAGGCCCGAAGACATCGCGGCCGTGGAAGGTGGCGCCCGGTGTCGGGAGGCGGAATCGTTCGTCCTCGAGCGACACGATGAGGTCGGCCCCGCCAACCATGGCCACCGCGGGGGCAAGGACGCCATTGTCAGGGCCCACGAAGAACCCGACCGGCGAGCGCGCCGCGATCGCCCTGCGTTCCGTGCCCACACCCGGGTCGACGACCGCGAGGAACACACCATCGGGCATGAACTGGACCGCCCTGGTCAGCGCAAGCGCCCCTCCATGGATGTCGCCCCGCCTGATCCCGTGGGTGATGTCGATCACCTTCACGTCCGGCGCGATGCGGGCGATCACCCCATGGACGACACCCACGAACTCGTCGTCATGTCCGAAGTCGGAGAGGAACGAGATCGGGGATGGCATGGTGCGGTGGCTGACGGTCTAGAGGTTGCCGCGCTTGGCCTGCTCGCGCTCGATGCTCTCGAACAGGGCCTTGAAGTTGCCGACGCCGAACCCGGTCGCACCGCGGCGCTCGATAAACTCGAAGAACACCGTCGGTCGGTCCTGGAGCATCTTCGAAAACGTCTGGAGCAGATACCCGTCATCGTCCTTGTCGACGAGGATGCTCTCGGCCTCGAGGTTGTCCCAATCGAGGTCGATACCAGCGAGCCGCTCCTTGGCCTCCGGGTAGTACTCGTGCGGCACGTAGATCGTCTCGAGGCCCCTGCCATGGATGTCCGAGATCGTCGTCTGGAGGTCGTCGGTGGACATGGCGATGTGCTGCACGCCAGGCGTCTTGTAGAAGTCGAGGTACTCCTCGATCTGGCTCTTCTTCTTGCCATCTGCGGGTTCGTTGATCGGCAGCTTGATGATTCCGTTGCCGCCTGCCATCACCTTCGACATCAACGCCGTGTACTCGGTCGAGATCGCCTCGTCGTCGAAATGCCGCAACATGGTGAACGAGAAGATCTTTTCGTAGAACCCGACCCACTCGTTCATCTTGCCGAGCTCGACGTTGGCGACGACGTGGTCGACGGCGTGGAGGCCAGTCGGGCGGGCGATCGTGTCGGTGCGCTCCTCGAACCGCGGATCCTCGCCTTCGAGCTCGATGAGGGAGTGCACGGTCTCGCCATACGTCCTGATGGCCCCGATGACCATCCGGCCACGATCGTTCTCGATCTTCACAGGCTCTCGGTAGGACTCGGCACCGCGCTCGACCGCCATGGCGTGCGCGTGCACGGCATCCGGCACGAGGAATCCCACATCCTTGATGCCGGGCCCGTGCAGCTTGACGTGTTCGGCGATCTCGTGGTCTCCGTCCTGACAGCCGGTGACGATGAACCGGATCTGATCACTCTTGAGCAGGTACGAGGAACGATCCCTCACACCCGTCTCAGGGCCCGCGTACCCGACGATCTCCATTCCGAGCAACGCCCGGAACGCCTGCGCCGTCATGAATGCGTTGCCCACCCACCATTCGATCGGGCCGAAGCCCATCATCGGGAAGGGATCCTTGGACGCAAACTCCTTCGCACGCAACGTGAGATCGATGTCCATCAGCCATCCTCCATGGGAGCTCGCTCACCCTGATTATCGCAGGATCGCGACGCTCCCACCCCTCCCGAACGGTGGCGGGTTCCGTACCATGGGCGCGAGCAAGAAGGGACCTCGATGCCGTATTACCAGTCCGTCGGCGAGATACCGGCCAAGCGCCATACCCAGTTCCGGCAACCGAACGGTTCGCTCTACGCCGAGGAACTCATGGGCGAGGAGGGCTTCTCGTTCGATTCCGCACTGCTCTACCACCGGTATCCGCCAACGGCCCTGAAGGCGATCGAGGGCGTCGACGTCGAGACCCAGGAGACGAAGCCGAACCACCCACTCCGACCGCGTCACTTTCGCACACACCAGCTCAAGGCCGGCGGCGACCTCGTCATGACGCGTGCGGTGCTGCTCGGCAACGAGGACTGCACGATCTCGTACTACGTCGGATCCGACAGCTCTGGTCTCTACAAGAACGCCACCGGTGACGAGATGGTCTACATAGAGCAGGGAATCGGCACGCTCGAAACCGTGTTCGGCGCGATCCGGTTCGAGCCCGGTGACTACCTGATCATCCCCGCGTCGGTGATCCACCGGTACGAGCTCGACGAGTCGAGCGAGCCCGTCCGGGCGCTCATCCTCGAGACACGGGGCCACATCGGCCCGCCGAGGCGGTACCTGTCGCGCAACGGCCAATACCTCGAACACGCGCCGTACTGCGAGCGCGACCTCCACGGCCCCACCGAACCTCTCCTCGCACACGGCTCGGACGTCGAGGTCATGGTCAAGCACCGCGGGGGCATGACGCGGTTCGTCTACGAGCACCATCCCTTCGATGTCGTCGGCTGGGACGGGTGCCTGTACCCGCACAAGTTCTCGATCCACGACTTCGAACCGATCACGGGCCGTGTCCACCAGCCCCCGCCCGTGCATCAGACGTTCGAGGCGCCCGGGGTCGTCGTGTGCTCGTTCGTCCCACGGCTCTTCGACTACCACCCGCAGGCGATCCCAGCCCCGTACAACCACGCAAACGTCGATTCGGATGAGGTGCTGTTCTATGTGGACGGCGACTTCATGTCTCGGAAGGGCGCAGGAATCGAGAAGGGCTCGATCTCGCTGCACCCTGGCGGCCACACGCACGGCCCACAGCCGGGGTCCGTCGAGGCGAGCATCGGCAAGGCCGGGACCGAGGAGCTTGCGGTGATGATCGACACGTTCCGCCCCCTCGACCTCGGCCCGGGCGCGCGGGACTCGGAAGAGGACAGCTACGCCTGGACGTGGCTCGAGGGCCGATGAGGCTCATCCTCGACGCCCGCACCGCTGCGCTCGGCGGACTCATCGACTACGCCGGCGTGTTCCCGCCCGCATCGCTGTCGGTGGAGGACGCGGTCGAGGACTACCTGCGGCTCAAGGCGTCTGACCAGCAATGGATCGTCGGCAGATTCCTCAGCCGTGCGAGCCAACTCGAGGAGCTTGCCGCGGTTGCATCCCAGACCTTTGTCGAGGGGTCCGAACCGTGGGCCGTCGGTGTCATCTATGACCGAGGGCCCGGCGAGTCGGGAGTGCTCGCCTCGTCCTTTGCGCGTGAGATGGATCCCGCGATGAAGGTGACCGGCATCGAGGCGAAGCTCACCGATGCGTCGCCGGACGGCGTCGAGAAACTGGTCGATGCAATGTCGGTCGCAGACAACGAGGCCGCGCTCTTCGTCGAGGTGGACCGCGCGGTCGACTTCGGTCTGCAGATCGGCGCCGTGAGGGACGTACTCGTCGCCCGCGGTCGGTCAGGCGGCGTGAAGCTGCGCTGTGGCGGCGCCACCCCTGACCTCTTCCCGTCGGTCGACGAGCTCACGGACTTCATCGTCGAGGCCACGAACCGACAGGTGCCGTTCAAGGCCACTGCCGGCCTCCACCAGCCCGTCCGCCACTTCGATGACAACCTCGGTGTCTGGCGGCACGGGTTCGTGAACATCGTGATCGCGGGCGTTGCGGCTCGAGAGGGCGCGGACCGTGACACCGTCGCGTCGATCGTGGGTGAAGCCGACGAGACCGCCTTCCACATGGGTGCCGCGACCGCATCGTGGCGCGATCTCCACTTCGCAGGATCGGCGGTGCGCCGGTCGAGGAACATCGGGTTCACGGCCTTCGGGTCGTGCGACATCGATGAACCACTCGATGCCCTCGCGGCCGCAGGCATGCTCGGGGACGGCACGTGAGCGAGAACCTCCGCTCGTGGATCGAGGTGCGGGAGGAATCAGACTTCCCGATCCAGAACCTCCCCTACGGCGTGTTCTCGGATGCGCAGGGAACGCGGTGCGGCGTCGCCATCGGCGACGTCGTGTTCGACCTTGCGCGAGCGGAAGCGGTCGGGCTCTTCAAGAACACAGGGCTCGCGAACGGCACCTTCGGCACGCCGAGCCTCAACCGCTTCCTCAATCACGCTCGTGGTGTGTGGTCGAACGTCCGAGCGCACCTGATCGAAACGCTTGCGGAAGGAAACACGGAAGGGCAGGCGTTCTGCGAGTCGCACGACCTCATCGTCCGCGAACCCGTTGCCATGCGGATGCCCGTCGACATCGGGGACTATGTCGACTTCTACAGCTCCGAACAGCACGCCACCAACGTCGGGAAGATGTTCCGACCTGACGGCGAACCGTTACTCCCGAACTGGAAGCACCTGCCGGTCGGATACCACGGCCGCTCGGGAACCGTCGTGGTGTCCGGGACGCCGATCGCCCGCCCGCGGGGACAACGCCGAGGTACGAATGGCCCGACGTTCGGGCCTTCGGAGAAGCTGGACATCGAACTCGAGGTCGGCTTCGTCACCGGGACGGGGCCTCAGCTCGGCACGGCGATCGGCGTCGACGAGGCCGAGCACCACATCTTCGGGATGTGCCTCGTGAACGACTGGTCGGCCCGCGACATCCAGGCCTGGGAGTACGTGCCGCTCGGCCCATTCCTCGGCAAGTCCTTCGCCACGTCGATCTCGCCGTGGATCGTGCCTCTCGAAGCCCTCGAGCCATTCCGCGTACCCGCGCACGAGCAGGACCCCCAGCCTCTCCCGTATCTGCGTGGATCCGACAGCCGCGGTGTCGCCATCGACCTACGAGTGGACCTCACACCATCCGGATCGGCCAACGCGACGAGGGTGACCGAGACCTCGTTCACGAACATGTACTGGACGATGGCCCAGCAGCTCACCCATGCGACGGTGAACGGGGCAACGGTGAGAGCGGGCGACCTGTTCGCCTCCGGCACCGTGTCAGGACCGACACCCGACGAGTTCGGATCGCTCCTCG
Organism: Acidimicrobiia bacterium; assembly: GCA_003235475.1. Taxonomy (GTDB): domain Bacteria; phylum Actinomycetota; class Acidimicrobiia; order Spongiisociales; family UBA5794; genus SZUA-442. The sequence goes on along the minus strand of QJWC01000028.1, from coordinate 48,253 downwards.
AACGATCCTGGAACGGGACGAAACCGATCGAGGTCGACGGCGGCACCCGAACCTTCCTCGAGGACGGCGACACGGTCACGATCTCAGGTCGTTGCCAGGCCAACGGCCGGGTGCCGATCGGGTTCGGCGTGTGTGAAGGCACCGTCACGCCCTGAACCGCTGACGCGGCTGCCAGACGCCGGACGACTACGCTCCCGAACGTGGCAACCCTCCGATTGTTCGCAAACCTCAGAGAGTCCGCAGGGACCGATCGCGTCGTGATCGATGCTGGGTCGGTCGGCGAGCTGCTCGAGTCTGCATCTGATCGATTCGGAGACGGGTTCACGACCGGACTCGTCGCCGCAGGCGTGTGGGTCAACGGCGAGGTCGCAGACCGCGCGACCACGATCTCGGACAACGACGAAGTCGCCCTGATCCCGCCCGTGAGTGGCGGAGCGATGAGCATGGCCTCCGCCCAACTCGCCCCGAACATCCTTTCGGTCGCCCTTGTCGTGGCACTTCTCGCGGTCGCCTGGGCCGATCCGAAATGGTTCGTCATCGTCGCCGTCGGATCCGTGATGGCCTGGGTATGGGACCTCGCAGACACGGCTGCAGGGACCGCTTCGCGGTTCGCCATCTTTCCCGCACTCGCAGGCTCAGCCGCGAGCGGAGCGTTCGCATACGCGTGGGGATTCGCGGGTTATGCCGGAGCGACCGCCGTCGGTGTCGTGATCGCGGTCAGCTGGCCGATCTTCGATCGATCGAGCCGCGACTTCTCGATAACCGCGCTGACCACCCTCGTCACCCTCGTATCGGGTGCCGCGGCGGGGAGCCTTGTGCTCGTGAGATTGATCGGTACACACGCCGTCGTCGGATACGTCCTCGTGACGGTGCTCGCCCTCGTCGGCGCATGGGCAGCCCACACATATGGCTCGGCGATCCAGTCGCTCGACGCGAACGTGGGCGCCCTGCTCGGTGCGCTCCTCGCCGGGCTCGTGGCCGGATTGGCGATCGCACAACTCGACGTGTCGGCCGGCCTCCTCGGAGGCGTGGCCGCCGCTGCAGGCGTGATCGGCGGCAGGGCACTCGGTTCGGTCCTCCGCACAGGCCACGTCACCCACACAGAGGACGCCCCTGGCGCCCTCGCCATGTTCGACGGCGCGATCGTCGCCGCACCCCTGTTCTGGTTGGCCATCTGGCTCTTCGGGTGAACAACACGCCCCCTGGGCGCTTGTCTGGGGCGGGGTATAACCTGTTCGTTTCATGGTCCGATCCTCCGCTCGGCGCTGGGTAATCCTGCTTTTGGCGTTCGCCCTCTTGGTCGTCGTCCCCTCCAGCGCGCTCGCCCAGACCCAGCAGGACGTCGACGCCGCCGAACGGGCGAAGGGAATCGCAGAGGCCCGAAAGTCCAAGGCGTATGCCGCGTATGTCGAAGTGACCGCGAAGCTCGACGAGGCGGTCGAGAAGTACGAGCTTCTCCATGCCGAGCACGAGGACCTCGAGTACCGCATCTCCCGCATGGAAAAGGCCGTCGACCTCTATCAGTCGCAAGCGGCCACATTGTCGGAGACCGCGAAGAGCATCGTCGTCGATGCATACATCTCCGGCCAGAACCGAATGATCGGATCGGCCTTCAGCGCGGACACCATCCAGGAACTCGTGACGTCGCGCGCCCTGATCAACCGGGCCTCCGAGTGGGAGCTCGCATCGATCGACAACCTCGACGCCGTGTCCCGACAAGCCGAGCGGTCCTCGGCCGAACTCGATGTGCGCCGCGCCGACGTCGCAGCCAACCAGGACGCTGCTGCTGCGGTCGTCGAGGAGATCGCTGCGCTCCAGGCTCAGGCCGCCGACATCCTCGCAAAGGCAGACGCCAACCTCCGAGCGGCGATCGACACGCTGAACCAGGAGAAGCGAGAGAAGGCCCTCGAGGATGCGCGGGTCAAGCGCCAGCTCGCGCAGAAGTCGTCGTCGCGACCGGGTGCGGCAGGTGGCGCCGATCCGTCACTCACCCCCGGATTCATCTGCCCGGTCCAGGGGGGTGCGTCGTTCATCGACTCATGGGGCTTCCCGCGGTCGGGCGGTCGCACGCACAAGGGCGTCGACATGTTCGCTCCTCGATGGACCCCTCTCGTCGCCGTCGTCGACGGGAAAGTGACGTTCGGGTCCAACAGCCTCGGTGGCCTCTCGACGCACATCTATGCGGACAACGGCGTCGTCTACTACTACGCCCACCTCCAGGGATTCCCGGACGACATCAGGTCGGGTCAACGGGTCAGCAAGGGCACGGTCGTGGGCTATCTGGGGAACACGGGCAACGCGCGGTACACGTCGCCGCACCTCCATTTCGAGATCCGCCCGGACGGAGTCGCCGTCAACCCGTACCCGACGGTGCGCGCCGCTTGCTAGGTTGTGCGCGTCCGAGGAGCACCAAATGACAGGCCAACGCAGACGCATCGATCAGGCGCTCGACCCTTCCTTCGCGAGCGATCTCGACACGCTTTCGATCGAGGAACTGCGGGCACGCCGCGAGCTGCTCGATGTCCTCGATACCGAACTCTCCTATTACAGGCGCATTCTCCACGGACGCCTCGACCTCCTCGACTTCGAGCTCCGAAGGCGAGCAGGCCTGGAGGAACGATCGCTGATCGATGCCCTCCCCGAGATCCTCGCCGATGCGCCTTCGGGGAAGACCTCTAACCCCCTCGACAAGGAACTCTCGGTTGATGCGCCGCCCCGGGTGGGCGAGGGTCGCCGAGCGATCGACAAAGCCTTGGGTGACGACTTCCTCACGCACCTGCCCCGTATCAGCGACAACGAGCTCGCAGGGATCAGGGACAGCCTCGCAGACACCGAGCGCACCGTGTCCGAACAGCGCAGGGCGGTTCACGATGCGTACGACGTGATCACCGGTGAACTCACCCGTCGCTATCGCGAAGGGCTCGCGGACGCGGACGAGCTGCTCTCGGCGAACTAAGCGGATGCAATTCGCCCGCGTCCGGTCGTCCCTGCCCGAAACACGTCACGAGGTCATCGTCCTGGCCGTCGACGAGCGCGGTCACACCCTGTACGAGTCTGGTGATACCGACCGGCCCATGTACTACCGGTCCGCGATCAAACCAATCCAGGCTGCTGCGGTCGTCGCCGCAGGCACCGACCTTCCGGCAGAGCACCTCGCGCTCGCCTGCGCCAGCCACGGTGGCTTTCCTGCCCATCTCGCGATCGTCGACCAGATGCTTTCGGACGCGGGCCTCGACCGGTCCGCGCTGCAGTGCACCGTCGACCGACCGCTCTCCCTCGACGCGTGGGAGACGCAGATGGGCCTCGGCCGCAACACTCCGAGCCGCTGGTTCCACAACTGCTCGGGCAAGCATGCGAGTTGGCTGGCAGCGTCGGTTGCGAACGGTTGGGACACCGGCTCGTACCTCGACCCCGGCCATCCACTCCAGCGTCGCATCACCGATCTCGTTCGGGACGCGACGGGGGTGGAGCCGGAGCCGGTAGGCGTCGACGGGTGTGGCGCACCGGTGCACCGAGGAAGCGTGGCTGGCCTCGGGCGCGCGTTCTCCCGACTGACCACCGACCCCGAAATGGACGCCGTGGCAACGGCGATGACTCGATACGGTGCGCTCGTCGCTGACAACGTCAGGGTTGATGGTCGCGTCGCCGCATCGTGGGGTGGCCCGGTGAAGGTCGGTGCCGAAGGATCCTTTGCCATGGCCCGGCACGGAATCGCCATCGCCACCAAGTCGGTCGACGGCAGCTCGGCGATCTCAGTGGCTGCGGCTCTCGAGGCCGCATCGGAGTTGGGCCTTCTCGTCGGTGGCACGGACGAGTGGCTCGAAGACGCCCGCCACCCGGTCGTTCGAGGGGGCGGCAAGGTCGTCGGCCGCCTCGAGCGTGTCGCGTGATGACGAAATCGCGAATCCTCGACGACTCCCTCGAGGCCTGCGCCCCATCGGTCGGACCGTTCCCTCACGCCCCGTTCCTCGTTGCTGCCGAACGCGCTGTTGGACGCACGCCTGAGGAGGTTCGTGTCTTCATGGACGGGCGCGGCGCGGTTGCGATGGTCGTGGACGACAACGAGATCCGCTTCGCAGGGGACGGGTTCATCACCGACTACCACGCGCCGCTCGGCGGGGATCCGGTGCCATCCCTCGTCAAGGCGTTCAACGAGTTCAGCGGCGCCCGATACGACCTCGACTCCCTGCCCGAGGAAGCGGCGGATGTCATCCGCCGCGCGCTCGACCGGGTCGGCGCTTCCGGTTCCGAGGAGGTTCACGCCGCGACCGTCGTCTACTCGAGGTCAACCCAGGGATGGTTGTCGGACATCGGGAAGAAGCAGCGGCACGAGGTGCGACGGAAGAGGCGCAAACTGGAAGCGGCGCTTGGCCCCGTGTCGCTCGCCGTCGCAAGCGGCGAGGACGTCAGCCGTTTCTGCGAGGTACACCGCTCGAACTCCGACGACAAGGAAGCGTTCATGACCTCGGCGATGGAAGCGTTCTTCGCCGAACTCGTCGAGACAGCCGGTGCCCTCATCCACAACCTCGTGGCCGGTGACCGCGTGCTCGCCTCAGCGTTCGGATTCCCGACAGCCGAGGCCTACTACCTGTACAACTCCGCGTACGACACCGACATCGCGGATCTCGCACCAGGGGCGGTACTCCTCGGATACCTCATCGAGCACCAGCTCGCACGGGGAGTCTCGAGATTCGACTTCCTCAAAGGAGACGAGACCTACAAGCGCAGGCACGGCGGGCTGCCACGACCGCTTCACCGTTTCACTGGGACTCTGCCGTGATCGAGCACGTCGCGTTCGTCGCGATGCACACTTCGCCGCTCGTGCTCCCGGGTTCCGGTGATGCGGGCGGGATGAACGTGTACCTCGACAGGCTGGCGAGGACGCTCGCTTCCCGAGGGGTGAGGGTGACGACGTTCACCCGTCGCACCGATCCGGACGATCCGACCGTCGCCGAGGTCTGTCATGGATACCGGGTCGTTCACATCGAGGCCGGCCCCGTCGAACCGCTCGGCATCGGAGACCTCAGGCCCTACGCCGCGCCGTTCGCGGCCGGGTCGCTCGCATGGATCGAGGACCACGATGAGCATCCGGATGTCGTCCATTCGCATTACTGGTTGTCAGGGCGAGCCGGCGTCCGCATCAAGGACGCATTGGGCGTGCCACTCGCCAACTCGTTCCACACGCTCGGGAAGGTCAAGGACGCTGCCCGCGGCGATGGCGAGGCCCGTGAGCCTGCAGACCGCCTCCTCACCGAGGAAGAGGTCATCGGCCGCAGCAACTGCGTGATCGCCTCGACTCCCTACGAATTCGAGGACCTGCTCGAGCACTACGGCGCATCGCCCGAACGCCTCTGCGTCTCCCCTCCAGGGGTGGATCACGGTGTGTTCGCACCGGGCAACAGAGCTGAGGCGAAGGCACGACTCGGTATCGCAGACAACCCGGTCATCGTGTATGCCGGCCGCATCCAACCGCACAAGGGAACGAACCTCGCAGTCGAGGCGCTGTCCCACCTCACCGGCCCGGGGAGATCAGGCGAGGCGGTCCTGCACATCATCGGCGGAGCAAGCGGCGAAAGCGGACGGGCCGAGGTCGAACGGTGCGAGGCAACGATCGCCGAACGCGGGCTCGGCGGACGCGTGCGGTGGTTCAATCCGGTTCCCCACGAGACGCTCGCGGACCACTACCGCGCAGCGGATGTCGTGGTGATGCCTTCGCGAAGCGAGTCGTTCGGCCTCGTCGCAGCCGAGGCACAGGCATGCGGGACACCGGTCGTCGCGGCCAATCGCGGCGGTCTCCCCTACATCGTGCGTCCGTCGGACTCCGGCCTGCTCGTCGACAAGCTGGATCCCATGGCGTTTGCCGCCGCGATGAGGGCGATCATCGACCACCCGTCGTTTGCCGAGCGACTCTCGGAGGGCGCAGTCGAGTTCTCAGAGCGCTTCTCGTGGGATGCGACTGCCAGCAGGCTCCTCGAGTTGTACGACGGCATCCGCGAAGCCGCTGCCTGACCGGGTTTTGGTCGCGAAAAGATTCGCCCGGCGACTTTCGCACAGGGTTTTGTGCACAACCTCCTGTGGATAACGGTGGATATGTGGACAAGGGCGCTCCATGACGGCCATCTCACCCCAAGTACCGCCATCAGGGGAGTCGCCGCGTTCCCGGAGCGCGAAATCCGTGGCTATCGGGCGTGTTGAACACGGACCGCCGAAGACGTAGCTTGCACGTCGAGAAGGCCCGATGTGCCACCACAATGAGTATCTCGTTCGGGGAAGTGCGGGACACCACGTGAGGGTTCGTCGGGCCTTGTCGCGCCTACGCTCCTCCGATGACCGGGATCAACGCGATTCGCCTCCCCATCGACTGGGCCGCGTTCGGATGGGCACCTGCGGTGAACCTCGACGGCATCGCCCTGTCAACGGGCGAGCCGGCCTGGTCTTGGGAGCCTTCGGCACCGGCTTTCACCGTTCCAACCTTCGTCGGCCCCGAGGCGCCCGACGTGATCGACTTCGCCGTGGACCACGTCGTCCTACTCGTCCCTGACCTCGAAGAGGCGATCGCAACGTTCCACCTGGTCGGTGTGTCGCCTCGCCTCAGGATGCTGGTCAGGGATCGACCGGCGGCGTTCTTCCGAGCTCGCACGGTCGTCGAGGTGATCGAGTCGCCTGTGCGCTCGGCGTCGATCTACGGCATCGCCCTGTCAACGACGAGGTCGCTGGAATCAGTTGCGCTGGAGTGGAAGGCCCTGGGCGTTTCGGTTGGGGACATCCGCAAGGCCATCCAGCCGAACCGCCGGATCTTCACCGTGCGCGACACTGACGCCGGCCTCGCGGTATTGAGTGCGGACACGAGCCGCTGATCAGATCCCGAAGATCAGTTCCCTGAGACGCACCCGCGTGGTGGTATACGTCTTCGGGTCGACACGGAGCGATCCGAGCCTGAGCCCTCGCATCTGATCCCCGTGGCGCGTTGCGACGCGGACGGTCCCGTCTGTGTGTTCGAGGATCCCGAGGCCGAGGCAGTAGCCCTTTTCGTCCTGGACCCCCACGAGCAGCTCGTGCAGCCGCTCCTTGTCGAAACCGACCGGCAGCGTCGGGGCGAACACCGTCGTCTGCACCCTCCACTTCGGTGGATCGTCCCCGAGATCGACGCGAAAGGCCGCTGCCCGCGCCTCCTGGCGCTGGATCGGGTCCATGGGGTTCACTTCATCGAGTGGATCGACTTCCGCGACGCGGACCGAGAAGAACCTGCGAAGCATCCCGACGACGGGCTCGAGCTCCTCGCCTCGCCGCATCGCGATCACGAGCACCGGCTTCATCATCTCCGCGAGGTGGTACTTGACCGTCTGGCCTATGACACCAGAAGTCTCGCCGGTCGTGTCGACAAGGACGAGGTCCGCAGTCGCGCGCGCCTCCTCGACGAGCGTTCCGACGGCGACGACGTACGGCAGAACCACCCCCTCGGGGCTGGTCGATCCGACGAACTTGAGCACGTCAGGAGTCGCCAGATCGTCGAAGTCGCCCTCGGTTCGGAGAACCTTGAGGCCGACGCACGTCGCCGGCCCGACGGTCGACGCACCGACGTCGCCGTCGATGATCGCGACGGACCTGCCCCTGGCAACGGCACGCCTGGCGATCGAAATGAGCGTCGAGGTCTTGCCCGTGTCTGCCTCGCCGATCGCCATGATCGCGCCGTCGAGTTCGCTGCTGCGCTCGATGAGTTCCGCGGCGCGGCGTGGGTCTGCCATCGTCTTTCCTCCTGGCGACGAGTGTACGAGCGACGAAGAAGTTCGGAACGGGGCAGCAAGCGACTGCTATTCGCGGAAGTCATCGCGCAGGACGCGGCGCATGACCTTCTGGGAAGCGGTGCGCGGCAGTGCATCGACTTCACGAACGGCGTACACGCGGAACAGCGGATTGAGACGCGTCCGTATCGCGCCCTGCATCGCCTGCTTGACGTCCTCGGGGTCGGACTCTCCCACTGGCACGTAGTAGATGACGAGGCGCTCGGGTCCTCCGCCCTCGGGCGGTACCGCGATCGCCGCGACCTCCCCGACGCCTTCGATGCCAACGACCGCACCCTCGAGATCTGCAGACGACACCTTGATCCCGCCCAGGTTCATCGTGTCGTCGGCCCGGCCGAGCGCCCGGTAGTAGCCGTTCTCATCTCGTGACATCCGATCACCGTGCCTCCGCAACGGACGGTCCGACGCCGGTACGCCAGTGTGGTACACCGCGTCGTGGTCCGCGTTGAGCAACTCCGTCGAGAGCCCGATGGACGGCGGCACGAGGAACACCTCGCCTTCGTCGGTTTCGTTTCCCTCATCGTCGAGGAGGACGAAGTCGAGCCCGAGCGCGGGCGTCGTGAACCGGGACGCCACCGCTGGCTGCACGACCGTGCCAGCAACGTACCCACCGCCGACCTCGGTTCCTCCGCAATACTCGATGACCGGCACATCGCCTGCCTCGTGCATCAGCCATGAGTAGTCGGAGGCATTCGACGCCTCCCCGGTGCTCGAGAGCACGCGGACCGTCGACCAGTCACCTCGCGTCAGGGCGCCGCTCGTGCGCCAGGCTGCGACGATCGACGGGACGAGGCCGAGCATGGTCACCCCGGCGCGTTCGACGAACTCGACGAAGCCCCTCGTCGTGGGTGCGTCGTCGTACAGGGCCATCGCGGCGCCGTTGAGGAGCGAGGCGTAGATGAGCCACGGCCCCATCATCCAGCCGAGGTTGGTCGGCCACGCGACAACGTCGCCGGCGCGGATGTCATGGTGATAGCGGGCATCCATCGCAGCCTTGATCGGCGGTGTCTGGGACCACGGGATCGCCTTCGGGGTGCCGGTGGTTCCCGACGAGAACAGGATGTTCGTGTACGCGCCTGCCCCTTGGGTCACCGCTGGCTCCGTGCCCGCGTCGGCCACGAATTCTTCCCATGCGAGGTCCTGCTCCCTCAGCGGGACGTCAGCGCCTGTCTGGATGACGATGCACGGCATCTCGGTCGCTCGCTGGCACTTCTCGGCCATCGGAAGCGTCTTCCCGAGGCGCCTGCTCACGTCCTGGGTGATGACCGCCTTCGCATCCGAAAGCTCCATCCGAACCGCGATCTCTTCGGCCGCAAACGAGTCAGCGATCGACACGACGACGCCTCCGGCGAGGATGATCCCCAGGTACGCCGCCACCGCCTCGACGGTCATCGGCATCGCGACGCCGACGCGATCACCCTGCACGAATCCCGCGCTGCGGAATCCCGCGGCGACCCGCCGCGCCCGGTCTGCGAGATCACCGCGGGTCACGCGCATGATGGCCCCGTCGACGCCCGCGACGATGGCCGTCCGTGTTTCGTCACCGGTGAGGGCACACGCAGCGATGTTGAGTTCTGCTCCGGGAAGCCACTCGGGGCGGTAGGGGTCATCTGACGCGTTCACGGCGTTGGGTGGTTCGGCGAAGTCGAGCGCGAGGTCATCGAGGACGGCTGCCCAGAATGCCGATCGATCACCGATGCTCCACTGATGGAGCTCGCGGTACGACGCAAAGCCCCTCGACCGCATCATCGCGGCGATGTTGGAGTTGGCAATCGTCTCGGGCGTGGGCGACCACGTTCCCGGCGGATCCGTGTGAGCCATACAACGAGGCTAAACGCCGCAAGGCTGCTGCGGGGACCAGGCCGATCGCGTAGGATGGCGCGGCAAGGAGGACCATGCGCACACGCAAACGAACCGCCATCGGGATCGTCGGTCTCGCCGCACTCTGGATCGTGGCTGCGGCGACTCCAGCCTTTGGCGTCACCGAGAGTGGGCTCTGCTCTGGGATAGGCGCCTTCTCCAACGGCACGATCGTATCGTCCGAACAGCCCATCGACGTCGTCTCGATCGTGCCCGACGGCGGATCCGTCGACTATTCGGGGACGACCGGAATGCCGGAACCCGACGGCCCGGTGTCGTTCAACGGCAGCGTCGACGTCGCACTCCCCTTCGGGGGCATCACGGTCGTCACCTGGTCCGGTGAGACGGAAACGAACTCGGCGGCCAGCACCTACGAGTACACCGTCCCCTCGCTCGTCCCACGAGGCTCTGGCGCGCTCGAGGTCACCGCGCGGCATGTGCAGCAGGGTCAGACCTGCGTGGCCACCGTCCAAATGGCCATCGAGGGAAGCCCCGGAGCGGCTGCCGCGGTCGGCGCCGTCGGCACCGTGATCTTCGGCGCAGGCGTCATCGGCGCAGGGTTCCGGAAGAAGGGGCTCGCATGAAGGGACGACCCATCCTCGGGCTGATCTCCGGGTTCATGTTCGGCCTGTTCCTCGGAATCACCTTGTTCCTCTACGGAGTGGTCCCGCTCGCGTCGAGCCTGCTGTGGATCCTGCCACTCATCGGCCTGGTCCTCGGCTTGGCCATGGCCGCGTGGGGCCCGTTCGGCGGGGGAACGGCACCGTCGCCGGAGCCGGCTCCCCCGGCGCCCGACGCCGCCGAAGACTCGCAGCCCGAAGCCTGAACCCCACCGGGACCACGCACTGATGGCACGCCCTCGACCTCGCTGGTGGGGTGGCCGTTCGCACGTCGTCTATACGGTCGTCGTCTTCATCGTGCTGGCGTCGCTGGACAACGCCGCAATCGGCGCGGTCCCGGCGATGGTCAATCCCCTCACCGCTGCGTTCGAGGTCTCGAAGACTGCGATCACGCTGTTGACAGGTGCGCAGATCTTGCTCACGGCCATCGTCGGGGTGGCGTGGGGATACGTTGGCGACTCACGCAACCGGAAGCCCCTTCTGTTGTGGGGGACGGTGCTCTGGGCGGGCGGCGTGATCGCATCGACCGCCGCCGGGAGCTTCACGGTCTTCGCGGCATGGCAGCTCTTCACGGCGATCGGACTCGGGTCGATCGCATCGGTCGGGTTCTCGGTGGTGTCGGACCTCATCGCTCCGCGTCGGCGCGGGCTTGCGATGAGCTTCTGGGGAATCTCCCAGGGCGTCGGGGTCCTCGTCGGCGGGCTGCTCGCCTCACAGCTCTCATCGGGCGGGTGGGAGATGCCCCTTCGGGTCATTGGCGCCGCAGGGTTGCTGTTCGCCGTGCTGTACCTCCCCACCTTCGAGGCGCCCCGAGGCCACAGCGAACCCGAGCTGCGCGCCATGCGCGAGATGAACATCGAATACGAACACCGCATCGATCGCGACCAGCTCCCGTTGATCCTCAAGCGCCGCACCAACCTGTGGCTGATCCTCCAGGGGGTCACCGCACAGATCGCGTACGGCTCCCTCATCTGGGTGACCCTCCTCTATCAGGAGAAGGTCCTCGACCAGGGGTATTCACAGGGCACGGCCGACAAGGTCGGTGGGCTGTTCGCTGCGCTCTTCACCGTCGGGGCCCTGTTCTCGATCCTGGCAGGGCACATCGGTGACCGGCTCCAACGCCGCACCCTTCGCGGAAGAGCGCTGCTCTCCGCGGTGGGGATCGTCGGCGCGGTGCCGCTGTTTCTCGTGTTCTTCTGGGTGCCGCTCAACAGTCTCGACGTGACGGAGGGGGCCGGCACCCTGACGCTGGCCGGCGAGGTCCTCCTGTCCGTCGTCACGAACCCGTGGGCTGCGCTGGCGTTCCTCTCGGGGGTCGGCGCCATCGCCTTCACATCAGCTGACAGCCCGAACTGGTTCGCGCTGATCGGCGATGTCAACCTCCCGGAACATCGCGGGACGGTCTTCGGTGCGGGCAACATGGCGAACGGCGTCGGCCGATCGGTGGGAAGCGCCCTGACGGGACCAGTGGCCAACGCCCTCGAGACCTCGTTCCCGCCACCCCTCAACTGGGCGCTCGGTCTGACGCTCTTCCAGGCCTTCTTCCTACCGACCGGGTACTGCTACTGGCGGGCGAGCAAGACGTGCCCATCCGACATCGCCGAGGTACGGGCGACCCTCGCGGCCCGCGCATCGGACGCGGGGGCGGTCGGCAAGGGCAACGCGGCCGGTTAGGTGCGGGACGCCTCGAAGATGCTCTGGATCGAGCTGTCGAGCATGGCGTCGAATTCCTCGTCGCTCTGGTGCGCTGAGAGCCCCTCCGTCAACGCTCGGCTGAAGCTCGCGATCATGCCCGTGTTCCTCGCGAGCCTCGCGTTTGCATCCTCTCGCGAATAGCCGCCCGAGAGCGCCACGACACGCACGACGTTCGGGTGGTCCATCACCTCTGAGTAGTGGTTGTCGACGTCGGGCAGCGTCAGCTTGAACATGACCTTCTCGTCCGGCCTGAGATGGCCGAGGTGCGTCATGATCTCAGCCCGCAGGAGGTCCTCGGCCTCGGCCTTGGTCTCGGAGTGGATGTCGATCTCTGGTTCGAGGATGGGCACCAGGCCGGCTTCGACGATCTGGCGACCGACGCGGAACTGCTGTGTCGCGACCCGCGCGATCCCGTCCGCATCCGCCGTCTTGATGACCGAGCGCATCTTCGTTCCGAAGACGCCTTTTGCCTTGGCCCTTGCAAGCAGGTCGTCGAGGTCGTGCATCGGCTTCATCACCTGCACGCCGTCTGCCTCCTCCGCGAGGCCCTTGTCGACCTTCAGGAACGGCACGACGTTCTTCTCGCTCCACAAGTAGTCGGCGGACTCCTTGCCGTCGATCGTCCGATCCATCGTCTGCTCGAAGAGGATCGCGCCGAGGATGCGGTCGCCCCCGAAGCTGGGACTCGTCACGATGCGGGTTCGCATCTCGTGGATCTTGTCGAACATCTCGTCGTCGCCTGAGTACTCGGACTCGTCGACGCCGTACATGCGCAGGGCCTTCGGTGTGCTGCCGCCGCTCTGGTCGAGCGCGGCGATGAAACCGTCGGCGTGCGCCACCTTGTCGAATTGCTGGTCGAAGGACATGGGCTGATGCCTCGATTCTGGGGACGTCTTCGACACCAAAGATAGATGCTCCGGGCCTCGAGCGTCGGCTCGGGTACGAGCGCGCGCACGCCCTCGACCGCGGTTCGCGAAACACATCCGACGTCGCGAAAACCCTTCACGGATCCGGCTTGGAGTGACGGCTCGCAGTGCGCTACACATACGGGGCTTCCCCTTGAGACAAGTGAATACCGCCGCGCGGAAATGGGTATTTGACGAGTGCCACGCGTGTAATTACACTCGTGCAACCCAGCACAACATCTCGTGGGTTGAGACACCTCCCAACCACTACATGTTGTGTATGTGGGCAAGTGTGTGGATAAGTGGCCATGGCATGTGGCAAGGACGCCTGGAGGCATCTATGACAAAGGGTCTGCGGATCGAACGACGGTTCACCACCGATGGTGTGAGCCCCTACGACACCGTCGAATGGTCGAAGCGGGATTCCCGTATCACGAACCCAGACGGCTCGATCGTCTTCGAGATGACCGATGCCGAGATCCCTGCGGACTGGTCGCAGGTCGCCGCGGACATCGTCGTGTCGAAGTACTTCCGCAAGGCGGGCGTTCCGCAGGTCGCCGAAGACGGCACTCCCCTTCTCGACGAGGACGGCACACCGGTTCGCGGCCCGGAACGGTCCGTGAAGCAGGTCGTCGACCGTCTCGCAGCGACGTGGCGCTGGTGGGGCGAGGAGAACGGCTACTTCGCAACCGCAGACGACGCGCGGATCTTCGAGGACGAGCTCGTCTACATGCTCCTCCACCAGATGGCTGCCCCGAACTCACCCCAGTGGTTCAACACGGGTCTCCACCACCGCTACGGGATCGAGGGGCCTGAGCAGGGCTTCTGGTTCGTCAACCCCGAGACCGACGAACTCGAGGCCTCGCCGGATTCCTACAGCCGCCCAGCACCACACGCTTGTTTCATCCAGTCCGTGTCCGATGACCTCGTGAACCCCGGCGGCATCATGGATCTCTGGGTCCGCGAGGCACGCCTCTTCAAGTTCGGGTCGGGCACCGGTTCCAACTTCTCGAACATCCGCGCAGAGGGCGAGCCCCTCTCCGGAGGCGGCAAGTCGTCAGGGTTGATGTCCTTCCTCAAGGTGGGTGACCGCGCGGCTGGCGCCATCAAGTCGGGCGGCACGACGCGCCGCGCCGCGAAGATGGTCATCCTCGACGTCGACCACCCGGACATCGAAACCTTCGTGGCCTGGAAGGCCGAGGAGGAGAAGAAGGTCCACGCGATGGTCGCAGCCGGGTACTCGGCCGACTTCAACGGCGAGGCCTACGCGACGGTTTCAGGGCAGAACTCCAACAACTCCGTCCGCATGACGAACGAGTTCGTCCAGGCCGTCATCGACGACGCCGACTGGCATCTCACGCGCCGCACCGACGGGGCGACGATGAAGACCGTCAAGGCACGTGACCTGTGGTCCCAGATCGCCGAAGCCGCGTGGGCATCTGCGGATCCGGGCGTCCAGTTCCACTCCACGATCAACGAGTGGCACACCTCGCCTGCTGGCGGCCAGATCAGGGCATCGAACCCATGCTCCGAGTACATGTTCCTCGACAACACGGCATGCAACCTTGCATCGCTCAACCTCGGGAAGTTCTACGACGACGCAACGGGCGAGTTCGACCTCGCGTCGTACGAGCACGCGATCAGGGTGTGGACGATGGTCCTCGAGATCTCGGTGACGATGGCGCACTTCCCTTCCAAGGAGATCGCCCAGGGCTCGTATGACTACCGGACCCTCGGTCTCGGGTACGCAAACCTCGGTTCGCTCCTGATGCGGATGGGCATCGCCTACGACTCGGACGAGGGCCGTGCGATCGCCGGAGCACTCACAGCGATCCTGACCGGGTACTCGTACGCGACGTCGGCAGAGATGGCTTCGGTCGTCGGGCCGTTCCCCAAGTACGAGGAGAACGAAGCGTCGATGCTGCGGGTCATCAAGAACCACAGGCGCGCCGCGTACGGGGCGGAGCAGTTCGAGTACGACGCGATCGGACACCGGGTCGTCGGCGTCGACCAGGACCTGTGCCCCGAGGACATGCTCGCATCGGCACACAAAGCATGGGACACGGCCCTCGAACTCGGCGAGGCGAACGGGTACCGCAACGCGCAGGCGACGGTCCTCGCCCCGACCGGCACGATCGGCCTGCTGATGGACTGTGACACGACGGGCGTGGAGCCCGACTTCGCGCTCGTCAAGTTCAAGAAGTTGGCCGGCGGCGGATACTTCAAGATCGCGAACCAATCGATCGCGCCAGCGCTTGCAAAGCTCGGATACGGAGAGCGTGAGATCTCCGAGATCATCGAGTACGTGATCGGCTCGATAAGCCTCGAGAAGGCGCGGCACATCAACACGCGCACGCTGCTCGCCAAGGGATTCACCAAGGCGGACATCGCGAAGGTCGAGGCGACGCTTCCCGGCGTCTTCGAGATCGGGTTCGCGTTCAACCAGTGGACGCTCGGCGAGGAAGCCATGCAGCGGCTCGGGTTCACTCCCGAGGAGTACAACGGGCTCGGCTTCAACATGCTGTCGTCCCTCGGCTTCACGCAGACCGAGATCAACGAGGCGAACGACGACATCTGTGGCCGCCAGACGATCGAAGGCGCACCGCACCTGCGTGACGAGCATCTCGAGGTCTTCGACACGGCCAACAAGAACGGCAAGTTCGGGCAGCGGTACATCCACCACACCGGCCACATCCGGATGATGGCTGCCGCCCAGCCATTCATCTCAGGAGCGATCTCGAAGACGATCAACATGCCGAACGAGGCGACCGTCGACGACATCATGGAGTCGTACCAGCTGTCGTGGGAGCTCGGGCTCAAGGCCATGGCGCTGTACCGGGATGGTTCCAAGGCATCACAGCCGCTCTCGGCGACGTCTGACGAGGGTTCCTCCGATGAGGAGGACGACGAGTTGACGGCTGCGGTCGAGCGGCACGTCGACTTCTTCTCAGGGGCGTTCACACCCGGCATGTCCCCGACACAGGCGTACGAGAGCCTGCCGAGGCCGCGGTTCATGTTGCCCGCCCGACGCGCAGGCTTCACGCAGGAGGCACGCATCGGCGGTCACAAGGTGTTCCTGCGCACCGGCGAGTACGAGGACGGCACACTCGGCGAGCTGTTCCTCGACCTGGCGAAGGAAGGTGCGACGCTGCGTGGCATCCTCGGGTGCTTTGCGATCGCCGTGAGCAAGGGCCTCCAGTACGGCGTGCCGCTCGAGGAGTACGTCGACACGTTCACGTTCCAGACCTTCGAGCCGAGGGGCATGGTCGAGGGACATCCGAACATCAAGATGGCGAACTCGATCATCGACTACGTGTTCAGGGCGCTCGGTGTCGAGTACCTCCACAGGGACGAGCTGGCCCAGGTGCCACCGGATCGATCGGGCGACCTCCCGGAGCCCCCGCAGGGCATTGCGGTGGACGCTGGCGTCCAGCTGGACCTCACCGAGGCAGCCATGGAACAGGACATCGACGCACAGGTCGCCGCAGCGAGGTTTGCCGACAACGGCGATTCATCGAACGGCGTCATCAACCTCGCCGACGCCCCGGCACCCGTCGGAGCGGTTGCCCCGCAGGGCGTCCACTCCGCACAGGAGCTGCAAACAGCAGCAGTGCAGGCGGTTCTCGCAGACAAGATGGGCGACGCGCCACTGTGTGACACGTGCGGCCACATCACCGTCCGCAACGGCTCGTGCTATCGCTGCCTCAACTGCGGCGAATCGAAGGGCTGCAGCTGAACCTCGATGAGCTCGGGGGGTCGCCGTGCGGCGATCCCCCGAGCTTCCTCCGCTCGCCCGACCCCCTTGCGACGGGGACGAAAGACAAGACACCCCTTCGCCAACAGTAAATGATCAGTCGGGGCGGTAGTCGGTGGCGAGGAGGGAGGCCATCAACCGGATGCCGTACCAGAGGTTGGCGATGCGGATGTTCTCGTTCGCATCGTGCTGGTTGTTGTCATGGTTCGCCATGGGGATGATGATCGTCGGTGACCCGAGAACGTCCGCAAAGTGGACGATCGGGACCGAGCCTCCGAGCGTCGGCATCGCAACGACCTCCCCGCCCTCGGCGGCGGCGCGCGCCGCGTCGAGGACGGCCGCGCCCTCCCGTCCGTCAAGGGGAACCCTCAAACCCGTGTAGTGCGGGTCGCGACGGATCACCGCGATCGAATCGTGCTGCAGGCGCGTGTCGTGGTCAGGCATCTCATGCATCACGTGGAAGCCCTGTGCGGCGATGTGCGCCTCCACCCTGCCGAGCATCTCCTCCGGGTCGTGGCCCGGCGGCAACCGGACGTCGAAGGAAGCCGTTGCGGCTTCGGGAAGCACGTTCGCCGCAGAAGCGCCCGTGTGGCCGGCGAAGAACCCCCGCAGGTTCAACGACGGCCGGAACATCCGCTCGATGTGCGACTCGCCGTTCCCTTCCGGAGTCCGCACGCCGAGTGCGCGCAGGAGGTCCTCCTCGTACGCGGGAACCTCGGCGAGCGCGGCCACCTCCGAGTCGGAAGGCGGAATCACATCGTCGTAGTACCCGTCGATGACGACCTCGCCATCGGGGTCGCGCATCGTTGCGAGGAGATGCACGAGCTTCCAGGTCGGGTTCGGGATCCAATTGCCGTAGTGGCCCGAGTGCAGCCCCCTCGTCGGGCCGAGGACGGTGACGTCGAGCTGTGCAATGCCACGAACCCCGAAGATGACCTGCGGGAGGCCTGACTGGTGGACCGGCCCATCGCAGATGAGCCACATGTCCGCGGCAAACCACGCCGCGTTCTCCTCGAGGTACCTGCGAAGGTGCGGGCTTCCTGCCTCTTCTTCCCCCTCGAAGAGGATCACCACGTTCACGGTCGGGTCGACTCCCTTCGTGGCGAGCGCGTCGAGCGCCGAGACGAACGCCTGGATGGGGGCCTTGTCATCGGATGTCGAGCGTGCACGGATCCGCCAGTCAGGGTCGACTTCCTCGCCGAGTTCGACGCGTTCGCCAGCGGCGTTGACGATCGTGGGATCGAACGGCGGCGTGATCCAAGCATCAGGATCAACCGGCTGACCGTCGTAGTGCGCGTAGATCCCAATCGTCGGCGCATCAGAACCCACTTCGATCCGGCCGGTCACGATCGGCGCTGCACCCTCGATCTCGACGAATCGCGGGACGACCCCCCTTTCCTCGAGCATGGAGGCAGCCTTCACCGCGACGGCCCCGACGTCTTCGAGGTCTGCCGATACATTCGGAAGGGCAAGGAGGTCGCAGAACTCCCGGACGATGGCTGTGGCGTGGCTCGCGATGTGCGATTCGGCCGCGCCAACGGCAGCTTGCTGACGGTTCATCGGAACCGATATATCAATGAGCGAACCGAGGGCACTATTCGCCTTCGTCCCCGTGCTCTTTGTGCGAGATCGTCGCCCGGCTGAGGATCAGGACGAACGCGCCGACAATGGCGGCAATGCCGAGCGCAACGAAGACTCCTACCGTCGCATCACTGCTCCACGTCGCGGAAACGACGTCGAACATGTGCCCATCGAGGAAGGCAAGTTCGGACGACGAAAAGGCGAACGCCACGGCGGCCAACACGCCGACGACGGCGACCGCTATCACGATCTTGTCGGCGAGTCCCAAGGTGCGGCGTTCCTCGGTGGCGCTCTCCATGATGTCCGTGTCACCCATCGTGGGAGACTCTAGCCACAGCGCCCGCCGGTGATCATGACGAATATGATGGCGACCACGACGACAGGAGAGGTATGACCGAACACGGCCACTCACCCACCCAGGATCGCGACAAATCGGGAATCCCGATCTGGCTCATCGTTGCGGGTGTGCTCCTCGTCCTCGGGGCAGTCTTCGTCCTCCAGAACACGGAGAACATAACGATGGAGTTCCTCTGGTTCGAGTTGAACCTCCCGCTGTGGGTGACGCTCATCATCTTCTTCGGCCTGGGGTTCGTTCTCGCCGAGGGATGGAGCTACATGCGCCGCAGACGTCGCCGCGCCGGCTACGTCGACTAGGACTGCCTCCACGGAAGGCCCTCGGCCTTCCAGCCGGCAGCCGTCCCACGGTGTCCGTTCGCGTCGGTTGGGCCCTCGAAACCGTGAGCCACGTTGTACGCTGACACATAACCGGCTGCCGTCGCGGCCACGGCGGCGAAACGAGATCGAGCACCGGAGCGGCAGATGAAGAAGACCGGAGCGTCGCGTGGGACGCCGAAACGTTCGAGGTCCTCGATGAACGAAGCGTTCTGCGCTCCAGTCGGGAAGGTCTGCCATTCGATCGGTACCAGCTGCTTCGCGATCGGGGAAAGATCCGGGTAGCCGACGTACGCGAGCTCCGGACGCGTCCGGACGTCGACGAGGACCGCAGCCGGATCGCGCGACAGTGCCTCGAATGCGTCGCGTGGCGTGACGTCGCCTGCGTAGCTCATGGCACCTCGTCGTCAGTGAGTCCCGATCAGGGTCCGCAACGGTAGCGGATGCCCTTCCGCATGTTCCCCGACCGCCAGGCACGTATGCTGCCCCGACATGACTGACGATCCCGGCATCACCCACGACAACGGGGACGACCCGACGGGCGAGCTGGAACCCGTCACGGTCGTCGAAGACGTGACCGCTTCGGACGACGCGATCGGTGAGGCGGGCGATCCTTCGACAGCCCAGAAACTCGAAGCCAAGCTCAGGAGGCCGGGAAGTCTGGCCGCGCTCGTCACCCAAGGACTGGTCGGCGCCGCGATCCTCTTCTTGCTTGCAGCCGACCCGTACGCGTTCACTTCGCTCGAGCAGATGGCCGGACTCGCATTCGTCGCCTTCGGCTTGTTCGAGGCAATCTCCGTGACAAGGCGTCGCGCCCCCTTGAAGCACTATCTCCAACCGGCGGCCGTGGTCGTCGCGGGTGTGGTCCTCCTCCTGTGGCCCGGTCGGACGGTGAACGTGGCGGGAATCGTCGCCGCGGCCCTCCTGGCCTTCAGGGGCCTCCTCGACATCTGGGCTGGTTTGCGGCGTTGGTACGAAGAGGGGTCGAACAGCTGGGTGTTCGTACGGGGGCTGATCATGCTTGCTGTCGCCGCGATCGCGTTCCTCTTCCCGAAGGCCGCCATCTCGTTCGCGATCGTCGGAATGTCAGCGTTCACAATCGCACGGGCGTTGATCGGCGTCTGGTGGGCGGCGTCCAATCGCGAATCGCTCGGCAGCGCTGACCCAACGGACACCTTCGCCATCGTGACCTATTGGCTGTCATCGAAGGAGATGGATGCAGCCGAAGCCGAAGAGGTCGATGCCCGCGTGTTCCTCCACATCGGTTCGCTCCACGACCGCGTGTGGCGGTTCGCGATACTGATGCTGCTCGCGACCGTCATCGCCACGTTCGGGATCGCCACCGACTCAACCGCCGTCGTGATCGGCGCCATGCTCGTCGCCCCGCTCATGACGCCGATCCTCGGCATCAGCGCTGGGCTCATCAATGGGAAGAGTCGTTCGACCGTGATCTCGGCAACCATCACTGGACTTGGCGTCGGTGGCGCAGTCTTCTCTGCGTGGGCGCTCGCCGCGACCATCCCGGATCTTCAGACGGTCATGGAGAACTCACAAGTCTTGTCGCGGACCGCTCCGTCGTTACTCGACCTCGCCATCGCCATCGCCGCCGGTGCGGCGGGTGCTTACGGCGTATCGAGAGCTGACTCTTCTGACGCCCTCCCGGGCGTCGCCGTCGCGATCGCACTCGTGCCACCGCTCGCCGTGACCGGTCTCGCGCTCCACGCTCGTGAGTTCGGTCAGGCACAGGGTGCGTTCCTGCTGTTTCTGACGAACTTCTTTTCGATCTTGTTGATGGCGGGACTCGTGTTCATCATCGTCGGCTATGGGTCGTGGTCGCGGCTGTACCACCGGAGAAACCGGATACGCGTGTCCTTCGCTGCCGTCGTACTCGGCGTGATCGTGATTTCGATTCCGCTCGGCCTCACAGCCAAGAATGTGCTGCAGCAGGCATCGGACCTCCGCACGGCCAACTCGGTTGTGTTCGAGTGGCTCGGCGAGGACACGACACTTCGTGTTGCCGATGTCGCAATTTCAGACCATGAGGTCGAGGTCCAACTCGTCGGCCCCGATCGTCCACCCCCAGCTGTGGATCTGGCACAGCGGATCGCCGAAGAAGCTGGCCGAGACGTGACCGTGTCGGTTCGCTGGGTGCCCGAGCGTGAAGAGGTCGGGCGGGCCGACCGCTAGCCAGCGGGGATCAGGCTTCGTCCGTCCACTCGTGGGCGTGCTCGAGCATGTACATCGACACGTCGTGGACACGGTCGAGCACCTCGCACAGGGAGTCCTGCTGGAACATCACGTCTACGAGCGACCTGTTGGCGACGCCGACGATCGAAAGCCGCTCGTCGTCCGCGGGCGACAACGCACCCATCGAACGCACCGAGCTGACCTCGATCGGGAGGTCGATCCCTCCGATACCCGCGAGCTCGGCTGAGAGGACGATCAGATCCGGCGGCCGCTGCATGGTCGGCAGGGCCCAGTTGAAGTAGAACGTCACTGAGAACTTGCCGTCCGGATCCTCCGGCACATCTGGCGTGTCGTCCAACAACTCCTCGAAGTCCAGTAGAAGCCTCGGCTCGATGTCGAGCGAGATGTGCAGGTCGAGGGGGCCGTTGCACGCTTCGGCCGGGTGCACATCGACCTCCCACGCCTGGCGAAGCGTGTACGTCTCGACGAAGTGGCGTTCGTCGTGGACGTGGAAACCGTGCTCGATCGCATGGTCCTTCAGGTACGTGATCGTCGAGGCAATGTCGACCGCCATCAGCCGACCTCCACTTGGTGGATCTCGCTACCACCCATGACGATGGATGCATCGACGATCAGCAGCGGCGCATCGGGGTCGACATCGGGATCCGATCGGTTCTCGAAGCCGCCCATCACCACGTTCGACGACGCCTCGACCCGCCACCCTCGGGGCACGACGACGTCGATGCCGCCCGCGTAGATCTTGAGATCGAGCGTCGCTGCCTCTTCGATGTGCGCCTGCCTCAGATCGAGCATCACGCCTCCCATGACTGCAAGGACCTCGACGTGGTGGAGGTCCCCTGCCCGGCTCACGAACTCGCGACCACCGGCCGCGGCGACGATCGATACGAAGTCGTCCTCCTCGGTCCCGTGTTCGGGAACCAGCCTGCGGACAGCGAGCGCCGCGATGAATCCACCGAGCACGAAGGCGAACCAGGCAATCGCGAGCCGCTTGAGGACTCTCATGCGGTCAACCTACCACCGGCTCGTGACGTGACACTCAGGTCACCGCTGGCTGATCGGAGGCGAGCGGAGCGTCCCCGAAGCGCTGCATCGCCGACACCGCTATCGCGACGAGGACCACGCCGATCCACTGGATCGGCACCAGATGTTGGTCGAGGAACATTGCGGCGAGGATCGCCGCGAAAGGGGGCTCAGCGGTGAGGACCACGCCGATGACGCCCGGCGAAGCAAGCGACAGCGCAACAAACGAGAGGACGAACGGAATCGCGGTTCCGAGCACGCCGATCGCCACGAGCTCGAGCCCGACGCCGCCCGCTTCGTCCCAAGGGAATGTCCACGGCGGAAGCACGACGAGCCAGAACACTGCGGCGAACGTGAACCCCCACGCTCCGATGGCCAGTGGGTGATGCTCGGCACTCAGCCGCTCGCCCAGAAGGATGTACGCCGCGTACAGCGCCGCGGCGGCAAGGCCGAACCCGATGCCGACCAGGTCCCCGCCGTCTGCCTGCCATGCCCTGGTCACGAATCCGACCCCCGTCACTGCGGCGACGGCGGCCACCCAGACCGCCGGGCGAACACGTTCTCCGCGAACGGTCGCGATCCACGCCAGCACGAGCACGGGAGCCAGGAACTCGATCGTGATACCGGGCCCGACACCAAGCCTGGCGATGGACTCGTAGTACGCCACCGTCAACGCCGCGATGATCACGCCGATCACGGCGAACCTCCAAAGGTGGCGTCCAAGAGCGAGCCGTCTGCGGAAGGCCCCGTACCCGAGCAGGACCACCGCGGCGATCACCGCTCGGCTCTGCGCGGTCCTGGCAGGACTCACGGTGTCGAACACGCCAGCGGCGATCACGCCAGCGATCGCGAAGAGGAGGGCACCGGTCAGGGCAACGAAGATGCCGGTACGCGCGCTGGATGAACTCACCGCGGCGAGCCTATGCCGCGGCCCCCGGATATATTCGACATCGTCTGCAACCGTTCGGGCAGGCGCGGGGTTCTTATGGGTATGGGGAGCCAACCACCCTCCGACGAAGCGATCAAGCGTGCCATTCGGCGCGATCTCGATCTGGGTTTCACGGAGCTCGTTCGCGCCCTCCAGCCGGGGATCTACGCCGGTTCGCTTCGCCTGCTGAGAAACAGGGACGATGCGGCCGACGTCGCGCAGGAGGCGTTCCTTCGGGCGTACAGGGCGCTCGAGTCCTATGACGACGAGCGGATCGATGCGCTTCGGCTCCGGCCGTGGTTGTGGACCATCGCCATCAACCTGTGCCGGTCGACGGCAAAAGGACGGAAACCCCAGACACCCCTTGAAGACCGCCACCACGTCGGAACCGAGGACGACCACGACTATGGCGATTGGAACCGGCGACTCGAGGCACTGACCGCCCCACAGCGCACCGCGGTCGTCCTTCGCCACGTGGCTGACCTCCCGATAGCGGAGATCGCCGACATCACCGGCCGTGCCGAGGGCACGGTGAAAGCAGACATTTCGCGCGGCCTCGCCAGGCTGCGCAGGACCCTCGAAGCGGAGGCACTCACATGAACGACATCATCACGGAACTCATCGACCTGGAAGCAACGCCACCAGATGACCTCGAGATGAGGACCCTGGTCAGTGCGGGAGCAGCAGACCGTGCAGCGCGGACCGATAGCCCGATCGGCCCCGTGTGGGTGTCGTGGAGCCCGCGAGGGATCACGGCGCTTTCGCCCTTGTTCGAATCCGCGACGTTCGAAGAGTTCGCGGGCTTCCACCGTCGCGGCGTGTACGAGAGCTCGACTCTCCCCTCTGACCTGACGGACGCCGTCGAGTCCGGTCTATTCGAGGGCCAGACCGTCGGACTGCCCATCGACTGGCGGGGGCTGAGTTCCTACCAGCAAGGCGTCCTCGCTGTGTGCGCCACGATTCCGGCTGGCACGGTCCGACCGTATGGGTGGATCGCCGAGCAGATCAACAACCCCGGATCGGTTCGGGCCGTCGGCACGGCGCTCGGCCACAATCCGATCCCCCTGCTCGTGCCGTGCCACAGGGTCGTCCGCAGCGACGGTTCCGTCGGCCAGTATGCGTTCGGAGCCGAGATCAAGCGTGACCTGCTCGTCCGCGAAGGTGCACTTCTGGCATAGGTTCCCGCCCGCCTCGACCTGTCGACGGGGTCGATCCTGATACCGTTCCCCATATGGACATCATCGAGACGATCCGGGATTCCGTCATCGGCAACGACCACGTCGTTCCCGGCCCTTTCGGGCCGAGGCGGGTCACGTATGCCGACTACACGGCGTCTGGCAGATCGCTCTCGTTCCTCGAGGATTACATAAGGGACGTCGTGCTCCCGCTCTACGCGAACACCCACACCGAGTCGTCCGGAACCGGTCTGCAGACATCCCGATTCCGCGAGGACGCACGGGAGATCATCCGCAAGTGCGTGAACGCGAACGACGAGCACGCAGTGCTCTTCACGGGAAGCGGATGCACGGGGGCGATCGACCGGATGATCCGCGTGCTCGGCCTGCACCTTCCGCAATCCCTCGACGAGGCGTACGGCCTGTCATCACACATCCCTGATGACGAACGGCCCGTCGTCTTCATCGGGCCGTTCGAACACCACTCGAACGAGCTTCCGTGGCGGGAGTCCATCGCCCAGGTGGTCAAGATCGGCGAGGACGCGGACGGGCACATCAACCAGGACCAGCTTGCAGCCGAACTCGAGCGCTACGCGGATCGGCCCCTCAAGATCGGCTCCTTCTCGGCAGCGTCGAACGTCACGGGGATCATCTCGGACACGAGGGGCATCGCCGACCTCCTGCACGAACACGGCGCACTCTCCTTCTGGGACTTCGCAGCGGCAGCACCGTACGTGGCGATCGACATGGCACCCGAGGACCGTCCGTCCGCGTACAAGGACGCCATCTTCATCTCCACTCACAAGCTGATCGGGGGCCCGGGAACACCCGGCATCCTCGTTGCCCGCAAGGAATTGTTCACGAACGCCGTCCCTTCAGTGCCTGGCGGAGGGACCGTTGCGTTCGTCCAGCCGGACCATCACGAGTACCTCAGCGACATCGAGCATCGGGAGGAGGGTGGTACGCCTGCAATCGTCGAGTCGATCAGGGCAGGACTGGTCTTCCAGCTGAAGGAGGCCGTCGGCTCGGAGCGGATCCGGACCCTCGAAGAGGACTTCATCCGAAGGGCGATCTCGTCGTGGGAGCAGAACCCCAACATCGAGGTGCTCGGGAACCACGACGCCGACCGGCTGAGCATCGTCTCGTTCGTCGTCAGGCGTGGAAACCGCTACCTCCACCACAACTTCGTCGTTTCGCTGCTCAACGACCTCTTCGGTATCCAGTCGAGGGGTGGCTGCTCGTGCGCCGGCCCCTACGGGCACTCGCTGCTCGGCATCGACCTCGAGCATTCGAACGAGATCAGCCACGAGGTGCTCCTCGGCTGCGAGGGCATCAAACCCGGCTGGATCAGGGTCAACTTCAACTACTTCATCAGCGAGGACGTCTTCCAGTTCATCGTGGACGCCGTCCACATGGTCGCCAACGAGGGATGGAAGCTGCTGCCGTGGTACACGTTCGACCTTGCAACGGCTGCGTGGCATCACGTCGACGGCCCGGGCTCCGCGTCGCTGTCGCTCCACGACGTGTCATACGACGACGGGACGATGCGGTTCACGGAGAGTTCGAAGACCGCTCCGGATGCCGCCCTCGCCACATACCTCGACGAAGCGAGGCGGCTCTTCAACGCTGTCGATCCGACCCTTGCACCCGCTCAGGCACCCATCGAGGCGACTGCGTCGTTCGAGGATCTCCGTTGGTTCCTGCTGCCGGACGAGGCGCGATCCATCGACTAGATCTCAGCCGGCCTTTCGGTCCTGTCGCTTGAAGCGCGCGCGCTCCGCCGCTTCGGCTCCCTTCACCATGAGGGGACGACCCGCGAGTTCCATACGACGCTCGAGCGCGCCCCGGAACCTCCTCCCGGCGGCGACGAAGCCCGAAAGCGGCATCACGCCGCCCTGGGCGAGTCGATCCCGGTCCACGCCAATGACGACCTCCGGGGCGATCGCTCCCACGGGAAGTTCGACAGGAGCGCCGGGAGGAACTCTCGTGATGGATCCCGGCCCGTCCACTCGAAGGGCCACGCGCATGTGCCACGGGAGGAAGTCTGCCGCTTCGTCGTATTCGAGCGTGATCTCGTCAATGGCCTCAAAAGGGATCCGGTACGCGTGGTCATCGCTGTCGGTGCCGACAACGAGGAAGAGCGCCCTATCGGACAGCAGCCAGAATTGGACGGCCCGCTCGCTCACACGGCGGTCGAGACCAGCTGCGGATCGATCGATCGTCTCATCGCCGATCGTGAGCGGTCGAGCCTTCGCCTTGGCCTCACCGCGTCCGAGGTCGAGGACCGTCTGCTTGAAAGTGTGGAAGAGGGGCACGAACAAAGCGTAGGCGCTGACATCGACCCCGTACACCGCACGTTCACCTCCCTAGGATTTCGCACGATGACCCAGGATCGCGGCGCAACGGAGCAGGTGGCGTTCTGGTCGTGGCCGTTGCGCGACTGGGATGTGATGTGGAAGCCGTCGACATGGCTCCGCAAGCCACCTACGCCACACAAGGCCCACCTGTTCCACCTCCTTGCGATCGTCGGCCTTGCGTCCTACGCCAACGTCATCGCCAACAAGGTGCTCTCCGACGTCTGGCACATCCCCTTCAACCTCGGGGTCCTCGCCGTCGCGCTGTTCATCGGCCGGCGAGCAGGCACCTCGTGGACGTCGATGGGCCTCAGGGGGGACCGTGTTCGCAGGGGCACTCGGGTCGGCCTCCTCGTGATGGGCGTCATCGCCGTCGGAGTGGTCCTGGCGATTGCGATTCCTTCCACGCGCGAGATCTTCAAGGACGACCGCGTGATCGAGCACTCTCTCTGGTGGGCGTTGGCCCAGGCGCTGATCCGCATCCCGATAGCCACCGCGTTCTACGAGGAGGTGCTCTTCAGGGGAATCGTCTTCGGCATGCTCGTGCGCCGCAACTCGCCGCTCATCGCGGCGCTGTGGACGTCGTTGCTCTTCGGTTTCTGGCACATCCTCCCGACGATCGACACGTTGAAGGTGAATCCGGCGGGCGACCTGTTCTCGGGAATCGCGGGCTTCGTCATCGCCATCGTCGGAGCCGTTGGCGGAACGATGCTCGCCGGTCTGGCCTTCCTGTGGATCAGGCTCTACGCCAACAGCACGGCCGCATCGATCCTCGCCCACATCGGCACGAACAGCCTGGCGATGCTCGGCGCCGTGTTCGTCGTCCACGTGCTCTAGCGGGCCGTGGATGGTCGACGATGCGCATTGGCTTGACAGTTCCGACACGATCCGCGACCATTGCATCTCCGGTCCTGAGGATCGGGTTTGCGACCAAGGAGACGGGATGAGACGGCTGATCACGCCGAACACAGCCTCGCCGGTCTTCGCGCGCGCCCGTTTGCGGTAGAAAACCCGCCCTTCCCGCACCGAAGACCCCGCACGATGACCGTGTTTCGTCGCCGCGACCGTCTTTCGACCCCAAGGACCACCCATGATCCCCGTACGAGCATATTTCAGACTCTTCAAGAGCTACCTCAGGCCCTACAAGCGCAGGGCATGGTTGCTCGCGGCCGTTCTGTCGACGACGATCGGCCTCCAACTCGCCAACCCGCAGCTGATCCGCGTGTTCATCGACCGCACGCTCGCGGGAGATCCCACGTCGAGGCTCGTGCCGCTTGCGATCGGGTTCATGGTCATCGCGTTCTCGCATCAGCTCCTCCTGGTCTGGGCTACCTACCTAGCCGAGCAGATCGGGTGGTCGGCGACCAACCAACTCAGAGCCGAGTTGACGGACCATGTGCTCCACCTCGACATGGGCTACCACAAGGGAACGAGCCCGGGTGAGCTGATCGAGCGCATCGACGGCGACGTCACCGCGCTCTCGAACTTCTTCTCATCCATGATCATCAAGGTGCTCGGCAACGGGGTACTCCTCGTCGGCGTCCTCGTGTTGGTGTGGTTGGAGTCCTGGATTGTTGGGGCCGCGATCGCCGCGTTCACGGCGCTCACGTTCCTCGGGCTTTTCCGGCTCCACGGCGTCACCGTGCCGTGGCAGAAGGCGATTCGCGCGACCAGCGCCGAGATGTACGGATTCATCGGTGAGCAGGTCGACGGCACCGAGGACATCGAGGCGAACGGCGCGACCGGCTTCATGCTGTCGCGTTTCGACGGCATCCAGCGCAAGTGGCTCCCCCAGATCGTCCTCGGCTGGACCGGGTGGGCGATGATGTGGAGTGCGTCGATGGCGCTCTACTTCCTGTCGCTCATGATGGGGTTCATCCTCGGATCGTGGTTGTTCGGCGTTGGCACGCTGACGATCGGGTCCGTCTACCTCGTCTTCCGGTACATCGAGATGGCGCACTGGCCCATCGACGAGATCAGGGAGCAGCTCGTCGACCTCCAGAAAGCAGGCGCATCGATCGACCGCGTCGGCGACCTCCTCGCTCGCGAGTCGAAGATCGCCGACGACGGGAAGGTCCAGCTCGGCGAGGGACCTCTGCGGCTGACCTTCGACGCGGTCACCTTCTCGTACGATGACGAGGCCGGCGACGAGACCGTCCTGCACGAGGTGTCGTTCGATGTCGCACCCGGTCGTGTCGTCGGGCTGCTCGGACGGACGGGAAGCGGCAAGTCGACCATGGCGAGACTCGTCACTCGTCTGTACGAACCGCAGGGTGGCGCCGTTCTGGTCGGAGGCCACCCGACGTGGGACATCGGCCTCCAGAACCTTCGGGCCAGGGTCGCGATGGTCACCCAGGACGTCCAGCTGTTCAGGGCGTCCGTACGTGACAACCTGACGTTCTTCGACGACTCCATCTCGGACGAGCGCCTCATGGATGTGATCCAGAGGCTGGAACTCGACGAGTGGCTCGCGTCACTCCCGAGGGGGCTCGACACGATGCTCGAGTCAGGGAGCGGGGGCCTTTCCGCTGGCCAGGCACAACTGCTCGCGTTCACGCGGGTGTTCCTGCGCGACCCCGGCGTCGTCGTTCTCGACGAGGCCTCGTCCCGACTCGACCCCGCGACCGAAGGACTGATCGAGAAGGCGGTCGACCATCTTCTGGAGAACCGCACCGCGATCCTGATCGCACACAGGCTCGCAACGGTCGCGCGCGCCGATGACATCGTGATCCTCGAGGATGGCCGCATCATCGAGCAGGGCGAGAGGGCCGCGCTGATGGCGGACGAGGACTCGGTGTTCGCGCACCTTCTCGTCGCTGGCATGGAGGAGGCACTGGCATGACAACCCAACGGCAACCAGGGTTCGGCCGCATCCTCATGAGGATGGGTCGCGTGCAACCGTGGCGATACGGCGCAGCGCTGTTCCTCTGGACAGCGATCTGGACCATGCCTGTGCTCGTCGGGTTCATCACCGCGCACTTCTTCGATGAACTGCTCGCCGGGATCGAATCGTCCACGGTGGTCTTCGTCGTCGTCGCAACGTTTGCCTACGCCGCTGGACGCTCGGTCGCGATCTTCCTCGGAATGAGGAACCACGGATCGCTCCTGTTCCGCGCGGGTGCCACGATCCGCCGCAACCTGCTCGTCCGCATCTTCGAGATGCCTGGCGCCGCTGCCGTCGAGGAGACCCCAGGTGAGATCGTGTCGCGCTTCAGGGACGACGTGGAGCACATCGTCGAGCCATTCGACATCTCAGTCGATCTCACCGGCGCGCTCGTGTCCGGCACGATCTCGTTCGTCATCTTCTGGACCATCGATCCGGTCATCACCATTGCGATCGCCATCCCGGTGCTCGTGGTCGGGATCGTCTCGACGCAGATGGGTGGTGTGATTCGTCGGTATCGGCGAGCCGCGCGGGAGGCGACAGAGGCGATCACAGGGTTCCTCGGCGAGACCTTCGCAGCCACGCAGGCCGTGAAGGTCGCTGGCACCGAGGGGCCGATGCTCGACCGCTTCATGGCACTGAACGCGGTGCGAAAGCGCATGATGGTGCGCGACCGCACCTTGACAGAGGTGCTCCACGCCGTGTTCCGCAACACGCTGAACATCGGTACGGGCCTCATCCTGCTGCTCGCGGCCGGCCGGCTGAACGAGGGAGGATCGACGGGGATCTCGCTTGGCGAGTTCGCCCTGTTCGTCTACCTGTTGCACGTCGTTGCCGATGCGTCCTACTTCGTGGGCGCCTTCATCGCGCGGGCAAAGCAAGGTTCGGTCTCTGTCGAGAAGATCACCCGCACGATGCGTGGGGAGCCGTGGACGCGGGCATTCGAGAAGACCGACCTGTGGCTCGATTCGGAACCGCCGGCTCCTGAACTGCCGACCTCGGACCACCCTGGCTTCGAGTCGCTCGAGGTGCGCGGGTTGTCGTACACGTATCCAGGATCGGACAACGGGATCTCGGACGTGGACCTCGACATCCGGAGAGGAGAGTTCGTCGTCGTGACGGGTCGGATCGGGTCAGGGAAGACGACGCTACTACGAACGATCCTCGGGCTCCTTCCTGCGGACGCGGGACTGGTGATCTGGAACGGGGAAGCAATCGACGACCCGGCCAGCGCGCTCGTGCCACCGAACGCGGCGTACACACCCCAGGTGCCGAAGCTGTTCTCGATGTCCCTCAGGGACAACCTCGACCTCGGCGCGGACGTGTCCGACCACCTGATGAACGAGTCGATCTACATCGCGACGATGCGCCACGATGTCGACCTGATGCCAGAGGGGCTCGAGACTCTGGTGGGACCCCGCGGGGTGCGGCTGTCCGGCGGGCAGATCCAACGCTCGGCGTCTGCACGCATGCTGACGCGCGATCCGAGGCTGTTGGTCCTCGACGACGTTTCGTCGGCGCTCGACGTCGAGACGGAGCAGATCCTGTGGAACCGTCTGTTCCGGGCACGGAGCGAGGTCGCTGCCCTCGTGGTGTCCCACCGCCACGCAGCGCTGGCACGCGCCGACCGTGTGGTCGTCATGGAAGGAGGCCGCGTGGTCGCCGTTGGACCCGCAGCCGAACTGCAGGAGTCGTCGGAAGCGTTCCGAGCGATCTGGGAGGGCGCGCTTTCGGCGACTACTCCCGGGTGATCGAGAGCACCTCGATCTCGAACGTGAGTGCCTCACCTGCGAGCGGGTGATTCGTGTCGAGCGTGACGGTCTCGTCCGTCACAGCGACCACCGTCACGGGTTGCCCGTTCGCGAGGTACACCTGCTCACCGACCGTGACCTCGCCCTGCTCGGGGTTCCGCGGCACCTCGACCAAGGCCTCCTCGCTCCACTCCCCGTATGCGTCCGCCGGCTCGATGCGGACCGTGGTGACCTCTCCGACCTGCTTGCCGCGCACCGCGTCGTCGAAGCCGCCGATGACCTGACCGCCCCCAACCGTGAACTCGAACGGGGCGCCGCGATCCCTCGAGGAGTCGAACTGCGATCCGTCGTCGAGCGTTCCCACGTAGTGGACCTCGACGATGTCGCCATCTTGCGCAACGAGGTGTGTTTCCGACGATGTGCATGACGCGGCCAACAGGGCGGTCAAGGCGACGAGCGCGGCAATCGGGCGGATCGGCATTGGGATCTCTCCAAGAAGTCGTGGGGCCCGTGAGGCTACCTCCACGCCGCGTAATCCACCCTCGACGCGAAATGGACGCACTTCTGAGGAGTCCTCCCGGTCAGGTACCCTGCCGACCATGGCGGACTATCACGCGCCCGTACGGGACATTCTCTTCACCCTCGACACGATCAGCGATGTGTCGTCCATCACCGAGCTTCCGGCGTTTGCAGACGTCGATGCGGAGATGATCGAGCCGCTGGTCACGGAAGCTGCGCGGTTCTATGAGGAGGTCATCGCTCCGACCAACGTGATCGGCGATCTCGAGGGCGCCAAGTTCGAGGACGGCACCGTCACGATGCCGAAGGCGTTCGAGGGTGCGTGGGCGAAACTCAGGGACGCTGGCTGGAGTTCTGTTGCAGGTTCTGCAGCGTTCGGCGGCGGAGGTTTCCCCAAGGTCGTCGGCCAGGCGATGTCGGAGATGATGGCTTCGTCGAACATGGCATTCTCGCTCTGCAACATGCTCACCGACAGCGCCATCGCGCTCCTCGAACGCCATGGAACGGACGAGCTGCGCGACATCTACCTCGAGAACCTCATCACCGGTGAGTGGACGGGGACGATGGTCCTCACCGAGCCCGAGGCGGGATCTGACGTCGGGGCGCTCAAGACGAAGGCCGAGCCGGTTGGCGACGGCACGTACCTCCTCTCCGGTTCGAAGATATTCATCACGTGGGGAGACCACGACCTCGCAGACAATGTGATCCACCTCGTCCTCGCGAGGGCGCCCGGCGGGCCCCCTGGCACCCGCGGGATCTCGCTCTTCCTCGTACCGAAGTTCCTCGTCGACGATGACGGCAAACCCGCGGAACGCAACGGCGTCGAAACCGTGTCGATCGAGCACAAGCTCGGCATCCACGCCAGTCCGACCTGTGTTCTGTCCTTCAACGAGGCGACCGGCTACCTCATCGGGGAGGAGCACCGGGGTATGAACTACATGTTCACGATGATGAACCACTCGCGTCTCGGGGTCGGGCTCGAGGGCCTCGGCATCGCAGAGCGGGCGTATCAGGGTGCTGCCGCGTACGCCAAGGAGAGGATTCAGGGCCGGACGCCTGACGCAGCCGAGTCCGACACGATCATCGGCCACGCCGACGTCCGGCGGATGTTGCTCACGATGAAGGCATACACCGAGGCGATGCGCGGTCTGCTGTACGACGCAACTGCGGCCGAGGACCGGATGCACGCTGAGACCGACGAAGCGAAGAGGGCCGCGGCGGAGGCACGACTCGCCCTCCTCACGCCGATCGCAAAGGCGTGGGCGACCGACCGGGGCGTCGATGTCGCATCGCTCGGCGTGCAGGTCCACGGCGGGATGGGGTTCATCGAGGAAACCGGGGCCGCGCAGCACTATCGCGACATCCGCATCACCCCCATCTACGAGGGCACGAACGGCATCCAGGCGATCGACCTCGTGATGCGCAAGCTTCCGCTCGACAACGGCGCCGTGATCGAGGGGTATCTCGATGAGATCGATGCCACCGCGAAGGAACTCTCCGGTAAGTCAACCGAGCTCGACGACATCAGCGTGGCGCTCTCACGGGCCACCGCCTCGGCCCGCCAGGCCACCGCCATCCTCTTGATGGCCGAGGACCCGCAGCTGCGCCTCGCCGGTGCAACGTCCTACCTCGACGGACTCGGCACGGTTGCCGGCGGCTACTACCTCGCTCGACAGGCTGCAGCCGCGCACGACGCTTCGCCAGCCGACGAGTGGCTGCAGGCGAAGATCACCACCGCTCGGTTCTACGCAGCGAACCTCCTTCCGGACGCGCGCGGCAAGTTCGAAGCGGCGGTCGCGGGACCGGACCTCCTCTACGCGGTGGCTGACGAGTACATCGGATGACCGAACCAAGGGCCGCCGCCTTCTTCGATCTCGATCGCACCATCATCGGTGGCTCTTCGGTCTTCGTGTTCGGGTGGGTCGCCTATCGAAGAGGAATGGTGCCGACGAGCCAGCTGCTCAAGGACGCCTTGAACGCCGCAGCGTTCAAGCTGCAGGGAGCCTCAGATGCCAAGACCGACGCGGTCAAGGCTCGCATCCTCGCGGCAATCGAAGGCGTAGGCGTCTCGACGCTCATGGACCTCGCGGACGATGTGCTCCCACGCCTACTCGATGACGTGCGGCGTGAGGCGCGGGGGCTCATCGACCTCCATGCCGCCGCCGACCGGGACACCTACATCGTCTCGGCATCCCCCGTCGAGATCGTGTCGCGCTTCGCCGAGGCGATGGGCATGACGGGTGGCATCGGTACCGTCGCCGAAATCGAGAACGGCACCTACACGGGAGAGCTGGCGGAACCGTTCTGTTACGGAGAGGGAAAGGCGATCGCCCTGCAGAAGGTCGCTGCCGAAAAGGGGTACGACCTCGCCCGGTCGTACGCGTATACCGACAGCGCAGGCGACCTCCCCATGCTCGAAGTGGTCGGGCACCCGGTGGCGGTCAATCCCGACAGGGCCCTCGAGGCCGTTGCGTATCACCGCGGTTGGCCCGTCGTCGAGTTCTCGCGGACCCGCAAGAAGGTCATCAAGCGCACCACGGCGGCGACCGGCGCCGTAGCTCTGGCAGCGGCAACGTACGCGATCGGGCGAGCCCAAGGCAAACGGGTGAAGCGCCCGTTCTGGGCCTGAGCCACGGGTTAACGGGTCCCACGCACTAGCGTTGCAACCACGGAGCCACCTCGCAACCTCGCTCCCACCGGATGACTGACACCCTCAAACAAACTTCTGCCGTGACGTTCGCCGATCTCGGCGTGCCAGCGGACCTGGTCGAGGCCCTTGCAGACGAAGGCATCACCTCGCCGTTTCCGATCCAATCGATGACGCTTCCGTCCTCGCTTGCCGGGCGCGACATCACAGGCAAGGCCCAGACGGGATCCGGGAAGACCCTTGCCTTCGGCATCCCGATGGTCGAGCGCGTCGGCCCGCCGGAGCCCCGCAGCCCACACGGGCTGATCCTCGTGCCGACTCGCGAGCTCGCCGTACAGGTCACGAAGGCGCTGCGGCCGCTCGTCACGAAACGGGATCGAACCGTCGTCGCTGTTTACGGCGGCGCACCGATGGGACCCCAGATCGACGCCCTTGCCCGCGGTGCCTCGATCGCCATCGCGACTCCGGGCCGCTTGATCGACTTGATGGAACGAAAGGCGCTCGACCCGCGCGCGATCTCGATCGTGACCATCGATGAGGCCGACCAGATGGCCGACATGGGCTTCATGCCACAGGTGCGCGCGATCATGGCCAAGCTCCCGAAGGCGCGCCAGACGTTTCTGTTCTCCGCGACCCTCGACCACCAGGTACAGGAACTGATCGACCGGTACATGGTCGACCCGGTCGAGTACGAGGTCGAGACCGAGTCCGAGACCGTCGACACGATGGAGCACCGCTTCTTGAAGGTCCACTACATGGACAAGGCCAAGGTGGTCAAGCGGATCTCCGAGAACAACGACCGTGTCCTCGCATTCACCCGCACAAAGGCCGGCGCCGACCGCCTGGCTCGGGACCTCCAGGACCTCGACGTCGCGTGCGCACCCATCCATGGCGATCTCCCGCAGAACAAGCGCGAGCAATCGCTGAAGCGTTTCACCGAGGGATCGATCAAGGTCCTCGTCGCCACGAATGTCGCCGCGAGAGGGCTTCACATCGACGGCGTCGACGTCGTCGTGCACTACGACCCGCCTGACGATCCGAAGACCTACCTGCACCGCAGCGGTAGAACCGCAAGAGCTGGCGAGGACGGACTCGTCGTCACGCTCGTCGAGTGGGACCAGGTGAACGAGGTCCTCGGCATCCAGCGCCGGGCCGAACTCAACGTGCCCATCGTCAAGATGTTCTCGAACGATGACCGCCTCGACGACCTTGCGTCGTGGGAACCGCCTTCAGAGGCAGTGCCATTCAAGGAGAAAGCACTCAAACGCCGCCGCCGCGGGGGCTTCTAGCGGGGCAATCCCGCCGCGAGCGCACCGGTACCATCCCGGCGCAACCTGGTATGTGAACCGAAGAAGGGACTCCCAATGGCCAAGAACTATTCGTCTGCCCCTGAGCTCACGATCGACCT
Organism: Acidimicrobiia bacterium; assembly: GCA_003235475.1. GTDB lineage: Bacteria > Actinomycetota > Acidimicrobiia > Spongiisociales > UBA5794 > SZUA-442. Next base: position 12,470 of record QJWC01000028.1, on the reverse strand, counting down.
CTCGAAGGCCCACACCGCGGTGATCCACACGACGGCAGGCGACATCTCGGTGGAGCTGTACGCGACCGACGCCCCCCAAACGGTCAACAACTGGGTGTTCCTCGCCGAGGACGGGTACTACGACGACGTGATCTTCCACCGCGTCATCAAGGGATTCATGATCCAGGGCGGCGACCCGACGGGAACGGGTCGCGGTGGCCCCGGTTACCAGTTCCGCGACGAGCTCGGCCACTCGAAGTCGTCGTACACGCGGGGCACGCTTGCAATGGCGAACGCCGGTCCGAACACGAACGGCTCCCAGTTCTTCATCATGCACGCCGACTACCCGCTGCCGAACGCCTACTCGATATTCGGCCAGGTCACCGATGGGATGGACGTCGTCGACGCAATCGCCGAGGCGGCCACGGGGACGCAGGACCGGCCCCACGACCCGGTTTCGATCACCGGCGTCGACGTCACGATCGCATAGCGGTCAACAATCCGACTTTGCCGCCGTTCGGCCGTCGAGCCGAGCGGCCATTCTTCCGCGCGCGAGGTCCGTGCGTCGGGTGAGGAATCCACAGCCCGATCCGGGAAGACAGGGATACGATGGAACGGACACCGGGGATCGGAGTCACATTGCATGGGAACCGTTTCGTTTCGATCGTGGTCGCTGGTGTCCTGCTCGTCACCCTTCCGGGGTGCTCGAGAGACGACACGCGGGCAGACCTCAAGGCGCTCGAGGACAGGGTCACCGCCCTGAATCAGGAAATCACCTCGTTGACACATGAGCTTGCGTCAACGAATGATGCTATGGAGGCTGCAAGCAACACCGCAGCCGCTTTCGAGGCGTCTCATTACGCGCTCCAGGACGAGGTCGAAGGCCTGAAGAGAGAGGCCGATGCCGCGGCCGCACGCACTTCTGCTGCAATCCAAGATCTCGTGGCCGGAGTCGACCTCGCATGCTCGTCGACCGAGTCGGAGCTTCCAGCCACCGTCTTGGCCTCGTTCAAGAAGTGGTTGCTCAGTTCAGGGGACGACCTACCCGACGACGTTGCCGTCACGGTCGTAGACACTGCTGGACGCAACGACCAGTGGACGTTCCACGCGACCTTCGACACGTACTTCGAACAAGGGGTGTTCCTGGCACGGCCGGATGACTCGTTCGAAGTCCTGCTCAGCGGTGTTTGGCCATCCGTCGCAGAAGTGTGGACCGTGATGGCACAGCAGTTTCCCGAAGACGACCTGTCGATCGCAGCGTGCATCGACGTGACACCATTCGTCGAGCCTGGCGCCTAGACGCCCACCTGAACGGCAAATCTGATGCTGGCTCGGGTCTCCGCCTATGGCGCATCCACCTGCTCACGATCCTGACCTAGGTTGGAGACGTGACGTTCGAAGCATCCGCCGTGCTTGCCCATCGACTCGCCGTTCAGGGGGTCGGGGGAGCACTCCCGATCGAACGTCTTGCCGAGGCTGCACGCCCTGGACTCCAGGACGGGTCGCCCCGTTCAGGACTGCTCTCACTCCACGCTCGCGTCGAAGGCGTTGGGCCCGACACCTGGGAACACGACGACCTCGCGCAGGTCTTCTTCAGGGCCTCCGTGTATCTCATTCCCGCCGATGACTTCGGAGTCTTCACGAGGGGCGCCCACCCGATCGACGCCGAACGGGCGGAAGAGACGTCCGCGATAGCCGACAGGATTGCCGCCGTCCTCGGCCCAGACACGATGCGCCAGGCTGACGTCGAGGGCGCGCTTCCCGATCTGACCCACAAAGCCTTCAGGAAGGCAGCTACGACCGGAAGGCTCAGGGTGCGGTGGGACGCCCGAGATGTCATGATCTCCATCGCCGAGCCGCCGTCGATCCCGGTCGGCCAGGCACGGAGAGCGCTCGCTCGCCGATTCTTCCGGTATCTGGGCCCAGCAACCGTCAAGGACTTCCAGTGGTGGATCGACGCGACATCCGACGATGCGCGCTCAATTGTCGCAGACGTCGAGGATGATCTCACGGAGATCGAGACGCCGCACGGCCCGATGCTCATCGCCACCGATGCGATAGACCTCCTCGCGTCCCCTCCCGAGCCGCCGGACGTGGTCCTCCTCCCCCCTGATGACCCTGCGTTCCTCCGTCGCACGACCAGCCGATGGCTCGACGCAGACCTCTCCCGACTCGTGTGGCCCGCGGCCCCTCCTCCGGGCGTCGTGATCGTCGAAGGCGCCATCGTTGGCCGATGGCGGCGCACGACGAAGCGGACAGCCGTCGAGCTGTTCTCTCCCCAACCACGCGAGACGCTGGATGCCGTCACCCAACAGGCCGTGACGTTTCCGATCGCTTTTGACCGGGAACCAATGGTCCACATCACCCACCGCTGACGCATCGGGGCGATCCCCGATACACGAAGACCCGTAGATGCGTGACGATGGTCTCACGAGTGGCGTCGTCGACGGGGAGTGACGGCCCGTAACCATTGGGGAACGATCATGAAGCACATTGCAGCGTCGATCTGCATCGCAGCGCTTCTCGCTGGCTGCGGTGGATCTACCCAGGACGCAACCAACGACGACCTTGCCGAGGTTGCCGACATGCCGTCGACCACCACGACAACGCAGTTGCCGACGACGTCGACCTCGACCACCACGTCCACGTCTACCTCGACGACCACGACCACAACCACAACTCTCCCGCCAACACCCGATGAGCTGAGGGCTGCCTACCTCGCGTCGCTGGAGGCACAGGGGTGGCAGACGTATGTCGACGAGGTCGTCGGTTGGTCGATCATGGTCCCGGGTAGCTGGGAGATCAACATAGGTGAGCCGGGTGGGATCGTCTTGTTCGGTCCGCCTGAAGCCGGCGCCTTCCTGGTCGTGATGCCATCGCTCGACGCATCGCCCGAAGATCTCGGTTCCGTGGACTACCTGGTGGGGAACGTCGACTCCTCCGTCAAGGAAGGGATGCTCCGCTCTCCCGCAGACTCGGATTGGTTCTGGCTCGACAGCGATTTCGACGGCGTAGAAGGCCCGTATGACATTCAGGGCGCCGAGCTCTCCTTCGCCGTGAACATCACGACGGGTGCCAAGCTCGAGGACGATGAACTCTCGCCGACCTGGTGGTACGGGTATTACAACCCGGACAAGCGTCCTGCCTATGGCTACATCTTCGAGACGATCGGTATCTCGCAGGTGGTGTTCAACCAGGTTGACGACGTCGTCCTGACGTTCACACCGCCCTCCGGATAGCCGTTCGCACCGCGCGAAGGTCGACGCTGACCTCGGCATCGACCTTCGCGCGCCGATCTTTGGCATACTCCCTCCGACCGATTTCGCACAGCGCGTCAGATCCGTCCGGATCGTGAGCGCACAGGAGGGCCAGATGACAACGGTGATCAACCCGCGAACGCACATGCCCGTCGACGGCAAGGTGTCAGGCTGGTGGTTGATCGGGATCCTGCGCATCGCGTTCGGATGGACGTGGCTCTGGGCGTTCGCCGACAAGCTCATCGGCCTCGGATACGGCACCTGTGCCTCGGTGAACGACGCTGGCGAGAAGGTGATACAGATCGGGTGCGACGCGGCGTTCATCAACGGTGGATCGCCGACCTACGAGGTGCTGAACGTCGGAACAGCCGGTTCGGCTCTCGGAAACTGGTTCACGTGGATGGCACCGTCGGCACCGAACGCCCAGAACGTCACGGACTGGGTCTTCATGATCGCCCTTCTGCTGATCGGGTTGCCGTTCATCCTCGGCGCAGGAACGCGGCTCTCTGGCATCGGCGGTGCACTCCTGTACCTGGTGATGTACCTCGCGACATCGGTTCCCCCTGCCGACAACCCGCTCACGAACGAGCACATCCTCGGGGCGCTGACGATGCTCGCGGTCGTGTTCCTCAACGGTGGCGTGTACATCGGAATCGGCCGATGGTGGCAGGGTCGAAGGTTCGTGAAACGACGTCCCTATCTGAAGTAGCCGAGCCCCAGCAGACTTCAGGGGCGGCTCAGCAGCTGGTCCGCAGGAGCGAAGTCGTCCGTGAGCGTCACGGCGTCGCCAGCCCACCCGTGGGCGTCGGCGTCCGCCAGAACGAACTCATTTGCTGGCACGAGTGATGCGATCGACGCCGCATCGATATCCCTGTTCGAGCCCACGAGGACGAAATTTCCGCCCCGCTCACCACTGAGATAATTCGCCGGCGCGATCACGGCAACATGGGGGAAGACCGCCGCGAGCGTCGCGAGTTCCGCCTTCACGAACCGCAATGGTGGATGGTCGATCACGTTGATCACGTAGAGGCCGTCATCAGTGAGGAGCGACACGAGGTCACTCACGAATTCGCGGGTCGTGAGGTGCCACGGCACGGCGCGTCCACTGAAGGCGTCACCAACGACGAGATCGAACCTCGTGCTTGCCACCTTCCGAACGCCGATCCGGGCGTCGCCCTCGAGGATCGTCAGCCATGGACCCGGGACAAGCCCGAGTCGTTCCACGGCGATCTTCGGAAGCACGGTGTCGATCTCGAGCACCACGGCTTCGGATCCGGCGGTCGCCTGATAGAACCTGGGCAACGTGAATCCGCCGCCTCCGACGTAGAGCGCACGCGTCGGGCCATCGGGAAACTGCGCCTGAACCGCGGCCACGAGAACCCTGGCGTAGCGGGACGACAAGTAGGTCGGGTCCTCGGTGTCGACGACGCTGTTGACGAATCGATCGAGGATGAGCGCCTTCACCGACTCCCGCCCTTCGACCTGCCGATCGGCGATCACGGCACACGAGTACGCAGTCTCAACATCGCAGGGTGCGGCGAGGACCGCTGACCCGAGGACAGCGACGAGAAATACTGCACCCGTGCCGATGATCGCTCGCTTTCCGACAGTTGCCACGAGGCCGAGCACCAGGAGGATCCCGCCTGTCGCCCACGTGATCGGCTGGGAGGGCATCGCCGCGATCAGGATGAACCCCGTGACGAAGGTTCCGAAGAGCGCGCCTGCAGTACCTATTGCCGACAGCGATCCGACGACCGAACCCGTGGTGTCGAGGTTGCGAAGTGTGATCTTGGCTGCCAGGGGCGTCACGGCGGCGAGCACCGCAGCAGGCAGGAAGAAGCCCACGGTCGCGAGGAGCAGGATGACGGCAGGCGATTCGCCGGACGCGGATGGGCCGAGGACGTAGACCAGGGCCGGCGACGCAATGGCGAGGACTCCTCCGACGATCAACGTGGGACCGAGCAGCGCAACGGGGTCCCGCTCGTCAGCGACACGACCGCCCACCCACGCTCCGACCGCAAGGGCGGCGAGGATGGTTCCGATGATGCCCGAGAACGTCTGGAGGCTGACACCGACGTACGGGGCAAGAATTCGACCTGCAACGATCTCGAGCACGAGGATCGCTGCGGACGCCGCGAACACGCACAGCGAGATGAGGAACCGAGGCATCAGCCCAGTATGCGGTGGATCAGGATGCTCTGCGGCGCTCCCGGTCACGGATACGACGCCTCATGCGCCGCCGCTCCCCGGCGTCGAGGCCACCCCACACGCCAGCAGCCTGGTTCGTGGCGAGGGAGTACTGGAGACAGGCTTCCTGCACCGGGCATTGCGCACAGATCTCCTTCGCCTTGCGCGTCTGCTCAGGGCTGGGATCGTCGTCACCAGGAGGGAAGAAGAGGTCGGAGTTGATCCCACTGCATGCTGCGTCGGCACGCCAATTGACCTCTGGCTCCCACATCAGGTCGCTGAGGGTCAGCATGATGGTCGGATCCTCCTGTGCGCGGCTCTGCTGGTCTGTGCGTCCTTGGTGCATGCAACCTCTACGATGTTGGGCCTATTCCCGGATTACTGCCATTGTCGCCGGTGCGCACGGCTATTGACGAGAAATTTCGTCGGAAATGCGGTCCACTGCCCCTCGGTCCACATCCTCGATGTGGCGGTAACGGACTTCACGTCCGTTACGATTGTGGCTTCACCGCACGCTTACCACCGGAGAACTCGTGCCACTCAAGGTCATCCACCAGGGGAACGAAAGTGTCATCGACGATGACACAAGAGCCATGATCGGTTCTGACGCGTCGGCGAACGTTCGCATCGCCCGTCCGGGTATCTCGCGACGCCACGCCATCGTGTCGTATGACGGGACCGGTTGGAAGCTCGAGGACGCGGGGTCGAGGAACGGGACGTTCCGCGACGGCGAGCAGGTCCACGTCGTGGCCATCGAAGGGCCCACCACGTTGTACCTCGGACACCCGGCAGAGGGCGAGGAAGTGTCTTTTGTGCCAGTAGGGATGCCAGCGCCTGCCGCAGCCACCGTGGTCGACCCGGCCCCTCCGCTCGTCACGCCACCCGCGGTCGCTACGCCACCCGCGGCCGCTCCTCCGAGGGCCACGCCTGCCGAACGCACGAGAGTGCAGCCAGCCGCCACAGCGTCCGACGTCGAGCTCGCCCAACTGACCGCGGCTATCAGGGATCAGATCAGCGCCGTCAAGGGGCTGACATGGTCCGTGTGGGGCATGATCGCCGTCACGGCCGTGCTCATCGTCCTGACCCTCTTCGTCGGCATCCTCAGCAACTGAGGCCTTCGCAGCTCGCCTGACCGCGACCCGCGGGGATCCCCCTGGCTCGCTCCACTCGCCAGTCCCCCTTGAAAGGGGGACGAACCGGTTTCATGTCCGCCCGTCGTTCCCGCACACGTCCTCCCTTTCGGGGGACGGCAGAACACCGCAGGTGCGACGCAGGGGGATTCGCAGGCCGGATGGGGATGATCCCGTGGCTCGCTCCGCTCGCCCGTCCCCGTTGAACGGCGGACGAGATCCTCTTCAGAAGCCGTCGCCGCCCTCGGAGTCTCGGAGGTATTGGGCGACCTCGTCCGCGATCTCATCGGCCGTCGGCAGTTCGTCAGGGAACTTCGCGGTATTGCCCACCCGCAGCTCGAGACCGTCGACAAACGCCCTCGCGTCATCGCGACGCTCGAGGATCTCATCGAGCCTGGCCATCTGCTGGCCGACGTCGTTGATGATCGCGTCGAGCTCGAGCTCGATGCCGAGCTGCGCTTGTGTCTTTCTGAGCAGGGCGAGGATGGCAGGGTGATAGGGGCGACCGACGTACTGCGGCACCTGCGCCCAGTAGCCGATCGAAGGGAACCCGGCTTCGACGACCGCAGAACGGAAGACGGACCCCGCCGACGCGGGAACGACGAACTGGTCCATGAGCACCTCGTCACCGGCGAGCAGCATCCGCGAGTCGGACGCAGAGCAGAAGACCGTGCCCTCGGGGCTGTGGCGGATAGGCGTCGGAACCGAACCGAGCGTGATCACCTTCTCCACACCGAATCGACCGGCGAGGTCGACGAGCGTGTCGCATATCTCGGCCCAGGCGAAGTCCGGCTCGTTCCCGACGAGCGCGAGGACGTCGCGCCCGGACGGTGCAACGTGCCTGATCTCGAGCCTCGGCCACGTGACGGATGCGACATCGCCTCCCGAGAACCTGATCACGGGGCGGTTCGACCGGTAGTCGAAGACCGCGTCCGGATCGAAGGTGACGACCGGTTGACTGTCCTCGACGAGCCAGTCGGCCGCATCGGAGGCTGCCGACGCCGCGTCTCCCCAACCGGCCATCCCGAAGATCAGCGTCGGATCCTCCATCGGCGGTGGTGTGTGCAGCTGGTACATCGCCATGCCTCCAGCCTACAGAGCCGATTTCGTAGGGGGACGGTCGGCCCTCAGAGGTAGAGGCCGTTGCCGTCCGAAGAGGACGACTGCTCGAGGGCTTTGCGTTGTCGCATCCGGTCGAGCTGTGCAGCCGCTGCCATCTGTTGGCTGATGAGCGATGCCTGAATTCCGTGGAAGAGCCCTTCGAGCCAACCGACGAGCTGGGCCTGCGCGATCCGCAGCTCGGCTTCCGACGGCTCGTCCGTTATCGGGACGAATACGGAATCGAGTTCCTCGACGAGGTCCTCGGACAGGACTTCCTTGAGCTCGTCGAGCGAACCCTCGTAGATCGAGAGCAGCCGGATCCTGCCAGCGGCGTCGAGCGGAGCCTCGCGGACCTCGTCGAGCATCGCCCTCGTCATCGATGCGATGCGGATGAGCTTGGACGGCTCGGATACCGAAGGCCTCTCCCTGGCACCGGCCGAGTCGTCGGTGGCCGCCGGTTCGAGGACCTCGGGCGTCACGGATTCGACGGCGTCTTCCGATTCCGGATTCGTGTCAGTGGTCATGGGCTCAGGATACGGAAGCCGAGTGACTCGTACCCCACCTACGATGATCCCATGGTGAGGCAACCAGGGGAGAAGACTCCTTCGTCACGCTGGCGTCGGATACGTCGCCGCGTGCTCTGGGGAGCGTTCGCACTCTTCTTCGTCCTGATCATCGGGGTCGCGCTCTGGGGCCGGTGGTCGGTCCGTCGGGCGTTTCCGCAGACGGAAGGAACCATCCAAGTTCCAGGCCTCGACGGACAGGTCGAGGTCATCCGGGACGAGTTCGGTGTCCCGCACATCTACGCCGACACACCGCACGACCTCTTCATGGCCCAGGGCTTCGTTCACAGCCAGGACCGGTTCTTCCAGATGGACTTCTGGCGACACATCTCGCACGGCACGCTCTCTGAGATGTTCGGCGACAGCCAGGTCGACACGGACACCTTCATCCGGACCCTCGATTGGGGTGGCCTCGCCCAGCGACAGTATGACGCCGATTCGCCTGACCTCCGAGGGATCCTCGACTCGTACGCCGCAGGCGTGAACGCCTACATCGCGAAGACGCCTCAGAAAGACCTCAGCTTCGAGTACACGATCCTGTCGCTCATCAACGGCGGGTACAACGTCGAGCCGTGGACCGGCGCGCAATCGCTCGCGTGGGGCAAGGTGATGTCGTGGGACCTCGGGGGCAACCTCGGCGCGGAGATCGAGCGGGCGATGGCGCTCGCCACGATGTCCCCGGAACGGGTGCGACAGCTGGCCCCTCGGTATCCGGACGACCGGCACCCGGTCATCGTCGGTAATTCCACCGCAGAGGCGTACGGCGCCGAGGCGTCGTACGCCGTCCCTGAAGGAGCTATCGAACCGCTGGCTGACACTTACAGGTCGATCGCAGGGCTGAACCACCTCACGGGCGGCGAGGTGGACACTGGAATCGGGTCGAACTCGTGGGCTGTGTCCGGCGCCCGGTCACCGACCGGGAACGCGATCCTCGCAAACGACCCGCATCTTGGGATGCAGATGCCCTCCATCTGGTATCAGGTCGGGCTTCACTGCCGGGTCGTGAACGATGAGTGTCCATATGACGTGGCAGGGTTCAGCTTTGCAGGGGTCCCAGGCGTGATCATCGGCCACAACGCAAACATCGCATGGGGCTTCACGAACCTCGGACCTGATGTGCAGGACCTCTACATCGAGAAGGTCAACCCGGACAACGAGTTCCAGTACGAGTACATGGGTGAATGGCTCGACATGGACCTTCGCACCGAGGTGATCGATGTCGCTGGCGGTGATTCCGTCGAGGTCACCGTCCGATCCACCATCCACGGCCCGATCATCTCCGGTTCGTACGGTCCGCTCGACACCGTCGGCGAGTCCGGCCTCGATCTTCCTGAGCCGTACGCGGTCGCCCTGCGATGGACGGGTCTCGACGACATCCCGTCGATCGCTGGCCCGATCCATCGAATCAACACGGCGCGTAACTTCGAGGAGTTTCAGGAGGCCGCGAGGTTGTTCAGGGTTCCGTCCCAGAACCTGCTCTACGCGGACATCACCGGATCGATCGGATACCAGACACCGGGCAACATCCCGATCAGGGCGAACGGAGATGGCACACTCCCGGTGCCCGGGTGGACCGACGAATACGAATGGACGGGCTTCATCCCATTCGAGGAACTCCCATCTGTGATGAACCCCCCTTCCGGCTTCATCGTCACCGCGAACAACGAGGTCGTGGACGACTCGTACCCGTATCTCCTCACAGAGGACTGGGCATACGGATACAGGGCGCGGCGGATCGTGGACATGCTCGAGGCGTACCCTTCCGCCGGGATCGCCGACTTCGCTGCCATGCAATTCGATAGTCGCGATCTGAACGCAGAGTTCCTCAGGCCGTTCGTCCTCTCAGCCGTTGAGGGAAGTGCTCCAGCAGCTGGATCCGAGGCGGATGCCGTCGCCGCCCTTGCGTCCTGGGATCTCCAGGACGCTGTCGACAGCACGGGAGCCGCGATCTGGCAGGCGACATGGGCAGAGATCCTCGCCCGCACTTTCAACGACGAACTCCATGAGGACTTCCCTGCAAGCGGAGGCTCTCGATGGTTCGAGGTGGTGCGAGGGATCGCAGACCTACCGAACGATCTCTTCTGGGACGATGTCACGACCGACGGCAAGGAGACCCGCGACGACATACTGGCCGACGCATTCTCAGCCGCGGTGTCGATGCTCGAGGATCGGTTCGGTGGCGACGTCGATGACTGGGCATGGGGCGACCTGCACACGGTTCGGTTCACGAGCGCCTCGCTGGGCAGCACGGGGATCGGCCTCATCGACGACCGGTTCAATCGGGGTCCATACCCGGTGGCAGGAAGTGAGTCGGTGGTCGACGCCGTGGGGTGGAACGCCGACGAGGGTTTCGAAGTGGACTGGCTCCCGTCGATGCGCATGATCGTCGACCTCGGCAACCTCGCGAACTCGTTGACCATCCACACGACTGGGCAGTCCGGCCACATCGACCACCCGCACTACGACGACATGATCCCGCTGTGGCTCGACGGCCGCTATGCGTCGATGCTCTGGAGCCGGTCAGACATCGAGGCTCAGGCGGAGTCGACGCTGATCCTCACGCCGTAGCGGATTCGATCCCTTCGAAGTTCACCCGGTGCCAACCTTCAGCGCCGTTCGGCTTGGGGTTCACCTCGTTTCCACCCTGCGTCTGCCCGGTGCCGTCGGTGGCGCGGACCTGCAGCGAGTGGCGTCCGAGCGGTACATCGATGTCGAGCTTCCACTGCACCCACGCGTCATCTGACAGGGGCTCGCTCAATTCGGCCTCCCGCCACTCCCCCTCGTCCATCCGCACCTCGACCTTGGTTATGGCCCGAGTCGGGGCCCACGCAACGCCTGCGGCGGTGAAGACCCCCGCCTCGATCGGCTGGCCGATCCGTGGCCGGTCGATCCTCGACTGGGTCTTGACGGGACCCTCCTTGCTCCAGCCCCTCGGAATCCAGTACCCGTCGAAGCCGTCCCACGTCGTGAGCTCGATCTCGGTGAGCCACTTCGTTGCGGACACATAGCCGTACAGGCCAGGGACGACGAGACGCGCAGGAAACCCATGGGATGCGGGGAGGACATCGCGATTCATCCCGATGGCCACCAAGGGCTCACGGCCGTCGTACACCGCCTCGATCGGGAAGCCGGCAGTGAACCCGTCCACGGATCGCCCGACGACCTGCTCGACGCCTCCACGTACCCCTGCCATGTCGAGGAGGTCCTGCAGCGGTACGCCGGTCCACAGCGCGTTTCCGACGAGAAGCCCACCCACTTCGTTCGACACGCACGACAACGTCACGTACCGCTCGACGAGTGGCATGGCGACGAGGTCTTCGTAGGTGAGGACGACCTCCTTGTCGACCATCCCTTTGATCGTGAGGGTCCAGTCGTCGACCATGACTGCGGGAACGACGAGCGCCGTGTCGATCCGGTAGAACGTGGCACCGCCGACGACGATCGGCTGTACGCCCTGGAGGTCGAAATCGTGGGCGGCCGTAGGGTCGACTGCCCGTACTGCGGCCCTCGGGAGCTCGAGTGCGGACCTCGCGGCCTCTGCACGTGTGCGGAGCTTGGCTCGCCCAACGCTGATCGCGATCACCGAGACGGCCGCAGCTCCGGCGAGGCCGACCATCAACCTTCGACGCCCCATGTCGAACGGAACCGGTTCCTCGACTTCGGGATGTGCCCACGCGACGATGCCCCACCAGGTCGCAAGACCGAGCGCACCGGCCACGGATGTGGCGAGGACGACGGCTGCCGGAGCCGCACCAGCCTCACCGAGCTGCGCGGCGATCGCGGCAACGGCGGCGGCCACGAATGCAACGAGCATTCTCGGAGGCTCCCCGGCAGACGACCGCCCGACGAACCAACCGATGAGCAGCGCCACCGTGACGATGGAGATGGCAAGCGCGGCTTTGTCCGAGGTACCGAAGGCCGCGACGGCGAAGTCCTTGAGCCACCCTGGGGACCGGTCTATGACCCAGGACCCGATCGCGGAGATGGCCGATGGAATCGAGGTGAAGAATCCCGCAAACAGCTCGGTGAGCCCGAGTGTCACGGCGACACCCGCCGCGCCCGCCCACGCCGAGGTCCGCCGAAGGGTCGGGGTCTCGGGCGCGGTCGGGGACTCTCCCATATGCGTATTGAACAATGTGTGAGGGCTAATGGGACCGCTTTGTGCGAACGAACGCCGCAAAGGCTTCCAACGGGAGGGCGTTGAGCACGCGGTCAGGGGTCACCCACCCCTTGCGCGCCTGCGCAGCGCCCCA